>NZ_JBJHAI010000003.1:0-201096 GCF_054050955.1 Modestobacter sp. SYSU DS0290
CGCGCCCCCGCCCGCCGCGCGGCCGGCCGCGCGGGCGCGCGGGGGGGGGGCGGCGCCGCGCCGCCCCCCCCCCCCCCCCCCCCCCCCCCCCCCCCCCCCCCCCCCCCCCCCCCCCCCGCGGCGGGTCAGCCCTGGCGGCCGCGCCCGTTGCCGTTGCCGTTGCCGGCCTGGTCGACGGTGGCCGGCTGCGGAGCCACCTCCGCGGTGTCCTCGCCGGCTGCCGGTGCCGGTGCGGGGGCCGGAGCAGGGGCCGGGTTCTTCGTGCCGGCGTGCTGCCGGGCGGCAGAGGAGACCGCCTGGCCGTGCTCGCGTCCGGACTCGAAGCTCTGGCGGGCGACCTCGGAGACCGCCTCGCCGTGGTTCCGCGGAGCCGGCGCGACCGCATCGTCGGAGGGCACCGTCTCCTCGGTGGCCTCCGGCTCCTCGGTGGCCGGCTCCTCGGTGGCGGGCTCCTCGGTGGCGGGTTCCTCGGCGGCCGGCTCCTCGGTGGCCGGCTCCTCGGTGAGGTCCACCGGCGTGGTCGGCGCCTCCTCGGTCGGCTCCGGGGCGGTGGACGGCACGGGGGCATCGGACACCGGAGCGGGCTGCTCCACGGCGGCCGGCGACTCGAGCGCCTGCGCGGTGACCGCGGTGCCGCCGCCGGCGACGACGACCGCGGCCGCACCCGCCGTCAGCTTCACGCCCAGGCCGGCCGAGGCGACCTTGGCGAGCAGGGCAGGAACCAGTTCGAGCATGCGGGCACTCCTCATCGAGAACGGACGTTCTCGGAAGTGATCGGCAGCCCGGTTCGCTCCTTGAGGCAGGTCACCCGATCGGCTGGTCAGTCCGCCGCGCCGTCCGACGGCACCGTGGGGACCCAGTACCGGCGGGTGCGGCCCAGTTCGGTGTCCCGGACGTCGTCCAGCACGCCGCCGGCCCCCTCGATGACCCGGGCCGAGGCGACGTTCCCGTCGGCGCAGGTGATCAGCACCCGGTCAAACCCCAGCCGGGCAGCCCGGGTCAGCACCTCGCGCAGCGCCCACGTCGCCAGACCGCGCCGGCGGGCCGAGGGGCGGATGCCGTACCCGATGTGGCCGCCGGCCCGGAGCAGGAAGTCGTTGAGCTGGTGGCGCAGCGCGATGGCCCCCAGCACGGTGTCGTCCTCGACGATCCACCAGCAGGTGCCGTGCACCCGCCCCTCCGCCAGCGGCACCGTGGGGTCGGACTCACCCCGCAGCCGCGCCACCCAGGCCGCGAACCCCGCCGGGGTCTCGACCTCGTCTCCCGGCCGGAGGCCGGCACCGTCCTCGTGGACCCCGGCTCCCCACTCCCGGTGCGCCGCCAGCCAGGCGGAGTGCAGCCGGGTGGTCGGCGCGACGAGCTCGGGCACGGCGGTCAGTTCGCCATGTCCACGAAGCGGGAGTAGTGGCCCTGGAAGGCGACGGTGACGTTGGCGGTCGGGCCGTTGCGGTGCTTGACCAGCATGATGTCGGCCTCGCCGGCCCGCGGGGACTCCTTCTCGTACATGTCCTCGCGGTGGATCATCATCACCATGTCGGCGTCCTGCTCGATCGAGCCGGACTCACGGAGGTCGGACAGCATCGGCTTCTTGTCCTGACGCTGCTCCGAGCCTCGGTTCAGCTGGCTCATCGCGATGACCGGCACCTCGAGCTCCTTGGCCAGCAGCTTGAGCGCACGCGAGAACTCCGAGACCTCCTGCTGACGGCTCTCGACCTTCTTGCCCGACGTCATCAGCTGCAGGTAGTCGATGACCACGAGCTTGAGGTCGTTGCGCTGCTTGAGCCGCCGGGCCTTGGCCCGGATCTCCATCATCGTCATGTTCGGTGAGTCGTCGATGTAGAGCGGTGCGTCGGCGATCTCGCCCATCCGGCGGGCCAGCTTCGACCAGTCCTCGTCGGACAGCGAGCCGGCGCGCATGTGGTGCAGCGGCACCTTCGCCTCCGCCGACAGCAGACGCATGGTGATCTCGTGCTTGCTCATCTCGAGCGAGAAGATCACCGCCGGCATGTGGTGGTGCACCGTGGCCGACCGGGCGATGTCGAGCCCCAGGGTGCTCTTGCCGACACCCGGACGGGCCGCGATGACGACCATCTGCCCGGCCTGCAGCCCGTTGGTCAGCTCGTCGAGGTCGCGGATGCCGGTGGGCACACCGCGGGCCGTTCCGCCCCGTGACGCAATGGCGTCCAGCTCGTCCATCGTCGGCTGCAGGACGTCCTCGAGGCGCGAGTAGTCCTCGCTCATCCGCTTCTCGGTGACGTCGTAGATCTCCTGCTGGGCGCGGTCGACGATGTCGTCGACGTCGCCCTTGCCACCGGCCGCGCCGTAGCCCAGCTGCACGACCCGGGTGCCGGCCTCGACCAGCCGCCGCAGCACCGCCTGCTCGGCGACGATCGCGGCGTAGTAGCCGGCGTTGGCCGCGGTCGGGGTGGAGGCGATCAGCGTGTGCAGGTAGACCGCACCGCCCATCTTGGACAGCTGGTCGGTGCGGTTGAGCTCCGCGGCGACGGTGATCGCGTCGGCCGGCTCGCCGCGCCCGTAGAGGTCGAGGATGACGTCGAAGACGATCTGGTGGGCGGGGCGGTAGAAGTCCGGGCCCGCCAGGACCTCCACGACGTCGGCGATCGCGTCCTTGCTCATCAGCATGCCGCCGAGCACCGACTGCTCGGCGGCGACGTCCTGAGGGGGCTGCCGGTCGTACTCCGGAGCCGTCGGCCTCGGCCTGCTGATGTCGTCGACGACCGCCACGCTGGATCCCCCATCCCGCCGGCCCACGACGGGACCGGCTGCTGCTGTGCACCTGGTGCTGACCGCACGACGGCAGTCACCCGTGGGGTGCCGACCGTCGGGTCGTTGCTACCGCCGGGCACCGACAGTTCCGTGCCCGGCGGCAGCTGGGAGGACGTTAGGGAGCTGCCGCCCCCCGCGTCCAACACCGCTGTGCACGTCGATCTGCACAACTTGTGGACAAATCGGTGGACGACCGTGGTCACCGTGTGGACGGCCCGGGGGACGACGGCCGGTCGCGTCCCGGCAACCCCGCTGTCACCTGCGGCGCAGCCGCACCCAGCCTGTGGACGGGAGAAAGTCCGGCACTTTCCCGGCGCGGCGGCCCCTCGGCGTGTCGTCGGTGTTCCCGCTGGTCACACCCGTACCGCTGGACCACGACGCTGCCCGGCCGCGGCGACCGGCCCGCCCCTCCCGGGCTGCGGCGGCGCGGCCGGCAGGTGAACGGTGCGCGACCCCCACCACGTCGCGGCCGCGACCGGCACGACGGGGACGACGCCGGCGCACGGTCCGGGGAGCGCCTCCCCGGTCACCGGAGGGGGCCCTGGATCCCCACCCGGGGGGACCGTTGTGCACCGTGATGTCCACAGACTGTGGAGAAGTCGACACGGAGCCGCGGTCGGTGGCCCCGCCGCGGCCCCCGCGCGCAGCGGACTTGTGGACGGCGGGTGGACGCGCCGCCCGGCGCCGCCCCGGAGACGCCACGAGGGGCGCCGGACCGGAGTCCGACGCCCCTCGTGGGCAGTGCTGCGAGCTGGCTGGATCAGCCGGCGACGACGTCCAGGGACACCGTGGCGGAGACCTCGGGGTGCACCCGCACCGTGACGGTGTGGGCGCCCGTCGTCTTGATGCTGCTGGGGATCTCGATCCGGCGGCGGTCGAGCTCCGGGCCACCGGCGGCGGTGACCGCGGCAGCGACGTCGGCGGTGGTGATCCGGCCGAAGAGCCGACCACCCTCGCCGGCGCGGGCCGGCAGCGTGACGGTCAGGCCGCCCAGCCGCGCGGCGATCGACTGCGCGTCTTCCAGCGACGCGACGTCGCGGGCGGCACGCGCCCGGCGCAGGCTGTCGACCTGCTTCTCGGCACCCCGGGTGGCGACGATGGCCAGCCCGCGGGGCAGGAGGTAGTTGCGACCGTAGCCGCCCTTGACCTCGACGGTGTCGCCGGAGGACCCGAGACCGGTGACCTCCTGCGTCAGGATCAGCTTCATCGTGCTCATGATCAGCGCGCCGTGGAGGTGTAGGGCAGCAGGGCCATCTCGCGGCTGTTCTTCACGGCCACGGCGACGTCACGCTGGTGCTGGCTGCAGTTGCCGCTGACGCGGCGGGCACGGATCTTGCCGCGGTCGGAGATGAACTTCCGCAGCAGGGTCGTGTCCTTGTAGTCGATGTAGGTCGCCTTGTCCTTGCAGAACTGGCAGACCTTCTTCTTGGGCTTGCGCACAGGGGGCTTGGGCACTTGGGGTTCTCCTGGGAGATCAGTACTGGAGTTGTCGGCCCCGCTGCAGGGGCCCGCCGCGAGCGTGCGAGCGGTGGGGGGCAGCGGGGTCCTTCACATCAGAAGGGCGGTTCGTCGGAGGACGCCGGCGGGGTCGACCAGGGGTCGCTCGCGCCGCCGCCGGAGAAGCCACCGCCACCGCCGCCGCCACCGAATCCACCGCCGCCGCCACCCTCGCTGCGTGCAGCGCGGGTGACCTTGGCCGTGGCGTAGCGGAGGCTCGGGCCGATCTCGTCGACCTCGAGCTCGACGACGGTGCGCTTCTCGCCTTCCTTCGTCTCGAACGAGCGCTGCTTCAGGCGCCCCGAGACGATGACCCGCGAACCGCGGGTGAGCGACTCAGCGACGTTCTCCGCCGCCTGACGCCAGACGTTGCACCGCAGGAACAGGGCCTCGCCGTCCTTCCACTCCTGCGACTGACGGTCGAAGGTGCGGGGCGTCGAGGCGACGGTGAAGTTGGCGACGGCGGCGCCGGACGGCGTGAACCGCAGCTCCGGGTCGGCCGTCAGGTTCCCGATGACGGTGATGACGGTCTCGCCGGCCATGCTCAGTGGACCTCGGGCCGCATCAGCTTCGTGCGGAGCACCGACTCGTTGAGGTTCAGCTGCCGGTCGAGCTCGGCGACGGCAGCCGGCTCGGCCTGGATCTCGACGATGGCGTAGATGCCCTCGACGTTCTTCTTGATCTCGTAGGACAGCCGGCGGCGGCCCCAGATCTCGGTCTTGACGGTGCCACCGGAGTTGGTGACGACGGTCAGGAAACGGTCCAGGCTGGGAGCGATGGTCCGCTCCTCGAGCTCAGGGTCGAGGATGATCATCAGTTCGTAGTGACGCACGGAGAACCCCACCTCCTCTGGTCTCAGCGGCTGCAGGGCATCTGCAGCAGGAGGGTCGTACACGCGTCGCGCGCCGGACCTGCAGGCAGCAGGACAGACGCGCACCGGCCACAGTACCAGCGCACCGGACCCGACCCGGCCGTCGGACCGGCGATCTACGCTCCCCGGGTGGCTGAGCAGCTGATCGGCGTGCACGTCGGACCGGGCCTGACCGAGGCGGGGGAGCTGGACGACGGCGGCCCGCTGGCCCGGGCGGCCGAGCTGGACGCCGACGCCGTCCAGGTCTTCCTCGCCGACCCGCAGGGCTGGCAGGCCCCGACGCCGCGCCCGGACGCCGACGCGCTGCTCGCCGGCGACGTCGCGGTCTTCGTGCACGCCCCCTACGTGCTCAACGTCGCCTCCACCAACAACCGGATCCGCATCCCCAGCCGCAAGCTGCTCGGCCAGCACGCCGCGGCGTCGGCGGCGATCGGCGCGGCCGGCATGGTGGTGCACGGCGGGCACGTGCTGGCGAAGGACGATCCGGCCGCCGGCTTCGACAACTGGCGCAAGACGTTCGCCCGGCAGGCCGACGACGGCGGGTTCGGGGTGCCGGTGCTGATCGAGAACACCGCCGGCGGCGAGCACGCGATGGCCCGCGAGCTGGCCGCGGTGGAGCGGCTGTGGGATGCGGTCGGCGAGTTCGGCGCCGGCTTCGTGCTCGACACCTGCCACGCCTGGGCGGCGGGCTGGGACCTGTCCACCGTCGTCGCCGACGTGCGGGCGGTGACCGGGCGGATCGACCTCGTGCACCTGAACAACAGCCGGGACGCCGCCGGCTCCGGCCGCGACCGGCACGCGCCGTTGGCGTCCGGCGAGATCCCGGTCGAGCTGCTGCTGCACGTGGCCCGGGAGGCGGGCTGCCCGGTGGTGCTGGAGACCCCCGGGGACACCGCGTCGCACGCGGCGGAGATCAGCCGGCTGCGGGCTGCCCTGTCGTGAGGAGTGGGCCCGGCGGGTCCCGCGGGCGAACGACGACACGGCTCGGCTCACCCGGGGGGCGGCACCTGGACGCGATGTGATCCGGTGGACCGCCGACGGCGCAGCACGACCCGGTCGACGGCGCCGTCCAGCACCCCACCGGTCGGGTCGTCGACCCCGGACCAGCTGCGCCGCACCAGGTCCCGGTCCGGCTGCCACACCTCCCGGACGACGAGCACCATCAGGGCGACGATCGCGGCGTCCCGCAGCACCACAGCGGTGTAGAACCACTCGACGCCCACACCGTGCTGGTCGGAGCCGAGGTAGTAGAGCATCGTCATCGCCCACACCAGCGCCTCGGTGACCTGCCACGCCAGCAGCGAGCGCCACCGCGGCCGGGCCAGCACCGCCAGCGGCAGGAGCCACAGCGCGTACTGCGGGCTGTACACCTTGTTGAGCAGCAGGAAGGCGGCGACCAGCAGGAACGCCAGCTGGGGCAGCCGCGGCCGCAGCGGGGCGGCCAGCGCCAGCCAGCAGACGCCGGCAGCGGCCAGCAGCAGCACGACGGCCACCACGGTGTTCAGCTGCTCCGGTGCCTGCCCCTCGGCCAGCGGGCCGTCGAGGAAGCTGCCCCCGGACCAGTCGATGAGCAACGCCCAGACCGACTCCGGGTTGGCCGGGCGGGTGTCGCTGAGGGTGAAGAAGCGGGCCCAGTTCTCCGGTGCCGCCAGCGCCACCGGCACGTTGACCAGCAGCCAGGCGACCCCGGCGGCGACGACGGTCACCAGCCAGGCGCGCAGCCGGCCGGCCCGCAGGCACAGGGCGAACAGCACCCCCAGCACGATCAGCGGGTAGAACTTCGCCGCCACCGCCAGCCCCAGCAGCACGCCGGCCACCACCGGGCGCTGCCGGGCCCACGCCCACATGCCCAGGGTGGTGAGCGCGACGGCCAGCAGGTCCCAGTTGGTGAAGGCGTGGACGAGCAGCACGGGGGAGAGCGCGACCATCGCCGCGTCCCAGGGCCGGCGGCCGCTGAGCGCCAGGACCGCCCGGGTCACCACCAGCGCGAGCACCGACAGCAGCAAGCAGGTGACGATGTAGAAGGTGAGCACCGGGGCCGGGGCGGGCAGCAGCCCGGAGCCGGTGGCCAGCGCGTCGTAGCCCCGGCCGACGACGGCGGCCAGCTGCATCATCCCGCCGGTGAGGACCGGGTACTCGACGGCGGAGTCCAGGTAGGGGACCTGCCCCTCGGACAGCCCGCGGGTGCCGAACAGCGGGACGGCGTCGCTGTAGCAGAGGTGCGTGTACTGCCGGGAGCCGCTCCAGTTCCCGTCGGCACACGGCGCCTGCTTGGCCCAGGCCAGGGCGAGCACCACGACGGTGAACAGCAGGCAGACCCGCAACGGGGTCCAGAAGCGTGCCCGGCCGGTGGTGGCGTGCCGGCCCCAGGGGCCGCCGACCGCCTCGCTGGCCTGGATCGCCACCGGGTCGGTCCAGGTGGGCACCACGCGGTCCGGCCGGGGAACGACCGCGGGCCCGCCCGCCGGCTGGTCGGCCGGGACGGACGGGCCCGTGGAGGGGGTGTTCACGCGGTCAGTCTGCCCGGGTGGGTCAGTTGCCCGTGGTCGGGATCGACGCCCCGAGGGCGCACTCGGGCCGGGAGGGCTGCTGGGCGCAGAGTTCCTGCAGCCTCGCTCGCTCCGCCGCTGCCTCCTCCTCCTGCTGCCGGACCCGCTCCGCCTCCTGCCGGGCCCGCTCGGCCTCCTGCGCCGCCCGCTCGGCCTCCTGCCGGGCCCGCTCCCGCGCGCGTGCCTCGGCGGCGCCGGTGGCCTGCGCGGTCGGCGAGGGAGCCGGGGCCTGGGTGCTCTCCACCGGAGGCTGCGACGTCTCGGTCTCGGTCTGCGTCGGCGTCGGCGTCGGCGTCGGCTCCGGCACGCCCTCGCCGGTGTCGCCCTTGATCAGCGGCCGGGTGGGCAGCTGCTCCACCGGCGTGCCCGCGAGCGCGGCGTTCATGAACTCCTGCCAGATCTCGCCCGGCAGCCCGGAGCCGTAGATGATCCGGCCCTGCACGTTCCTGATCGCCTTGGTCGAGCCGGTGCCGATCCACACCGCCGCCGAGAGCGACGGGGTGTAGCCGACCATCCAGGCGTCGGAGTTGTCCTCGTCGTCCAGCCCCTGCGTGCCGGTCTTGCTGGCCACCGGCCGGTTGCCGTCCAGCGGCAGCCGGGAGGCGCCGGCGACGTCCTCGAGGGCGAAGGTGACGTCGCTGGCCACGTTGGGCTCCACAGCCTGGTAGGCGCTCGCCGACCCGTCGTTCGCCTTCAGCACCGCGCCGGTGCTGTCCCGGACCTCCGCGACGAAGTGCGGGTCGTGCCGCACACCGCCGGCGGCGAAGGTGGCGAAGCCGACCGCCTGGTCGATCGGGCGCATGTCGTACTGGCCGATGCCGATCGCGCCACCGGTGTTGCCGTTGCCGTCGGCGAGCACCGGCTGGCCGTCCAGGGCGCCACCGCTCCACACCTCGGGCAGGCCCGTCGCGTCGAGCGCGGTCTGGCGCACCTCGGTGGGGCCGGTCTCCAGCGCGAGGCCGTAGTAGGTGGTGTTCAGCGACTTGGTCATCGCCTCCTTGAGCGTGCAGGCCGCGCACTGGGCGTTGCCCGAGTTGCGCACCGGCTGGGTGCGGTCCTGCGGGAAGACCTGCGGCGACGTCCCGTCGCGGCGGGCCTCGACGCCGATCCCCTGCTCCAGGGCGGTGGCCAGCACGTAGGGCTTCATCGACGAGCCCGGCGGTCGCTGCGCCTGGGCGTAGTCGATGATCGCCTTGCCGTCCTCGCCGGGCGTGCCCCGTTCGTTGCCGTAGTAGGCGACGATCCCGCCGGTCCGCGGGTCGACGGCGACCAGCGCCTCCTGCAGTTCGTCCGGCTCGCCGGCCATCACCTCGTTGACCGCGGCCACGGCGGCGTCCTGCTTGCCCTTGTCCAGGGTGGTGACGATCCGCAGCCCGGAGGACTCGACCGAGTCGTAGCCCATGTTCGCCACCTCGCGCACGGCGGCCCGGGCCACCAGCCCCTCCGGCCCCTCCGGGTAGCCCAGGTTGGAGCCGGTGTTGGGCCGCACCGCGGGGTACTGCGCCGCCGCGCGGGCGGCGGCGTCCAGCCAGCCCTCCTCGACCATGCCGTCGAGCACCCGGCCCCAGCGGTCCTGCGCGGCCTCGGGGTCGGCCTCGGGGTCGTAGGAGCTGGGGCTGCGCACCTGGACGGCGAGCACGGCACCCTGCTCGGCGGTGAGGTCGGCGGCCTTGACCCCGAAGAAGGTGTTCGCCGCCGCCTCGATGCCGTAGGCGCCGCGGCCGAAGTAGATGGTGTTGAGGTAGTTCTCCAGGATCTCTTCCTTGGAGTACTCGTTGTCCAGCTTGACGGCGAGGAAGAGCTCCTTGAACTTCCGGCTGAAGGTCTGCTCGGAGCTCAGGAACGCGTTCTTCACGTACTGCTGGGTGATCGTGGAACCACCCTGGGTGGAGCCTCCGGTCAGGTTGTTCCAGGCCGCCCGCATGATCCCGGTGAAGGAGATGCCCGGGTCGGTGTAGAAGCTCCGGTTCTCCGCGGCCAGGATCGCGTTCTGGGCCGCCTCCGAGATCTGGTCCAGCCCGACGTTGGTGCGGTTACCGCCCGCCTCGGCCAACCGGGCCATCTCGGTGACGCCGTCGGAGTAGTAGACGACCGTCGTCTGCGCGTTCTGCACCGACTCGGGCGAGGGCACCTCGGTGGTGGCGTAGACCACCCCGACGAAGACCCCGAGCAGCACGAGCATGCTCAGGAAGGCCCCGGCGATGACCTTGTACCAGCGGCGACGGCGCTGCTTGGGGGTGCGCTTCCGCTTGCCGCCCCCACCGCCGGGACCGCCCTTGGCCGTCGGGGGCCGGTTGCCCGGCGGGCGGCCCCCGCCGCCACCGGAGGCAGGGCGGGCACCCGCGGGGCGGCCCGGGGTGCCGGACCGCGGGGCGCTGGTGCCCCCGCGGGAGGAGCTGGCGCCCCCACGGGAGGAGCTCGCCCCGCCCCGGGAAGAGCCGGTCCCGCCGCGGGCGGACGTGGTGCGGCCGCCGCTGGCGGCGGTGGCGCGGGCGGCCGGCGGACGGCGGACCGGGCCCGATGAGACGCGGGCGGTCTCGTCGTGGGGAGGCACGCGCAGGCCCCTTCCTCGAGTGTGGTGGGCGGCGACGGGTACGCCGGCAGCCCAAGGATGACGTCTTCAGCTGTGCGCCGGTGGTGTCTCGCACCACAGGTGGGGCCCGACGGGCAGGGCGGGCTGGTGTGACTACTCGGTCGCGGCCCGGCGCCGGGCGCGCCGGGGCGCCCGGCCGGGGACCGGCTCGGCACCGAGCACGTACGAGGTCACCAGGTGGTTCCAGCCGCACCCGCGGCAGACCTCCACGGTGTACACCGAGAACTCGTCCTGGGCGGCGTCCATCCGGGCCAGCTCGCGCCCGGTCTTCGCCTGCCCGGACACCGGGCCGAGCCCGTCGCCGTACACGTAGCTGACCTGGGCCAGCTGCCCGCGGCGGCAGACGGGGCAGGGCTCCCCGGTCGGTTCGCCGTGGTACTTCGCCGCCCGCGACAGGTAGGGCGTCGCGTCGCACACCTCGAACAGGCCGGTCCGCCCGGCGGCGACCGCGGCGAGGACCGCACGCCGTTGCAACGCGTAGTCCACCACCGACCGTCGTCCGGGCACGGCGCCAATGTACGCATCGCCGGCCTCCGCGCGAGGTCTCCGCGCGGCCCGAGCAGTGCCGTCCCGCGACCCGCCTCGAGTTGCGGACGTCACCACCACCCGATGTATCGTCCCGATACATCGATCCGGTGAACGACCGGCGACGACGAGGAGGCGACGTGCTCGAGCTCGCCATCCTCGGGTTGCTCCACCAGTCCCCCATGCACGGCTACGAGCTGCGCAAGGAGCTCGCCGCGGTGCTCGGCGGACGGCGGAGCATCTCCTACGGATCGCTGTACCCGGCGCTGAAGCGGATGGCCGCCGTCGGGCTCATCGCCAGCGACGACCCGACCCCGCGGGCGCTGCTGCCCGCCGACGCCCCGGCCCTCACCGGCCGGCGCGGCAAGGTCGTCTACTCCATCACCGGCGAGGGCGAGGAGCGGTTCGCCGAGCTGCTCAGCTCCGCGGGCCCGGAGTCCTACGACGACGAGGGCCGGTTCGGCGTCCACCTGGCCTTCTTCCGGCACACCGCCGCCGACGTGCGGCTGCGGATCCTGGAGGGCCGGCGCCGCACGGTCGAGCGGCAGCGCGACCGGCTGATGGAGTCGCTGCGCCGCACCCAGCAGCGACTGGACCGCTACACCCTCGAGCTGCAGCGGCACGGCCTGGACTCCGTCGACCGCGAGGTCCGCTGGCTCACCGAGCTCATCGACAGCGAGCGGGACGACAACGCCCGCGCCGCCGCCGCCCGGGCTGGGCAACCACCCACCCCACCGCCCGACGTTCCCACCACCTGAACGGCACCACCCGCACATCGTCAGCACACATCGCCCGGGCCCGGATCGGGTCCACCGGAGGGAGACAGTCCATGGCCACGGTCAAGGTCGCCATCGTCGGCGTCGGCAACTGCGCCGCCTCGCTCGTCCAGGGGGTGGAGTACTACAAGGACGCGGACGAGACCGCCTCGGTCCCCGGCCTCATGCACGTCCGGTTCGGCGAGTACCACGTCTCCGACGTCCAGTTCGTCGCCGCGTTCGACGTCGACGCCAAGAAGGTCGGCCGCGACCTCTCCGAGGCCGTCTTCGCCAGCGAGAACAACACCATCAAGATCTGCGACGTCCCGCCGCTGGGCGTGACCGTGCAGCGCGGCACCACCCTCGACGGCCTGGGCAAGTACTACCGGGAGACCATCGAGGAGTCCGACGACTCGCCGGTCGACGTCGTCGCCGCGCTGCGCGAGTCCGGCGCCGACGTGCTGGTCTGCTACCTCCCCGTCGGCTCCCAGCAGGCCGCGGAGTTCTACGCCCAGGCCGCGATCGACGCCGGCGTCGCCTTCGTCAACGCGCTGCCGGTCTTCATCGCCGGGACCAAGGAGTGGGCGGACAAGTTCACCGCCGCCGGGGTGCCGATCGTGGGTGACGACATCAAGAGCCAGGTCGGCGCCACCATCACCCACCGGGTGCTGGCCAAGCTGTTCGAGGACCGCGGCGTGCAGCTGGACCGCACCATGCAGCTCAACGTGGGCGGCAACATGGACTTCAAGAACATGCTCGAGCGCGAGCGCCTGGAGTCCAAGAAGATCTCCAAGACCCAGGCCGTCACCAGCCAGGTCGACCGGGACATGGGCAAGGACAACGTGCACATCGGCCCCTCGGACCACGTGCCGTGGCTGTCGGACCGCAAGTGGGCCTACGTCCGGCTCGAGGGCCGCGCGTTCGGCGACGTCCCGCTGAACCTGGAGTACAAGCTCGAGGTCTGGGACTCCCCGAACTCCGCCGGGATCATCATCGACGCCGTCCGCGCGGCGAAGATCGCCAAGGACCGCGGCATCGGCGGCCCGATCCTGTCCGCGTCGTCCTACTTCATGAAGAGCCCGCCGGTGCAGTACAGCGACAGCGAGGCCCGCGACGCGGTCGAGGCCTTCATCCGCGGCGACTGAGAGGACCCCGTCCCTCTCACCCCTCGCAAGCTCGGGGCGAGCCTCCGGACGGGGCCAGGCGTCCCGAGGGGCCCGGACCTGATGGTCCGGGCCCCTCGGTCGTTCCTCCTACCCTGTGGTCCATGCCCTCCCCCCGCCGTCCGGCGCTCGCGCTGCGGGCGCTCGTCCTGGGCCTGCTGCTGGCCCTGCTCGCCGGGTGCTCGTCGGACTCCGACACCCCCCGGTCGCCCGGCGACCCGGTGACCGACGCCGAGTCCGAGGTCCTCGCCCAGCTGCTGGCCCGCAACGTCGAGGAGGGCGGCGCGGACTTCGTGGTGACCGCGCCCTACGCCGACGGCGCGGTGCTGACCCTCACCGGCGAGGTCGACTTCCGCGAGCCCGCCGGGCGGGCCCAGGCGGTCACGACCTTCGACGACGGCCGGCCGGACGACACCCGCACCCTGTTCTTCACCGAGGAGTCGATCTGGTTCGGTGACGTCCCCGGCCTGGCCGATGCGGTCACCGGCGCGGGCCTGCCCGAGGCCTCGTACGTGCGCCGGCCGCTGGCCGCCGCGGCCACCGGCGGCAACGCCTCGCTGATCGACGTCCTGCTGACCATGGTGCTGCGGCTGGGCAGCGACCAGGAGCAGGACCCGCGGTCGTTCTCCGGGTACACCTGGCAGAGCAGCCAGCTCATCGACGGCGAACTGGCCGCCACGTTCAGCAACGGCCAGGGGACGACGGTCGCGGTGGCCGCCGACAGCGAGCTGCTGGTGCAGTACGTCGGCCGGATCACCGACCAGGAGTTCGACGTCACGATCACGCTGTCCGACCACGGGCCGCGGGAGATCGGGCTGCCCTCCGACGAGGAGACCCTCAGCGCGACCGAGCACCCGGAGATCGCCGCCGAGCTGGGCGTCTAGACGGGGCCCACCGCAGACAGAACGGGAGGGGGCGGCCTCTTCCCCAGGCCGCCCCCTCCCGCAGCACCCTTCCTACCAGGATCCCGCCGACTCCGGCAGGCGACACGCGGGCGCGTCGGTCAGTTGGCCGACGGATCGGCCGGTGCGGTGGAGAGCACCGCCAGCCGGCCCGTCTGCCGCCGTAGCACGGCGCGCCAGAGCTCCGGCCCCGTCGACCCGGTGAGCACGTCGGCCGGGCTGCCGGCGACGCACGCCCAGGCGCCCTCGGCCAGCTCGGTGGCCAGCTGCCCCGACGACCAGCCGGCGTAACCGGCGAAGACCCGCAGCCCGTCCAGCTGCCCCGCCAGCGGCTCGGGGTCCGCGTCCAGGTCGACCAGGTGCACCGCACCGGCCACCGGCCGCAGCCCGCTGCCCTCGGCCGGCGGGGTGTCCCCGGACCAGCTGCCCAGGCACAGCGCGGTGTCGGTCTCGCAGGGGCCCCCGACGTGGAAGACCCCCGGCTCCACCGCCAGCTCCGACCAGCCGGGCAGCACGTCGCGGATGCGCACCTCGCTGGGCCGGCCGAGCACGACGCCGAGCGTGCCGGTGTCGGAGTGGTCGAGCACGTAGACGACCGCGCCGGCGAACGTCGGGTCGGTCAGCGCCGGCATCGCCACCAGCAGCGACCCCGGGCGGACGTCGTCGAGACACCCGACCGACAGGGCCGGCACAGCAGCTCCCCGGCGGCGTCCGGCGGCCGGGGTGCCGGCGGGACGGCGCTCGGGATCGGGGGAGGTGGGCACCGGGTTCATCGCGTTCCAGTGTGCATCAGCTGAGGACCTGAGGGGTGGGCTGTCGTTGCGGCGGGCGACGTACCGTGGGGAACGTGGGACAGGGGGCGGGGACCGTGCGTGCCCTGCTCAGCCGTCCCGACTTCCGCCGGCTGCTGCTGACCCGGCTGTCCGGCCAGTTCGGCGACGGGGTGTTCCAGGCAGCGCTGGCCGGCACCGTGCTGTTCAACCCCTCCCGCGCGGCCGACCCGGTCGACGTCGCCGCCGGGTTCGCCGTCCTCCTCCTGCCGTACTCGCTGGTCGGCCCCTTCGCCGGCGTCTGGCTGGACCGCTGGAGCCGGCGGCAGGTGCTGCTGCTGGCGAACGCGGTGCGAGCCGGGCTGGTGGCCGTCGTGGCCGGGCTGATCCTCACCGGGGTGACCGGGCCCGCCTTCTACGCGGCGGGCCTGCTGGTCGTCTCGGTCAACCGGTTCGTGCTGTCCGCGCTGTCGGCGGGGCTGCCGCACACCGCCGACGAGCCCACGCTGGTGTCGGCCAACGCGCTGTCGACCACCGCCGGCGCGGTCGCCGCGGTGCTCGGCGGCGGCTCGGCGATCGTGGCGACCGCACTGGCCGGCTCCGGCGACGGCGGGTACGCGCTGCTCGCCGCCGGCGCCGCGCTGCCCTACCTGCTCGCCTCGGGCGTGGTCGCCGGCTTCGCCCGCGGGCACCTGGGGCCCGACCACGAGACCCTGCAGGCCCGCGCCGGCGCGCGGGACGTGCTGCACGGGATGGTCGCCGGGGCGCGGCACGTGGTCGCCCACCCGCCGGCGGCCGCGGTGCTGGCCGTGATGGCCGTGCACCGGTTCTTCTACGGCCTGCTCACGCTGGTCGTCCTGCTGCTGTACCGGAACACCTTCACCGGCGGCAGCCGGCTGTTCCCCGGCGGGCTGGCCGGGTTGGGGCAGGTGCTGGCCCTGGGCGCGGTGGGCACGCTGCTCGCTGCGGTGGTCACGCCGATCGCGGTGCGCCGGATGGGCAAGGCGCGGTGGATCGTCCTGATGCTCGTCGTCGGCGGCACCGGGCAGCTCGTGCTCGGCGGGCTCTTCCTGCCCGCCACGACGGTCGCGGCGGTCTTCACCCTGGGCTTCGTCGCCCAGGCGGTGAAGATCTGCGCGGACACCACCCTGCAGGAGTCGATCGACGACGACTTCCGCGGCCGGGTCTTCTCCGTCTACGACACCCTGTTCAACGTCACCTTCGTGCTGTCCCTGCTGGCCGGCGCCGTCCTGCTGCCCGCCTCCGGGGTCAGCTGGGCGGCCCTGGCCGCGGTGGGGGCCGGGTACCTGCTCACCGCAGCTGCGTTCGCCCGCTGGTGGGCCGTCCGTCAGCGCCGCTTCCCCGACAGCCTGCACCCGCAGCCGTCGGCGGCCGGTGCCCGAGGGCGGCCCGAGCTCGGCCGGGAGCCCCGGCCGGCTACGAGCGGGAACGCCACCAGCTGAGCAGCTCGGCTTCGGCGTCGGCGGGGTCCAGCGGGCCGCGCTCCAGGCGCAGCTCCTTGAGGAACCGCCAGGCCTGGCCGACCTCCGGACCCGGCTCGATGCCCAGCAGCGCCATGATGCGGTTGCCGTCCAGATCCGGCCGGACCCGCGCCAGGTCCTCCTGCTCGGCCAGCTCCGCGATCCGCGCCTCGAGCGAGTCGTAGGTCCCCGACAGGGCCGCGGCGCGCCGCCGGTTGCGCGTGGTGCAGTCCGATCGCACGAGCTTGTGCAGCCGGGGGAGCAGGTCCCCGGCGTCGGTGACGTACCGCCGGACCGCGGAGTCGGTCCACTCCCCGCGGCCGTAGCCGTGGAAGCGCAGGTGCAGGAACGTGAGCCGGGAGACCGCCTCGATGACGTCCTTGGGGTACTTCAGCGCGGTCAGCCGCTTGCGCACCAGCTTGGCCCCGACCACCTCGTGGTGGTGGAAGGAGACCCGCCCGCCCGGTTCGTGGCGGCGGGTCGCCGGCTTGCCGATGTCGTGCAGCAGCGCCGCCAGCCGCAGCACCAGGTCCGGCCCCGGCACCGCGGGGTCGGCCTTCTCCAGCGCGATCGCCTGGTCCAGCACGGTCAGCGAGTGGGCGTAGACGTCCTTGTGCTGGTGGTGCTCGTCGATCTCCATCCGCAGCGCGGAGAGCTCCGGCAGCACGACGTCGGCCAGGCCGGTGGAGACGAAGAGGTCGAGCGCCGCCGACGGGGAGTCGTTGAGCAGCGTCCGGGAGAGCTCGTGCTGCACCCGCTCGGCGGTGATCCGGCCCAGCTCCCGGTGCATCTCGGTCATCGCGCCCACGACCTCGTCGTCCGGGGTGAGCCCGAGCTGGGCGACGAACCGCACCGCACGCAGCATCCGCAGCGGGTCGTCGGCGAAGGAGTCCGCCGCCGCGCCCGGGGTGCGCAGCCGGCGGGCCAGCAGGTCACCCAGCCCGCCGAAGGGGTCGGTGACGGTGCGGTCGGGGCCCAGCGAGACCGCCATCGCGTTCACCGTGAAGTCCCGCCGGGCGAGGTCGTCGACCAGCGACGACCCCCAGGCGACCTCGGGGTTGCGGGACTCCCGGTCGTACCGGTCGGCCCGGAAGGTGGTGATCTCCACCCGCTGCCCGCGGATCTCCGCGCCGACCGTGCCGAAGGCGATCCCGGCGTTCCACGTGGAACCGGCCCAGCCGCGGAGCAGCTCGAGCGTCTGCTCGGGACGGGCGTCGGTGGTCACGTCCAGGTCGCCGGGCGGGACCGGGGCGCCCGTCCCGGCGGCGAGCAGCGCGTCCCGGACAGACCCGCCCACCAGGTGCACGGAGAAGCCGGCGGCGGTGAACCGGCGGCCCAGTTCGGCCAGCACCGGCGTGACGTCGACCAGCGCGCGCACGGTCTCCTGGACCGCCGCGGGCACGGGCTCGCTCGGACGACGGGGTGGGGGCTGCGCGGACACGACGGTCGAGGGTAGTGCTGACCGGGCGGGGACCGGCGCGCGCGCTACCCTCCTGACATGGCTGGGACGGGCGGGCGACAGCGCCCCGGCCGCCGGCTGCGCCGGGTCGACGAGACCTCGGCAGGGGGTCTGGTGGTCGCGGACGACGACGTCACCGGCCCGCGCGCGGCCCTGATCGGCCGTACCGACCGCCGTGGCCGCCTGCTCTGGTCGCTGCCCAAGGGGCACATCGAGGAGGGCGAGACGCCGGCCGACACCGCCGTCCGCGAGGTCGCCGAGGAGACCGGCATCCTCGGTGAGGTGGTCGCCCCGCTGGGCATCATCGACTTCTGGTTCGTCGCCGACGGGCGGCGCGTGCACAAGACCGTCCACCACTTCCTGCTGCGGGCCGTCGGCGGCGCGCTGTCCGACGCCGACGTGGAGGTCACCGAGGTCGCCTGGGTGCCCCTGACCGAGCTGCGGAGCCGGCTGGCCTACGCCGACGAGCGGGCCCTCGTCGAGCGGGCCCCGGGCCTGCTGGCCGACAGCGCGTGAGCCGGCGGGCCGCCGGCCGCGCCGACGGCCACCGCCAGCCCCGCACCGCGCGCCCCCTCCGGCGCGCCGGCGCCCGGGCCGGCGTGGTCACCGGGCTGCTCGGAGTGCTCGGCGGGCTCCTCGCGCCCCCCGCGGTCGCCGCCCCGGCGGCGGACCCGGCGACGGACCCGGCCACCGAGCGGCCGGTCGTGGTGGACGTCGACCGGATCGAGCCCCGCACGGTGGTCCCCGGGGCCGCGGTCGAGGTCAGCGGCACGCTGGAGAACACCGGTGAGGAGACCTGGTCGGACCTGACGGTGCGGCTGCAGCGTGGTGAGGTGCTCACCAGCCGGGCCGAGCTGGCCGAGGCCGCCGACGACCCGGACGACGTCACCAACGTCGTCGCCCCCTTCCAGCCGGTCGACGGGGAGCTGGCGCCGGGGCAGACCCTGGCCTTCTCCTTCACCACCCCGGCCGAGGAGCTCCGGCTGGACGCCGACGGCGTCTACCGCGTGCTGGTCAACGTCAACGCCACCAGCGCGGACGGCTTCACCGAACGGGTCGGGGACCTGTCCACCTGGCTGGTGGCCCAGCCGGCCGAGCCGGTCACCCGCACGACCGTCGCCTGGCTGTGGCCGCTGACCGACCGCCCGCACCGCGGCCCCGCCGGCACGTTCACCGACGACGAGCTGGCCGACCAGGTCGCCTCCGGTGGCCGCCTCGACCGGGCGCTCGCCACCCTCGAGCAGCTCGAGCGCGTGCCGGCCGCCGCCCCGGGCGACAGCGCGCCGGCGGTGCCGGTCACCCTCGCCGTCGACCCGGCGCTGCTGGAGGAGCTCGCGACGATGGCCGCCGGCGACTACACGGTCGACCCGCCGGACGCCGAGCCGCGCGCCGGCACCGGCAGCGCCGACGCCGCCGCGCTGCTCCAGCGGCTGCGACGGCTGGCCGACGACCACCCGGTGGTCGCCCTGCCCTACGCCGACGTGGACGCCCAGGCGCTGGTCACCGCCGGCCGGCCGGCCGCGGTGCTCCGCACCCTGCCGGGAACCCCCGCGGGCACCGCCCGGCAGCCGCCGGACGACGGGGCCGGCGACCTCACCGACGGCTCCGCGGGCGCACCGGCCAGCGCGACCGGCAGCACCGCCGACGAGGCGGCCGGCACCGGGTCCGGGGCCGGGGCCGCGATCGTCCGCGAGGTGCTCGACGTGGCCCCGCGCACCGATCTCGCCTGGCCGGCCGGCGGTGCGGCCGGCGCGGACACCCTCGCGGTCCTCCGCCAGGGCGGGGCCGGGACGGTCGTGCTCGCCGAGGGTGCGCTCACCGAGGGCGACCGGGCGACCGGGGCCGTCGGCCGGGCCGCCGGCGCCGCCGCGACCGTCAGCACGCCCGAGGGCCCGCTGCCCGCGCTGGTCGCCGACGGCCGGCTCGCCGAGGTGGTCGCCGGGGCGGCCACCGACCCGGACCCGTCCGGCGGCCGGCTGGCGGAGCAGCGCTTCCTGGCCGAGCTGGGCGCCCTCACCACGCAGCTGGGCGGCGCGGGGGACCAGAGCGTCCTCGTCGTCCCGCCCCGCCGGGTCGACCCCGACCCGGCCACGATGACGGCGATGATGACCGACACGGCGAGGCTGCCCTGGCTGGCCGCGGGGTCGGTGTCCTCGCTGGCGGTCGGCCCGCCGGTCGAGGTCGGCGAGCCCGCCGTCCCCCGGGACGCCGAGCGGCTCTCCCCGACCGGGGTGGCCGAGCTCGCCCGCGCGGTCGCCGTGCGCGACGACGTCGCCGCCGCCGTCTCCGGTGAGCCGGCGACCGCCCTCGCCGGCTACGACGCGGCGATCGCCCGCGCCGGCTCCGCGGCCTGGCGCGGCGACGCCGCGGCCTTCGTCCGCCACGCCGCGCGCGTGCACGAGACCCTCCTCCGGCTGCAGGACCAGGTCACCCTCGTCTCCCCGGCCGAGGGCACCTACAGCCTCGCCTCCAGCAGTGCGCCGCTGGTGCTCACCGTGCAGAACGACCTGCCCTTCGCCGTCGCCGTGCGGCTGGAGCTGAGTGCCCGCGGCAACGTCGGCCTGACCACCGAGGACATCGGGGTGCAGGTCCTCCAGCCGCGGTCCCGGACCCCCCTGGAGGTACCGGCCGAGGTGCAGCAGTCCGGCGGCTTCCAGGTCACCGCCCAGCTGACCACCCCCAGCGGGGCGCCGCTGGGCGATGCGGTCCAGCTGCAGGTGAAGAGCACCGCCTACGGGCCGGTGACCCTGGCGATCACGGTGGGGGCGGCCGCGCTGCTGGCGCTGCTCTTCCTGCGCCGGCTGGTGCGCTTCCTGCTGGCCCGTCGCCGGAGCTCGGCCGAGGAGGCCCCCGGCGCGGGCGACCCGGCGACCCCCGCACCGGCCCGGAGCCCGGTGTGACCGGCCGGAACCCCGCCGACGCCCCGCAGCAGGACCAACCGGACGCCCCGCGCCCCCCGCTGCCCCCGCCGCCGTACCGGAACGTGCCGACGCCGCCGTCGACCGCCGGGGCGGCCGACGGCGTGGCCGACGGCGCGCGGCCCCCGCTGCCCGCGGTGCCGCCGCGGCAGCTGCCCCCGCCGCCCGGGGCCCGCGCCACGCCGGCCGGTCACCTGCCGCCGGTGCCCCCGCCGGCCCCGCCCCGGCGACAGCCCGAGCCTGCCCGGGAGCAGGTGACGGAGGTGGTGCCGCTGCGGCGCACCGCGCTGCCCCCCGTGCCGCCGCCGCGGGCGCGCCGCTTCGTCCCCGGGCCCGACGACACCCAGCTCATCCCGGCCTTCCCGGCGATGCGCCCGCTGGACGACGCCGACGAGGAGACCGAGAGCCGCGAGGGCGTCTCCGGCGGCAGCAGCAGCATCCTGCGCGCCGCGGGCACGATGGCCGTGGCCACCCTGGTCAGCCGGCTGACCGGGCTGCTCCGCACCGTGGTCATCGCCGCGGCCCTGGGGGTCGGGCTGGTCAGCGACGCCTACAACACCGCGAACATCCTGCCCAACCTCGTGTACGAGCTGCTGCTCGGCGGCGTGCTGACGTCGGTGATCGTGCCGCTGCTGGTGCAGGCCCAGGAGCGGGACCGCGACGGCGGCACCCGGTACGCGCAACGCCTGATCACCATGGCGACCGTCGGCCTGCTCGGGATGACCGTCGTGGCGGTGCTCGCCGCCCCGCTGCTCACCCGGCTGGCCGACATCTCCGGGAACGCCGAACAAGTGGCGCTGGCCAACTGGCTCGCCCGGCTGCTGCTGGTCGAGATCGTCTTCTACGGCCTCGGTGCCCTGGCCACCGCGGTGCTGAACGCCCGCGGGGTCTTCGGCCCACCCGCCTGGGCGCCGGTGCTGAACAACGTGGTCGTCATCCTCACCGGCGTCCTGTTCATCGCCGCCAGCGGGCCCGGGGAGCTGTCCCCGGCCACCATCACCGACCTGCAGGTCTGGCTGCTGGGCATCGGCACCACGGCCGGGATCGCCGTCCAGGCGGTCGTGCTGCTGCCGCTGCTGCGCAAGGTCGGCGTGCCGCTCCGCCCGCAGTTCGGCCTGCGCGGCACCGGCCTGGCCGAGGTCGGCTCGCTGGGCCTGTGGGTCGTCGCCTACGCCGCGATCAGCCAGGTCGGCGTCTTCGTCGCGGTGCGGGTGGCCAACGCCGCCGGCCGCAGCGAGGACGGCCTGGGCTCCGCGGCCTTCGCCATCGCCAGCCTGCTGTTCCAGATGCCCTACGGGATCATCGGCGTCGCCCTGCTCACCGCGCTGCTGCCGCGGATGAGCCGGGCGGCCGCCCGGCACGACCTGGACGGTGTGGTCGCCGACCTGACGCTCGGCACCCGCCTGTCGGCGACCGGCCTGCTGCCGGTGACCGCGCTGCTGATCGTCCTGGGCCCGGCGGTCGCCACGGTCGTGTTCAGCTACGGCAACACCGGCGTCGAGGAGGCGCGGGCCATCGGCGTCGCCCTGGCCTACGGCGCGTTCGGCCTGCTGCCCATGGCGATCACCCTGCTGCAGCTGCGCGTCTTCTACGCCATGAAGGACGCCCGGACCCCCACCTTCATCCAGCTCGCCATGGTCGCCGTCCGGGTGCCGCTGCTGCTGCTCGTGCCGGTGCTGGTCGAGCCGGAGGACGTGGTGGCCGGCCTGATGGTGGCCACCAGCGTCACCTACCTGGCCGGCTGGGTCGCCGGCAGCGTCGCGCTGCAGCGCAAGCTGGGCGTCCGCGCCGGTCGCGAGGCTGGGGTCACGGTGGCCCGGATGGCCCTGGTATCCGCGGTCGGCGGGGCCCTGGGCTGGGTGGTCGTCTCCCTCGCCGGGCGGGGCCTGGGGACGTCGGTCCCGGGCTCGCTCGCCACCGTCGTGCTCGGTACCGTGGTCATCGGCATCGCGGTCGTCGCGGGTGCCGTGGTGGTCGGCGTCCCCGAGCTCAGGGAGGCGTGGGCCGGCGTCCGAGCCAGGCTCGGCGGACCACGGCGGTCCGGCCGCCCGGGTGCCTGACCGGGGACGCCGTCCCCGGCGGGGGAGTGGTCCAGGGGGTCGGCACCGTCCGTGACGTCGACGATCACCGGTCTGCCCGACCGCTACCGCCCGCTGGACCAGGTCGCCCCCGACGAGCAGACGCCCACCGGCGTCATCCGGTCCTGGCGCGCCCGTGACCGGGTGCTCAACCGCGACGTCGCCCTGCGCGTGCACAGCCCCGGCGGGCCGGCCGCCCGGGAGTGGATCACCCGGGCGCTGACCGCCGGCGGGCTGGCCACCCCGGCGCTGGCGATGGTCTACGACGCGGCGGAGGGCACCGGGGGCACCGAGCCCGGCGGCGCCGCCTACGTGGTCAACGAGTGGATCGACGGGGTCCGGCTGGCCGACCGGCTGGCCACCGACGGACCACTGCCCGAGCGGGAGGCCCGTGCGGTCGTCCGCCGGCTGGCCGAGGGCGTGGCCGAGGCCCACCGGGCCGGCCTGGCCGTCGGCGGGCTGACCGCCGAGCACGTCGTGCTGCGCCCCGGCGGCCTGGTGGGGCTGCTGTCGGTCCCCGCGGCGACCGGCACGGTGCGCGACGACATCGCCGCCCTGGGCGCGCTGCTCGAGCTCTGCCTGACCGGCCACCGTGCCGGCCCGGCCGGCAGCCGGCCCGCGCCCATCGCCGCCCCGGACCTGGCCGCGCTGGTCCGGCGGGCCCGGTCGACCGACCCCGGCACCGGGCTGTCCAGCGCCGCGGCGATGGCCGCGCTGCTGACCGACCGCGGCCGGGCGAGCACCGGCCCGCAGGAGGCCGCACGCCCGGACCCGGTCAGCGACAGCGGGTGGATGCGCCGGCTGCGTGACCGCCGCGACCTCGCCGGGGCCGAGGACCGGGACGACGCCGACGGCCCCGACGCCGGTGGCCGGGCGGACCAGCCCCCCGTCCGGCTGCGCGCTGCCGGGCTCCCCCCGGTCCCGGGTGCGCCGCGGGGTGCGACCGCGTCCCGCGGGCAGGTGGACGCGGAGGAGGAGCTGGACTGGCCGGACTCCCTCCCGGAGAGCGACGCCGGTGACGAGCCACCGCCCGCCCGTCGCCGACTGGCGATGGTCGGCCTGCCGCTGCTCGCGCTGGCGCTGGTCGTGGCGATCGGCTGGTGGTTCGGCTCGAACGTGCTCTCGGTCGCCAGCAGCGTCGACACCGGGGCCGCCACCACCTCCGTCCCCAGCGCGCCGGCCGGGGACGCCGACCCGGATGCGGGCGAGCAGCCGGCCGCCGAGCCCGGCGCCGCGCTGCCGATCACCGGCGCCTCGGTGTTCGACCCGTTCGGCGACGGTGAGCCCGAGAACGACGACGCCGTCCCCCGGACCACCGACGGCGACCCGGCCACCGCGTGGTCCACGCTGACCTACCGGGGCTCCGCCGGCTTCGGGAACCTGAAGCCGGGCGTGGGCGTCGTCTACGACCTGGGCGGCGAGCAGTCCGTCGCCGGTGTGCAGCTGCGCACGACCACCCCCGGCGCCACGGTCGAGGTCCGCACCGGCGGCACCCCGCAGGGCGGCCTGGAGGCCTTCGACGTCGCCGCCACCACCGAGCTGACCGGGGACGACCAGGTCACCTTCGAGGAGCCGGCCACCACCCGGTACGTGCTGGTGTGGATCACCTCGCTGGTGCCCGCCGGCGACGGGTTCGCCGCCGAACTGGCCGAGGTCACCGTCTCCGCGGCGTCCTGAGCGACGCCGCACTGCGGTTTCCGCCTCGTGGGTGGCGGGCCTGGCACCGGGGAATGGCGGCCCTACGCTGTCCGTTGTGCGCCCCGTGACGAGTGACCAGCCCACCCCCGGCCCCGCCGTCTCCACCGACCCGGCCCACCCGGCCATCCCGCCGGCGGAGCACGACGGGGTCCGTGACCTGATCATCATCGGGTCCGGCCCGGCCGGGTACACCGCAGCCACCTACGCAGCCCGGGCGAACCTGCACCCGCTGGTGTTCGAGGGCTCGCAGTTCGGCGGCGCGCTGATGACCACCACCGAGGTGGAGAACTTCCCCGGGTTCCCCGAGGGCATCCAGGGCCCCCAGCTGATGGACGACATGCGCACCCAGGCCGAGCGCTTCGGCGCCGAACTGGTGCCTGCCGACGTGACCGAGGTCGACCTCACGGCCAGCCCGAAGATCGTCAAGGTCGGCTCCACGGAGCACCGCGCGCACGCGGTCATCGTGGCCACCGGGTCCAAGTACCGGTACCTGGGTCTGGACAACGAGCAGCGACTGCTCGGCCACGGCGTCTCGGCGTGTGCCACCTGCGACGGCTTCTTCTTCCGCGACCAGGACATCGTCGTGGTCGGCGGTGGCGACTCCGCGATGGAGGAGGCGACCTTCCTCACCCGCTTCGCCAAGTCGGTCACCGTGGTGCACCGCCGCACCGAGCTGCGTGCCTCCAAGATCATGCAGAAGCGCGCCCAGGACAACGAGAAGATCCGCTGGGCGCTGGGCAAGCAGGTCACCGACGTGCACGGCGACAACGCCGTCTCCGCCGTCGAGCTGACCGACGTCGAGACCGGCAGCACCGAGCAGCTCCCGGTCACCGGCCTGTTCGTGGCCATCGGCCACGACCCGCGCACCGAGCTGTTCGCGGGCCAGCTCAAGCTGGACGACGAGGGCTACATCGTCGCCGAGCACCCGACCACGCGGACCAACATCGACGGCGTCTTCGCCTGCGGTGACGTCGTGGACAAGATCTACCGGCAGGCGATCACCTCCGCCGCCACCGGCGCCAAGGCGGCGATCGACGCCGAGCGCTGGCTCGCCGAGACCTTCGACGAGCGCTGAGCGGCGGCGGGCATAGACCAACCCGTCCGCCTGTTGACCAGACGGACACCCGAGCTACCCCAGGGAGCAGCACCATGGCAGGCAAGAACACCGTGACCGTGACCGACGCCAGCTTCGCCAGTGACGTGCTGGGCAGCGACAAGCCCGTGCTGGTCGACTTCTGGGCCGAGTGGTGCGGCCCGTGCAAGATGGTCGCGCCGGTGCTCGAGGAGATCGCCGCCGAGCACGCCGACAAGCTCACGATCGCCAAGCTCAACATCGACGAGAACCCGCAGATCGCGCGCGACTACCAGGTCATGTCGATCCCCACGATGACGGTCTTCCAGGGCGGCAAGCCGGTGAAGAGCATCATCGGCGCCAAGCCCAAGGGCGCCATCCTGTCGGACCTGTCCGACTACATCTGAGCCACCCGCCGGCCACCGTGCCGGCACCCGAGCACCACCTCGGTGAGGCCCGCCCGTCCCCGGACCGGCGGGCCTCGTCGTCTCCCCGGTTGGACTCCGGCCGGTCACCCGTTCGGTGTCCGCCCGTCACCGGATCGCGGGCCCCCGGTCACCCGGTGCGCGCGCCGCGGAGCTCCACCAGCCACAATCGACGGTGCCCGCCATCCCCGGCGAGCGGCCGACCCGCGAACAGGAGAGACGACTCCCGCATGGACGTCCTGCGACCCGGCAGCTCAGGCCCGGCAGTGGCGGAGGTGCAGGCGGTGCTCCGCACCCTGGACCTGTTGGCCAGCCAGCCGGCCGCGGGGGAGTACGACGACGTCACCGAGCTCGCGGTCCGGCACTTCCAGCAGGTCCGCGGCCTGTCCGTCGACGGCCGGGTCGGCGAGGAGACCTACCGGGCGCTGACCGAGGCGCGCTGGTCGCTGGGCGACCGACTGCTCCGCCACGACCCCGAGCACCCCGCCCGCGGCGACGACGTGCGCCGGCTGCAGGAGCTGCTGCTCGAACTCGGGTACGACGCGGGCCGCGCTGACGGCATCCTCGGCCCGGAGACCGAGACCGGGCTGCGCTCCTTCCAGCGCGACTACGGCCTGACCGCCGACGGCACCTGCGGACCGGCCACGCTGCGCGCCCTCAAGCAGCTGGGCCGCCGGGTCACCGGCGGCCGGCCGCAGCTGCTGCGGCAGAGCGCGTCCCTGGTGGAGTCCGGGCCGCACCTGATCGGCCGGGTCATCGTCATCGACCCGGGCCACGGCGGCCAGGACACCGGCTTCACCGCCGGGGAGACGACGGAGGCCGACCTGGTGTTCGACCTCGCCTCCCGGATCGAGGGGCGGCTGGCCGCGGCCGGCGCCACGGTCTACCTCAGCCGCGGCCGCACCGGCGACCCCAGCGCCACCGAGCGGACCGCGTTCGCCAACGACGCCCGCGCCGACCTGTTCCTCTCCCTGCACATGGAGGCGCACGGCTCTGCGCACGCCCGCGGCGTGGCCAGCTACTACTACGGCACCGGCTCCGGGGCGAGCTCCACCGTGGGCGAGCAGTTCGCCAACCTGGTGCGCCGCGAGATCATCGCCCGCACCGGGATGCTGGACTGCGGCTCGCACCCCAAGACCTGGGACATCCTGCGGATGACCCGGATGCCCGCCGTCCGCGTCGACTGCGGCTACCTCTCCCACCCGGTCGACCGGTTGCTGCTGCTCGACGCCCGGCTGCGCAGCACGGTGGCCCAGGCCGTCGTGGCCGCCGTCCAGCGGCTGTTCCTGCCGGCCGAGGCCGATCCGCCGACCGGCACGTTCCTGCTCCCCGCCCGGGCATGACCCCGAGGGCCCGACGCGGCCACGGGTACGGCTTACACTGCCAAAGGTGACCCCACCTGTGCCCGGATCCGGTCAGGCCGGGGCGCACTCCACCGGTGCGTCCCCGCACGTCCACCCCCGCCACCCGCGGCTGGACCCGCTGGCAGACCGGTACGCAGCACGCACCCACGGGATGAAGAGCTCGGAGATCCGCGCGCTGTTCTCCGTGGTCAGCCGCCCGGAGGTGGTCTCGCTGGCCGGCGGCATGCCCGCGGTGAGCGCACTCCCGCTGGACGCCGTCGGTTCGATGATCGGCGAGCTGGTCTCCGGCATGGGCGCGCAGACGCTGCAGTACGGCTCCGGCCAGGGCGACCCGCGCCTGCGCGAGCGGATCTGCGACGTCATGGCGCTGGAGGGGATCACCGACGCCTCACCCAGCGAGGTCGTGGTCACCGTCGGCTCGCAGCAGGGGCTGGACCTGGTCACCCGGGTGTTCATCGACCCGGGCGACGTCATCCTCGCCGAGGCGCCGTCCTACGTCGGCGCGCTCGGGGTGTTCCAGGCCGCCCAGGCCCAGGTGCGGCACGTCGCGATGGACGACGACGGGCTGATCCCGGAGGCCCTGGAGCAGGCGCTGCTGGAGTGCCGCGCCCGCGGTGACCGGGTCAAGTTCCTCTACACGGTGCCCAACTTCCACAACCCGGCCGGCGTCACGCTGAGCGAGCCCCGCCGCGAGCAGGTCATCGCCATCGCCGAGCAGTACGACCTGCTGGTGATCGAGGACAACCCGTACGGCCTGCTGGGCTTCGAGCGTGAGCCGATGCGCGCGCTGCGGGCCCGCGACGACGAGCGGGTCATCTACCTCGGGTCCTTCTCCAAGACCTTCTCGCCCGGCCTGCGGGTGGGCTGGGTGCTGGCGCCGCTGGCGGTGCGCGAGAAGCTCGTGCTGGCCACCGAGGCGCAGGTGCTCTGCCCTCCCTCGCTCACCCAGTACGCCGTCGCCCGGTACCTCGACACCCAGCCCTGGCGCGAGCAGATCAAGGTGTTCACCGAGCTGTACCGCGAGCGCCGCGACGCCACCCTGGAGTCGCTGAGCGCCCTCATGCCGGCCGGCACGACCTGGACGCGGCCCGAAGGTGGCTTCTACGTCTGGCTGAAGCTGCCGCACGGCCTGGACGCCAAGCTCATGCAGCCCCGCGCGGTGGCCGCCCACGTGGCGTACGTGCCCGGGATCGGCTTCTACGCCGACGGCGGGGGCACCGAGTACATGCGACTGTCCTACTGCTACCCCGAGCCCGACCAGATCCGTGAGGGCGTCCGCCGCCTCGCCCGGGTGATCGAGGCCGAGCTCGACCTGCACTCGACGTTCGACGGCGTCGACACCGGCACCTTCCGCGCGGTGCGGGCCGACACACCCCCCGTCATCGGTCCGTCCAACAGCGACCAGAGTGGAGACCGTCAGCCATGACCGAGCCGGCCGCCGCACCGGTGGAGGCCACCGGCGCCGACCAGCACCCCCTGCGCGCCCTGGTGCTCGCCGGCGGGCTGACCTTCGAGCGCGAGGTCAGCCTCTCCTCGGGCAGTCAGGTCGTCGAGGCCCTGACCCGCGCCGGCGTGGACGCCGAGCTGCACGACGCCGACGCGGAGCTGCTCCCCGGGCTCGCCGCAGCGCCGGTCGACGCGGTGTTCATCGCCCTGCACGGTGCCACCGGTGAGGACGGCGCCCTGCGCGCGGTGCTGGACCTGGCGGGGGTGCCCTACGTCGGCTCCCCGGCGGCGGCGTGCCGGCTCGCCTGGGACAAGCCGGCCGCGAAGTCCGTGGTGGGCTCGGCCGGCGTGGCGACGCCGGACTGGGTGGCCCTGCCGCACAGCACCTTCCGCGAGCTGGGCGCCGGTGCGGTGCTCGACCTCATCGTGGCCCGCCTGGGGCTCCCGCTGATGGTCAAGCCCGCCACCGGCGGATCGTCCCTGGGCGTGCAGAAGGTCAGCCGGGTGGAGGACCTCCCGGCCGCGATGGTGAGCTGCTTCGCCTACGGCGACACGGTGATGGTCGAGCGGTTCGTCGACGGGGTCGAGCTGGCGCTGTCCGTGGTCGACCTCGGCAACGGGCCGCAGGCGCTGCCGGCGGTGGAGATCGCCCCCGAGTCCGGCGTCTTCGACTACACCTCCCGGTACACGCCCGGGCTCACCGAGTACCACGCCCCGGCGCGCGTCGACGACGCGGTCGCGGCCCGGGCGGCCGAAGTGGCGCTGCAGGTGCACCGGGTGCTGGGGCTGGCCGACCTGTCTCGCACCGACGCGATCGTCTCCCCCGACGGCACGGTGCACTTCCTCGAGGTCAACGTCTCCCCGGGCCTGACCGAGACCTCGATGTTCCCGATGGCCGTCGAGGCCGCCGGGCACCGGCTGGGCGACGTGCTCGGCCACCTGCTGACCCGCGCCGCGAGCCGAGGCTGAGCGCCAGCTGGTTGCGTCAGTGACGCAACCAGCTGGCGGACCCGCTTGCCGGCCCCCGCGGCGAGCGGGTGAGCCCTGGCGGGCAGCGGGGCCCTTCGTCAGTCTGCGGTGCTGCGCCCGGTGATGTCCGGCGCCATCATGCCGACGATCCGCTGCAGGTCGTCCACCGAGCCGAACTCGACGACGATGCGCCCCTTGGCGCGGCCGATCTGCACCTTGACCTTGGTCTCGAAGACGTCGGACAGGCGACCGGCGAGGTCCTCGACGCCGGGGGCGCTGATCTTGCGCTGCGATCGCCGGGCGGCCGTGGGGCTCTCGGCGACGGCCAGCGCGACGGCCTCCTCGGTGGCCCGCACCGACATGCCCTCGGCGACGATCCGAGTGGCGAGGGCGTCCTGCGCCTCGGCGTCCGGGAGTCCCAGCAGCGCCCGGGCGTGGCCGGCGGAGATGACGCCCGCGGCAACGCGGGTCTGCACCTTCACCGGCAGCTTCATCAGCCGGATGGTGTTGGTGACCTGCGAGCGGCTGCGGCCGATGCGGGCCGCCAGCTCCTCGTGCGTGGCGCCGAACTCCTCCAGCAGCTGCTGGTAGGCGGCAGCCTCCTCGAGCGGGTTGAGCTGGACGCGGTGGATGTTCTCCAGCAGCGCATCGCGCAGCATGGCGTCGTCGGTGGTGTCCCGGACGATCGCCGGCACCGCCTCCAGACCCGCGGCACGGGCGGCGCGCAGCCGGCGCTCGCCCATGATCAGCTCGAATCGGCCCTCGCCTGCCTCACGCACGACGATGGGCTGGAGCAGGCCGAACTCACGGACGGAGTGGGCCAGCTCCTCCAACGCCTCGTCGTCGAAGACCTGGCGGGGCTGCTTGGGGTTGGGGACGACGTCGCCCACCGGCACCTCACGCAGCTGAGCGCCGGGCACCCCGGCGACCGGCTCCACCGCCACAGCCGCGTCGCGGGCCGCGGCGCGCTCGGTCAGCGAGGTGGGCGGGGGAGGAGCGTCCTGGTCCGGGGCGCCGACGTTCGCCGCCTCTGCCTCGGCCGCTTCCGCAGCGCGGGCCGCGGGCGTCGCCGTGGGCGCCGGGGCGCTGGTGGGGATCAGGGCCGCGAGGCCCCGGCCGAGTCCGCCGCGCTTGGTCACTGGTTCTCCTCGCTGCTGCCCGGCCGCCGGTGCGGCGCGGGGGTGGAACAACCGATGCCGGAGCGCCGCAGCGGCGCCCAGGTGGGGCTCGTGGGGCGGACGGTGCTCATGTGGCATGCCGTCCACCCGGGGCAGGGCCGGCGACCGGCTCACCCAGCACCAGAGCGGCCACCGCCGGCGGCGGCGGGGGAGGTGGGGGCACGGGGCGGACGGCAGGCTGGGCCGCCGTCTGCGGTTGCGCCGGTGGCTGCTCGGCGGGGGCCAGCCGGGCGCCGCGCATGGCGAGCTCCCGGGCGGCCTCCACGTAGCTCGTCGAGCCCCGCGACCCCGGGTCGTAGGTGAGCACCGACTGCCCGTAGCCCGGCGCCTCGCTCACCCGGACGTTGCGGGGGATGACGGCGGTCAGCACCAGGTCCCCGAAGTGGTTGCGCACCTCGTCGGCCACCTGGTCGGCGAGCTTGGTCCGGCCGTCGTACATGGTGAGCAGGATGGTGCTCACCGAGATCCCGGGGTTGAGGTGTGCCCGCACCAGATCGATGTTGGAGAGGAGCTGCCCCAACCCCTCCAGCGCGTAGTACTCGCACTGGATGGGGATGAGCACCTCGTCGCCGGCCACCAGCGCGTTGAGGGTGAGCAGACCCAGCGACGGCGGGCAGTCGATCAGCACGTAGTGCGGCCGCTCCTCCGCGGGCAGCCCGTCGAGGTATCCCTCGATCGAGCGGCGCAGGCGGTGTTCACGGGCGACCACGGAGACCAGTTCGATCTCCGCACCGGCCAGGTCGATGGTGGCCGGGACACAGTGCAGGTTCGGGCTGGCGGTCGTCGGGTGGGTCACCTCGGCGAGGGTGGCGTCGCTGACCAGGGCGTCGTAGATGGACGGCGTCCCGACGGTGTGCTCGACACCGAGGGCGGTGCTGGTGTTCCCCTGCGGGTCGAGGTCGATCACCAGGGTCCGCAGCCCGTACATCGCCAGCGCGACCCCGAGGTTGACCGTCGAGGTGGTCTTCCCGACGCCACCCTTCTGGTTGGCCACGGTGATCACCCGGATCCGGCCAGGCCGGGGGAAGGGGTCCTGGTCGGCCGCGTGCAGCACGCGTGTGGCCCGCATCGCCTCGGCGGCGATCGGGCTGTCGAACTCGGCACCGACTGCCTGATCGGCGGCGAGGCTGGTGCGCAGCCGCTCGCCCGGGTCCGTCATCGGTGCGTCCTCCTCACGGACTGCGTTCCACGTGGAACGGCGAGGTCGTCGCCGTCGTGTTCCACGTGGAACGCGGTTGAGCTGTTCAGCGGGGTGGGCGGGGAGTGCCGGCCCGCGTCATCAGCACCACGGTAGTGGCTGCGGCACCGAGCCCGACACCGACGGCCCGCGTGGAGACGTCGCGCATCCCCGCCGCCTCGAGTTCGGGGACCAGGGCAGGGACCTCCTCGGCCGCGCGCGCACCCACCAGGGCGATCAACTGGGCCCCCGGATGCAACAGCCCACGACACCAGCCGACCAGTCGGGGCAGCGGCGCCACGGCCCGGGCGGTGACGACGTCGACCGGCCCCACGGCCCGGACCACAGCCCGCTCCTCCGCGCGGCCACGGACGACCTGCCACGGGCGGTCCAGAGCGGCGACCACCTCGGCGAGGAACTCCACCCGCCGGGCCATCGGCTCCACCAGGGCCAGCTGCAGGTCCGGTCGGGCCAGGCCCAGCGGGATGCCGGGCAGCCCGGCCCCACTGCCGACGTCGACCACGCGAGCTCCCTCGGGGACCACCTCGGCCAGCGCGGCGCTGTTCAGCACGTGCCGCTCCCAGAGCCGTTCGACCTCCCGGGGCCCGATCAGCCCACGGGTCACCCCGTCCCCGGCGAGCTTCGCCACGTAGGCAGCGGCCGCCTGCAGGGCGGGTCCGAAGACCCCTTCGGCCACCGGCGGCGGATCCGGAACTAGGACGTCTCGGTTCTCGGACCCCCCGCCCGCCGGGTCGACCTCGCTCACGCGTCGGGCAGGACCACGACGCGGCGGTTCGGCTCCTCGCCCTCCGACTCGCTGCGCACCCCGGCGGCCGCGGCGACGACGTCGTGCACGACCTTGCGCTCGAACGGGTTCATCGGGGCGAGCCGCTCGGGCTGCCGGCTCTGCGCGACCCGCTCGGCAGCCGCAGCCGCCAGGCTGGTGAGGTCTGCGCGCCGCTTGGCGCGGAACCCGCCGATGTCCAGCATCAGCCGGCTACGGACGCCGGTCGACTGGGCAACGGCCAGCCGGGTCAGCTCCTGCAGCGCCTCGAGGGTGGCGCCGTCGGGGCCGATCAGGGTCTTGAGCTGGCCACCCACCACGGCCACGGACGCGCGGTCGCCCTCGACGTCGAGGTCGATGTCGCCGTCCACGTCGAGGATGTCCAGCAGCCGCTCCAGGTAGTCCCCGGCGACGTCGCCCTCGCGGACGAGCAGGCCGTCTGCGTCGTCGGCGTCGTCGTCCTGGTCGTCGTCATCGCCGTCGTCGATCGTGTCGACGGGCTCGACGACGGCGTCCGCCGAGGCGGGGTCGGCGTCGGGGAGCGCGGGGTCCCCGCTGCCCCCGACCTGGGGGAGCACTGCGTCCGAGGTGGCCTCGGCCGTCGCGGCGGTGTCGCTGTCGGGTGCAGTCACGTTCGGTCCTCCGGTGTCGTGCAGGCGGCCGGGCGTACCCGGTGGTCGGTAGGACGGGCACCGCGCAGGCCGCAGCCCGGGTGCGCCGCCGGCGTCAGCGTCGCTTGCGCTTGCCGCGGTTGGCCGGGCCGCTGCTGCCGCCGCCACCCGCGCGCGGCTTCGCGCCGCCGTTCGGACGGCCGTTGGCGCTGCCGCCGGCCGCCGTGCTCCCACCGCTGGTGGGACCGGTGGGCCCCGAGCCGTTGCCGGAGGTCGGCGGCGCCGGGGGCTGGGCCGTCGAGCCGTCGACGGTGGAGTCGGGCGCGGCGGTGGCGGGGCGGCCGGGCTTGGGGCGCACCGGCTTGGCGCCGGGCTTGGGGGCCAGCGCCTTCGGGTCGACCTTCGGCTTGTCGGCGGCGGCCTTGGCCAGCGCGGCCGGCGAGCCGGGCGGGGGCAGCTTCTTGAGGATGTAGAACTGCTGGCCCATGGTCCACAGGTTGTTCGTGAACCAGTAGATGAGCACACCGACCGGGAAGAAGAAGCCGGTCACGAAGAGGCTGAGCGGCATGCCGTACAGCAGCAGCTTCTGGATCATCGCGGCCTGGCCCTCGACCGGGCCCGAGCGCTTCTGGATCTGCTTCTGGGTGAAGAAGGTCGTCAGGCACATGACGACGATCAGCACGAACGCGACGATCCGGATGCTGGTGTAGGTGACGCCCTCCAGCGCGAGGATCTGGCTGGCCTTGGGCTCGGCCATGTTGAACGAGCTGGAGATCGGCGCACCGAAGAGGTCCGCCTTGGCGGCCTGGTCGGTGAGCGGGTCGTCCCAGCTGTAGAGACCGTCCTTGCCCGGGGCGAGCCGGCGCAGCACGTGGAACAGCGAGATGAAGACCGGGATCTGCGGCAGGATCGGCAGGCAGCTGGCCAGCGGGTTGACCCCGCGCTCCTTCTGCAGCGCCATCATCGCCTGGCTGAAGCCCTGCTTGTCACTGCCGTACTGCTTGCGCAGCTTCTGGATCTCCGGCTGGATCTCCTGCATCGCGCGCTGGGACTTCACCTGCTTCACGAACAGGCGGAACAGCAGCAGCCGGATCGTGATGACCAGGAAGACGATCGACAGCGCCCAGGTGATGCCACCGGCCGGGTCCAGGAACGTGGAGAACAGTGCGTGCCACTGCTTCATCACCCACGCGATCGCGGTGTACAGCCAGTCAAGCAACGCCAGCCTCCTGCTGCGCAGACCGGCGGGGAGCCGGCGGGGGTGCACTGTCGGGTCGGCGCGCCTCGGCGGTGCCTGGGGCCTCGGGCTCCCCGGACTGCTCGAACGGCTGCGCCGCAGTGCACGACGAGTGGGTGGTCTCTCCGGTTCCGCGCCGCTCGGGGACGAAGTCGGCCCCGCCCGGGTGCCAGGAGGCGCAGCGGCCCAGCCGGCGCAGCGCCAACCAGGTGCCGCGCCCGGCGCCGTGCACCTCGAGCGCCTCGACCGCGTAGGCGCTGCAGCTGGGGTGGAAGCGGCAGCGCGGCGGGAAGACCGGGCTGATCGCCCGCTGGTAGAAGCGCACCGCGGCCAGCAGGGCCCGGGCGGGGGAGCCGCTCATGACGAGCGGGACCCGAGCAGCCGGTCCAGGCCCTTGTCCAGGTCGCGCCCGAGTGCGGTGGAGTCGGCACCGGCCGCCTCCGGCCGGGCGCGGACCACCAGGTCGGCGGTCGCCGGGAGGCGGTCCAGCCGCGCGGCGACCAGGTGCCGCAGCTGGCGGGTCACCCGGTGCCGACAGACGGAGTTGCCCACGGTCTTGCCGACCACGAAACCGGCCCGTGGCCCGGAGTCCGGGGCAGCGGGGCCCCCGACCCGGGCGACGGGCCGTTCGGAGAGGTAGTGCAGCACCAGGGTCGGGCGGCCGGCACGCCGGCCGGACCGCATGACCACGGTGAACTCCGGCCGCCGGCGCAGGCGTGCCTGCGCGGGCAGCACCTCAGGCGGAGAGCTTGTCGCGACCCTTGCGGCGACGGCCGGCGAGGATCGCGCGACCGGCCCGGGTGCGCATCCGCAGCCGGAAGCCGTGGGTCTTGGACCGGCGGCGGTTGTTCGGCTGGAACGTGCGCTTGCTCACGAGGTACTCCCACTGCTGACGACATCGATGCGGCACGGACCCGGTCGGGCGCCGCTGCCACGCTGGTGCTGGCACTTGCTGCTACTTGCTGCTGGCGCTGTGCGGGCCCACCTTGCGCAGGGCGCCGTCCACAGCTGTCGAACCAGCATAGCCGAGAGCCCGAGGGGTCTGCGGTGCTGGCCCGACCCGCCATGGTGCACCGGTGACCGGCGGAGTGGGGCCGGACACGCCGCCGCGGGCGCGGTCGGCGCCCCGGCATCCGGGTCGCCGTCGTTGCCCGGCTGTGGACGGGGCTGTTAGCGTCGCCGTCGCTCCGCGTTGGACGACAGGGTCCCGGGTCGACCACCCGCCCCGCCGGCCAGCCGCTCGCCAGCTCTCCCCGGGACCCCTCGTCCGGGCGCCGACCAGCGAGGACGCCGCGTCCGACCGCCGGCCCCGGTGGCTGCCGGGCCACGCGTCGCCGGGCGTGCACAGACTGTGGACACTCATGTGGAACACCACCGCCCCGCGTCCACACCTGGGGACCGTACGGGGGGACCGACAGGCTCCTCCGGGCACGGACCGGCCTGTGGACGACGGATGCGGAGCGAGGACCTGAGGAACGGGAAGGGACACAGACGATGGCCGACTCCCCGGTCGACCTGGCCACGGTCTGGGACCAGATCCGCGAGCGGCTCTCCAGCAGCCTGTCCCCCCAGCAGAAGGCCATGCTCGAACTGACCCGCCCGCTGGGCCTGGTCGAGGACACCGCGGTGCTGGCCGCCCCCAACGAGTTCACCCAGACGGTGCTCGAGTCCCGGATGCGGATGCAGTTGGCCGAGGCGCTGTCGGCGGAGTTCGGCCGGGCCATCCGGGTCGCCGTGCAGTTGGAGGACACGCCGGCCCAGTCAGCGCCGGCCGCCTCGCGCCAGGGCGCGGACCACGACGACCGGCGCTGGCCCCCGACCGAGCGCGAGCGACCGGTCGCGGAGCAGCCGGTCGCGGAGTGGCCGCCCGCCGAGCGCACCGCCGCCGAGCGCGAGCGCGCCGCCCAGGACCGCGCCGCCGAGGACCGGGCCGACCGGGACCGGGTGGACGACGGCCGCAGCGCCTTCGGGGTGCGCGCCGACGCCATCCGAGGTGAGGGCGACCGGGTGGACACCGGGCGGGCCGGCCCCGGAGAGCGCGGCGTGTGGCTGCCGGAGTCCGGCGACGGCCGGGACTGGTCCCGCGGCGCGCCGCGGGAGGACGTCGGCCCCGAGTGGTCGCCCACCGGCGCGGAGACGGGCATCGGAGTGGGCGTGCAGGGCCGGCTGGCCCCGTGGGACCGGGACTCCGGTGACGACGCCGAGCAGCTGGCCGGACGCGGCCCGGCCGACGACCGGGGCGGGGAGCGCCGCCGTGGCGGGGGCGCCGTCCCGCTGTTCGCCGACCGGCGTCCGGCGGGGCTGGACCCGGGCCTGAACCCCAAGTACGTCTTCGACAGCTTCGTCATCGGCAACAGCAACCGGTTCGCGCACGCAGCCGCCGTCGCCGTCGCCGAGGCGCCGGCCCGGGCCTACAACCCGCTGTTCATCTACGGCGACTCCGGGCTGGGCAAGACCCACCTGCTGCACGCCATCGGCCACTACGCGGCCCGGATGTTCCCCAACGTGCGGGTGCGCTACGTCAGCACCGAGGAGTTCACCAACGAGTTCATCAACCTGGTGCACTCCGGCCGGGCCGAGGACTTCCGCCGCCGCTACCGGGACATCGACTTCCTGCTGATCGACGACATCCAGTTCCTGGAACGCGCCGAGCGGACGCAGGAGGAGTTCTTCCACACCTTCAACACGCTGCACAACGCCAGCAAGCAGATCGTCATCACCTCCGACCGGGCCCCCAAGAAGCTGACGACGCTGGAGGACCGGCTGCGCACCCGCTTCGAGTGGGGGCTGATCACCGACGTCCAGGCGCCGGACCTGGAGACCCGCATCGCGATCCTGCGGAAGAAGGCGTGGGGCGAGCGGCTGCAGGCCCCCGACGCGGTGCTGGAGTTCATCGCGAGCAAGGTGCAGACCAACATCCGCGAGCTCGAGGGCGCGCTGATCCGGGTCACCGCCTTCGCCAGCCTGAACAAGCAGCCGGTCGACCTCGCGCTGGCCGAGCTGGTGCTCAAGGACCTGATCAGCGACGAGCAGGGTCCGCAGATCACCGCGGCGATCATCATGGCCGCGACGGCGGAGTACTTCAGCGTGACGATGGAGGAGCTGCAGGGGGCCAACCGCAGCCGCACGCTGGTCAACGCCCGGCAGATCGCGATGTACCTGTGCCGGGAGCTCACCGAGTTGTCGCTGCCGCGCATCGGCGCCTCCTTCGGCGGCAAGGACCACACCACGGTCATGCACGCGGTCAAGAAGATCACCGGCCTGATGAGCGAGCGCCGCGCCACCTACACGCAGGTCACCGAGCTCACCGCCCGGATCAAGAGCCGCGCCCGGCAGTGACGTCCCGGCGGGTCCGCACCGGTCCCGTCGTCCCCCGCAGCAGCCCGGACCAGGTCGACGACCCGGTCCGGGCCGTCGTGCTGCCCTGCGTCAGCCGCCACGCGGCGGAGTGCCCTCGTCACCCACCGACGTCGTTTGTCGCCTTGTCCCCAGATCTGTGCACAGGTTGGGGAGATCGGGTCCCCAGCGCTCCACCGCAGGTGGACGGCGGGCGGCCCGCAGCCGCCCGCGGCACGGGGACGGCCTCCGGGGGCCCGGTCCGGTCGTCGTCCCCGTTCTGTCCACAAGTCGTCAACCGGCACCGGTGGACGGCGGAGGTCGGCACGGTGGTCCGGGCACGACCTGGGCACGACCTGGGGACGACACTGCGGGCGGGCAGGGGACGCGGGGTGGACGGGGGACGGCGACGGTGCACAACCGTCGAGTTGTCCACGTGTCGACACAGGACGGCGGTCATCGGCCCACAGCGGGCCAACAGGCCCGTTCCCGGGCTGACGTGCACGAACAGGCCGAGTCCCCAGGATCCACACGCGTGATGACGAGGATGAAGGAGTTATCTCGAGGAGTTCTCGAACCACACTCTGGGTGGGGACGGCCCGGACCGGGGCCGGTCGGCCCGCGTTCCGGGGCCTCCGGCCGCAACGGGAAGAGCCGCTGAGGGACCGACCGCACGGGGGACTGGTCAGACAGGGGGCCGGTCAGGAGAGGATGGGCGCCGCACACCCCGCCGCACGAGCGGGCGGACGACAGCAGGGATGGGTTTCCACATGAAGTTCCGGGTGGCACGTGAGGTGCTCGCCGAGGCCGTCGCCTGGACCGCGCGCAGCCTGCCGCCTCGGCCGTCGGTGCCGGTCCTGGCCGGGATCCTGCTCGAGGTCGAGGGCAACCAGCTGTCGGTCTCCGGCTTCGACTACGAGGTCTCTGCGCGTTCCGAGGTCGACGTCCAGTCCACGGAGAGCGGTCGCACCCTGGTCCCCGGCCGACTGCTGGCCGAGATCACCCGTGCCCTGCCGCCGCACCCGGTCGACGTCGTCGCCGAGGGCGCCCGGCTGGCGATCTCCTGCGGCAACGCCCGGTTCAGCCTGCCGACGCTGCCGGTGGAGGACTACCCGTCGCTGCCCTCCCTGCCGTCCACGGCCGGCGTCGTCGACAGCGACGCCTTCGCCGAGGCCGTCGGCCAGGTCGCGGTCGCCGCGGGACGCGACGACACCCTGCCGATGCTCACCGGTGTCCGGCTGGAGATCGAGGACGACATGGTCACCCTCGCCGCCACCGACCGCTACCGCCTGGCGGTGCGGGAGTTCGCCTGGCGCCCGGAGACCCCGGGTCTCTCCGCCGCCGTCCTGGTGCCCGCGCGCACCCTGGCCGACGCCGCCAAGACGCTGACCAGCGGGCCCGAGGTGGTCCTGTCGCTGAGCTCCAGCGGGTCCGGCGAGGGCATCCTCGGCCTGTCCGGCAAGGACCGGCAGACCACCACCCGGCTGCTGGACGCCGAGTTCGTGAAGTACCGGGCGATCATGCCGACCGAGTCCGCCTCCTACGCCACGCTGCCGGTCGGGTTGTTCACCGACGCCGCCAAGCGCGTCGCGCTGGTCGCCGAGCGGGGCACCCCGCTGCGCTGTGAGTTCACCCCCGGCCAGGTCACCCTGCGGGCCGGCGGCACCGACGACGAGGGCCAGGCGGAGGAACGCTGCGACGTCGAGTTCGACGGCGAGCCGCTGACCATCGGCTTCAACCCGACGTTCCTGCTCGACGGGCTGGCCGCGGTGCACACCGAGCGGGCGCGGATGGACTTCACCACCGCGCTCAAGCCGGCCGTGCTCTCCGGCGTGCCGGAGCCCGCTGCCGAGGACGGCGAGGCGTCCCGGCCGGCCGAGCGACCGGGCAGCTACCGCTACCTGATCATGCCGGTGCGCCTGCCGGGCTGACGGAGGTCGAGGGCCCCGCAGCGGGGCCGGGCGTGCGTGCCCCGGGCGGGGCGAGCACGATGGAGCAGGAAGATCCCGGACCGAACCGGGAGCTGGGCCCGCAGCGTCGCGTGCGCCCACCGAGACCACCCGCGGGACCCCGCGGGAGACGAGCGTGGAGGAGGACCGGACGTGCAGCTGGGGCTGGTCGGGCTGGGCAAGATGGGCGCCAACATGGCGGAGCGGGTGCGCCGCGCGGGGATCGAGGTGGTCGGGTACGACCGCTCGCCCGGCAAGCGGGACGTCGACTCCCTGGAGGCGCTGGTCGCGGCCCTCGAGGGGCCGCGCATCGTGTGGGTGATGGTCCCCGCCGGGGAGCCCACCCGGGCCACGGTCCGGGAGCTGGGCGAGCTGCTGAGCCCCGGCGACGTGGTCATCGACGGCGGCAACTCGAAGTTCACCGACGACAAGCTGCACGCCGAGGAGCTGGGGCCGAAGGGCATCGGCTACATCGACGCCGGGGTCTCCGGCGGGGTCTGGGGCCTGGAGAACGGCTACGCGCTGATGGTCGGCGGCAGCGCCGAGGACGTCGCCAAGGCACAGCCGGTGTTCGACGCCCTGAAGCCGCCGACGCCGCACGACGAGTCCGGCGACGCGATCCCCGGCGCCGGCTTCGTGCACGCCGGCCCCTGCGGTGCCGGCCACTTCGCCAAGATGGTCCACAACGGCATCGAGTACGCGATGATGCAGGCCTACGGCGAGGGCTACGAGCTGCTGGCCGCCGCCGACCTGATCGAGGACGTCCCCGGCGTCGTCGCCTCGTGGACCCAGGGCACGGTCATCCGCTCCTGGCTGCTGGACCTGCTGGTCCGCGCCCTGCAGGAGGACCCGGCGCTGGACAGGATCACCGGCTACGCGGAGGACTCCGGCGAGGGCCGGTGGACCGTGGAGCAGGCGATCGAGCACGCCGTGCCGATGCCGGCGATCTCCGCCTCGCTGTTCGCCCGCTTCGCCTCCCGGCAGGAGGACTCGCCGACCATGAAGGCCGTCGCCGCCCTGCGCAACCAGTTCGGTGGCCACGCGGTCCAGGCCCGGGAGGCCGAGAAGCCCGCGTGAGGAAGGACCTCGTTGCCCCCCACGCCTCGCTGACGCTCGGCGCGGGCCCCTGCAACGAGGCCGTTCCAGCACCTCACGCTCCCCGCGCCGGGCAGCCTCGGCGCGGGGAGCACGGGGGCCGTTCCGCCACCTCACCGAGGATCTGACCGTGTACGTCCGGCACCTGCAGGTCGCCCAGTTCCGCAGCTGGGAGGCGGCCGACCTGCCGCTGACCCCGGGGCCGACCGTGCTGGTGGGGCGCAACGGGCAGGGCAAGACCAACCTGGTCGAGGCGGTGGGCTACCTGGCCACCCTGGGCAGCCACCGGGTCTCCGCGGACGCACCGCTCGTCCGGCACGGCGCCGACCAGGCGATCGTCCGGGCCGCGCTGCGCCGCGAGGACCGGGAGCTGCTGGTCGAGGTGGAGATCAACCCCGGCCGGGCCAACCGGGTCCGGGTCAACCGGGCCCCGCTGCCCCGCCCGCGGGAGCTGCTCGGGCTGGTCAAGACGGTGCTGTTCGCGCCGGAGGACCTGTCCCTGGTCCGCGGCGACCCGGCCGAGCGCCGTCGCTTCCTCGACGACCTGCTGGTCAGCCGCACCCCGCGGCTGGCCGGCGTCCGCAGTGACTACGACCGGGTGCTCAAGCAGCGCAACGCGCTGCTGAAGACGGCGAGGCTGGCGCGCGGCAACGCGCTGGCGACCCTGGACGTCTGGGACGGCCACCTCACCGAGCTGGGTGGCCAGCTGCTGGCCGCCCGGCTGCGCCTGGTCGCCGAGCTGGCGCCGCACGTGGCCGCCGCCTACGCCGGCGTCGCCGGGTCCGGCGCCGACCGGGCCGCGCTCGGCTACAGCAGCACCGTGCCCCTGGCCGGGGACGGCTCCCCGGTCGACCCGGACCGGGTGCTGCCCGGCCCGGAGGAGCTGGCCGCCGCGCTGCGCGACCGGGTGGGCGAGCGGCGCCAGGAGGAGGTCGACCGCGGGGTCACCCTGGTCGGCCCCCACCGCGACGACCTGGTGCTGCACCTGGGCCCGGCGCCGGCCAAGGGCTACGCCAGCCACGGGGAGTCCTGGTCGTTCGCGCTGGCGGTGAAGCTGGCCTGCTTCGCCCTGCTGCGCGAGGACGGCGATGACCCGGTGCTGGTGCTCGACGACGTCTTCGCCGAGCTGGACGCCGACCGCCGGTCCGCGCTGGCCGAGGTGGCGGTCACCGCCGAGCAGACGCTGATCACCGCGGCGGTCGCCGAGGACGTGCCCGCGGCGCTGCGCGGGACCCGGGTCGAGATCGCCGACGGGCAGGCCCGCGTGGTCCGGCCCGAGCAGGGACTGCCGCTGGAGGAGGTCACCGGTGTCTGAGCAGCCGCCCCCCGGCCGGCCGGCGCGCCCGTCGGACATCGCCCGGGCCGCCCTGGACGCCGCCCGGGCCGCGTCGGCGTCCCGGCCCCGGCCCACCCGGCGCCGCGTCGCCGGTCCGCGCCGCTCCTGGACCGGGCCCGGCCCGGGAGCGGACGATCCGCAGCCGCTGGGGTCGCTGGTCGACTCGCTGGTCGGCCAGCAGGACTGGACCGCGCGCACGAAGGTGGGTGCGGTGTTCGGCCGGTGGGACGCCCTGGTCGGGCCGGACATCGCCGCGCACTGCCGGCCGGAGTCGCTCAACGAGGGCGAGCTGCTGGTGGTCGCGGAGTCCACCGCGTGGGCCACCCAGCTGCGCCTGCTGGCACCTTCCATCCTGGGCCGGCTGCGGGCGGGGGTCGGCGGGGACGTCGTGACGAAGTTGCGCGTTGTCGGTCCGACGGCGCCGAACTGGAAGAAGGGACCGCGCACCGTCCGGGGGCGCGGCCCGCGCGACACCTACGGCTGAGCCGTCGGCCCGACCCCGCCGACGCAGCACCCACGAGGAGCACGCAGATGAGCAGCCCGCGCGACCGCGACGCCTTCGACGAGGGCGGCCCGGAGGGCTGGCGGGAGCCGGCGCACCTGGGCCGGGAGTCCGACGGCGACCAGCCGGCGGACACCCCCGGGTCCTCCGCCGAGCCGCCGCGCCCCGACGACCGCACCGACGACGACCGCACCGACGACGGGCCGGCCGGCTGGCAGCCCCCGGGCTGGGACCTCCCGGCGGTGGAGCCCGAACGCCCCCGGGCCCAGCCGCCCGCGCCTCCGCAGGCCCCCACCCCGTACCCGGGCGCCCAGCAGGACCAGCCCTGGCAGCCGCCGGCGGCCGATCCGCGCGAGACCGGGGCTCCCGCACCCGAGGAGCGCCGCGGTGGCGGTCTCTTCGGCGGCCGGCCGAGACGGGAACGCCGTCCCGGCGCCTACGAGCAGGCGTTCGCGCCGCAGGGCGACCCGTGGGGCACCCAGGCGTGGGCGGCGGCGGTCGGCTGGACGGCGTCGGACGGCACCGGGCCGGAGGACGCCGCCCTGGCGCAGCTGGTGGCCAGTGCCCCGGTGCGCCCGGGCAAGGAGGACCGCCCGGGCAACGTGGTGCGGGGCCGGGGCAACGGCCTGGACCTGGTCGCCTGCGACGTCCTGTCCCCGCTGGGCCGGGACCGGTGGGCCAGCACCCACGCCATCACCGCGGCTCCGGTGCTGGGCGCCGTCCCGGCCTTCCGCCTCACCCCGGCGAGGTTCTGGCGGCACGGCACCGGCGGGCTGCTGCACATCCCCAGCCCCGACGCCGAGTTCGACCGGCGCTGGGTGCTGCTGGCCGCCGAGGACGGTCCGCAGCTGCGCCGGCTGGTCGAGGACCCCCTGGTGCGCCAGCTGCTGCTGGGCAGTGACGACGGCGACGAGCTGTGGTCCGCGGCCGGGTACGTGGCGGCGATCCGTCCGGACGGCCAGCGCCCGCAGCTGATCGAGCACCACGCCCGGCTGCTCGCCGCCGTCGTCGGCGCCCTGGCCGCGGCGGCCTGAGCGGCACCCCGCTGAGCGAGGTGGGCGGCGGCGCGGGGCAGCAGCCCGGGCCCAGCGCCGGGTTCCGCGACCTGCTGCCGCTGCTGCAGCCGCACCGGCGCGCGCTTGCTGCCGCCGCGGGGCTGTCCCTGGTGGCGGCCGCCGGGGCGCTGGCCCAGCCGGCGCTGGTCGGCCGGGTCATCGCCGCGGTCGGTGCGGGGGAGCCGGTGCTGCCGGTGGTCGTCCTCCTGGTGGTCGTGCTGGTGGCCGCCGCGCTGCTCGGCGCGGGCCAGCAGTACCTGCTCCAGCGCACCGCCGAGGGCGTCGTGCTGACCACGCGGCGTCGGCTGGTCGACCGCCTGCTGCGGCTGCCGGTCGCCGAGTACGACCGGCGGCGCACCGGTGACCTGATGTCCCGGGTCGGCTCGGACACCACGTTGCTGCGCGCCGCGGTCACCAGCGGGGTCGTCGAGCTCGCCGGCTCGCTGGTCGTCGGGGTGGGCGCGCTGATCGCGATGGCGCTGGTCGACGGGTGGCTGCTGCTGGTCACCGTGGTCGCCGTCTCGATCGGCGTGGCCACCGCGGTGCTGGCCGCCCGCCGGGTGCGGGCGCTCTCCCGCCAGGCGCAGGAAGAGGTCGGGGCGATGAGCGCGGCCGTGGAGCGGGTGCTCTCGGCGGTGCGCACGATCCGGGCCAGCGGCGCCACCACCCGTGAGGTGGCCGGGGTGTCCGAGAGCGCGGAACGGGCGTTCCGGGCCGGCGTCGCGGTGGCCCGGCTCGAGGCGCTGGTCTCCCCGGCCGGGTCGATCGCCGTCCAGGGCGCCTTCCTCGCCGTGCTGGGCCTGGGCGGCTGGCGGGTGGCCACCGGCTCGATCGCCGTCGCCGACCTGGTCGCCTTCATCCTGTACCTGTTCCTGCTGGTCATGCCGCTCGGCCAGCTCATCGGCTCCTGGACCCAGCTGCAGGCCGGCCTCGGGGCGCTCGCCCGCGTCCAGGAGGTGCTGGCGCTCGACCCCGAGCACGACGAGGTGCCCGAGCGACGGTCCGCCGGTGGCGCCGCGGCCGTGCTGCGGGTGCCGGCGGCCGGTGACCCGGTCCCGCTGCTGGAGCTGGACGGCGTCGACTTCGCCTATCCGGGCAGTGGCGACCCGGTGCTGCGCGGGGTCTCCCTCACCGTCCCCGCCGGCAGCCGGACGGCGCTGGTCGGCCCGTCCGGGGCGGGGAAGTCGACGATCCTCGCGCTGGTGGAGGGCTTCTACCCGCTGACCGGCGGGGTGGTCCGCTGGGCCGGCACCGACGTCCGGGAGCTGCCGCGTGCGGCGCTGCGGTCGCGGATCGGCTACGTGGAGCAGGAGGCCCCGGTGCTGGCCGGCACGGTGCGGGAGAACCTGCTGCTCGCCGCGCCGGACACGGCCGAGCCGGAGCTGTGGCGGGCGCTCGCCGACGTCGGGCTCACCGGCGTGGTGCAGCGCTCCCCGCTGGGCCTGGACGTGCCGGTCGGGGACGACGGCGTGCTGCTCTCCGGTGGTGAGCGGCAGCGCTTGGCGATCGCCCGTTCACTGCTCTCCCGCCCGGCCCTGCTGCTCCTCGACGAGCCGACCGCCAGCCTGGACGCCCGCAACGAGGGCCTGCTGCGGGACACCCTGGCCGCGGCCGGGTCGGAACGCGCCCTCCTGGTGGTCGCCCACCGGCTGTCCACCGTGCTGGACAGCGACCGGATCGTCGTGCTGGACGCGGGGCGGGTGGTCGCCACGGGCACGCACGAGGAGCTGCTCGACGTCAGCCCGCTCTACCGCGAGCTCGCCACCGCTCAGCTGCTGGCCTGACGCCGACGGTTCCACGTGGAACCGTCGGCGCCCCCAGCCGCTGCGAGACGGCGTGTCGACACGGGGGCTGACACGGGTGGTGGTGCGCCTGCCGGGAGAGGCTCTGGAAGCGCGTCAGGGCGTGGACGGCGCACCTGGGGTGACAGGACCCGGTACTCTGGAGGGGACACACCGCCAGCAGCCCGCTGAGCGCCGTCCTGCGCCCTCGACACCGTCGTCGCCTGCGCGCGGACGGCTGCGAGGCTGCGCGAGAGAAGGGCCCCCCGTGGTCGCTGCGCCCCAGAACGAGACCGCCTACTCCGGCAGCTCCATCACCGTCCTCGAGGGACTCGAGGCGGTCCGCAAGCGTCCCGGCATGTACATCGGCTCGACCGGCGAGCGAGGCCTGCACCACATGGTGTGGGAGGTCGTGGACAACGCCGTCGACGAGGCGCTGGCCGGCTACTGCGACACCGTCAAGGTCACGCTGCTGGCCGACGGTGGCGTCCGGGTCGAGGACAACGGCCGTGGCATCCCGGTCGACATGCACCCGGTGGAGAAGCGGCCGACCGTCGAGGTCGTCCTGACCATCCTGCACGCGGGCGGGAAGTTCGACGGCAAGAGCTACGGCGTCTCCGGTGGTCTGCACGGCGTCGGCGTCACCGTGGTCAACGCGCTGTCCACCCGGCTGGACGTGACCGTCTGGACCAAGGGCAAGGAGTGGCGCCAGCACTACACCGACGCCAAGCCCGGCCCCCTGGAGGAGGTCGGCCCGACCGACAGGCGCGGCACCTCGATCACCTTCTGGGCCGACGGCTCGATCTTCGAGACGACGACCTACTCCTACGACACGATCAACCGCCGGCTGCAGGAGATGGCCTTCCTCAACAAGGGCCTGACCATCGTGCTGCGCGACGAGCGCCCCGGGCACGGCAAGGCCGAGACCGGCATCGGCGAGGACTCGCTGGCCGAGGCGGCCGTCCCGGTCGAGGCCGCCGACGAGGCGTTCGAGCCCACCGAGGTCACCTACCGCTACGAGCACGGCCTGGTCGACTACGTCGCCCACCTGAACCGGCGCAAGGCGCCCATCCACCGGTCGGTCATCGGCTTCTCCGCCGACGGGGTCGGCAAGAACGACACGGCGATGTCGGTCGAGGTCGCGATGCAGTGGTCCGACGCCTACTCCGAGTCGGTGCACACCTTCGCCAACATCATCAACACCCACGAGGGCGGCACCCACGAGGAGGGCTTCCGCGCGGCGCTGACCTCGATCGTCAACCGCTACGCGGAGGAGAAGAAGCTCCTCAAGGGCAAGGACGACAAGCTCACCGGCGACGACATCCGCGAGGGCCTCGCGGCGATCGTCTCGGTCAAGCTCGGCGACCCGCAGTTCGAGGGCCAGACGAAGACCAAGCTCGGCAACACCGAGGTCAAGGGCTTCGTGCAGCGGGTGTGCAACGAGCAGATCGGCCACTGGTTCGAGGCCAACCCGACCGAGGCGAAGACCATCATCACCAAGGCCGCCTCCGCCGCGCGGGCCCGCCGGGCCGCGCAGGACGCCCGCAAGCTGGCCCGCAAGAACCTGCTCAGCGTCAGCGGCCTGCCGGGCAAGCTCTCCGACTGCCGGTCCACCGACCCGCGGAACTCCGAGATCTACATCGTCGAGGGCGACTCCGCCGGCGGCTCGGCCAAGTCCGGCCGCGACTCGATGTTCCAGGCGATCCTGCCCATCCGCGGCAAGATCATCAACGTCGAGAAGGCGCGCATCGACCGGGTGCTGAAGAACACCGAGGTCCAGTCGATGATCACCGCCTTCGGCACCGGCATCCACGACGAGTTCGACCTGGGCAAGCTGCGCTACCACAAGGTCGTGCTGATGGCCGACGCCGACGTCGACGGCCAGCACATCTGCACCCTGCTGCTGACCCTGCTCTTCCGCTTCATGCGGCCGCTGGTCGAGGCCGGCCACGTCTACCTGGCCCGCCCGCCGCTGTACAAGATCAAGTGGGGCGGCAAGACCGGCGACGAGTACGCCTACTCCGACCGTGAGCGCGACGCGCTGCTCAAGGCGGGTGCCGACGCCGGCCGGAAGGTGCCCAAGGACGACGGCATCCAGCGCTACAAGGGTCTCGGCGAGATGAACGCCAGCGAGCTGTGGGAGACCACGATGAACCCGGAGACCCGACTGCTCGGCCAGGTCACCCTGGAGGACGCCGCGGCCGCCGACGAGCTGTTCAGCATCCTGATGGGCGAGGACGTCGTCGCCCGCCGCAGCTTCATCACCCGCAACGCCAAGGACGTCCGCTTCCTCGACGTGTAGCCGGACGACCCCCTGCCGGCGCTCGCCGGCCCCGGCAGGGGGTCTGCACTGACCAGGGCACTTGTCCCCCGCTGTGTATCGACTTGTGGAGAACCTGACCGTGACCGAAACACCCAGCCGCGACCGCGTCGAAGCGGTCGATCTCCAGCAGGAGATGCAGCGCAGCTACATCGACTACGCGATGAGCGTGATCGTGGGCCGCGCGCTCCCCGAGGTCCGCGACGGTCTCAAGCCCGTGCACCGCCGCGTGCTGTTCGCGATGTACGACCAGGGCTTCCGCCCCGACCGCGGGTACGTCAAGTGCGCGCGCCCGGTCGCGGAGGTCATGGGCAACTACCACCCCCACGGCGACTCGGCGATCTACGACGCCCTGGTGCGGCTGGCCCAGCCCTGGTCGATGCGCTACCCGCTGATCGACGGCCAGGGCAACTTCGGCTCGCCGGGCAACGACCCGCCGGCCGCCATGCGCTACACCGAGTGCCGGCTGACCCCGCTGGCCATGGAGATGCTCTCCGGGATCGACGAGGAGACCGTCGACTTCCAGGCCAACTACGACGGCCGCACGCAGGAGCCGGTGGTGCTCCCGTCCCGGGTGCCCAACCTGCTCATCAACGGGTCCGCGGGCATCGCCGTCGGCATGGCGACCAACATGCCGCCGCACAACCTGCGCGAGGTCGCCGAGGCGGCGTACTGGGTGCTCGACCACCCCGACGCCGAGGCCGAGGAGATGCTCACCGCCTGCATGGAGCGGATCAAGGGCCCGGACTTCCCGACCCACGGCCTGATCGTGGGCCGGGAGGGGATCGAGGACGCCTACCGCACCGGTCGCGGCTCGGTGCGCATGCGCGCCGTCGTCACCGTCGAGGAGGACAGCCGGGGCCGGGTGCAGCTCGTGGTCACCGAGCTGCCCTACCAGGTGAACCCGGACAACCTGGCCGAGTCGATCGCCGAGGCGGTCAAGGAGGGCCGGCTCCAGGGGATCAGCGAGATCGCCGACGAGTCCAGCGACCGGGTCGGCCGCCGGCTGGTCATCACGCTGCGCCGGGACGCGGTCGCCAAGGTCGTGCTGAACAACCTCTACAAGCACACCCAGCTGCAGACCACCTTCGGCTGCAACATGCTCTCCATCGTCGACGGGGTGCCCCGCACCCTGCGGCTGGACGAGCTGGTCAAGCACTGGGTGACGCACCAGGTCGAGGTCATCGTCCGGCGCACCCGCTACCGGCTGCGCAAGGCCGAGGAGCGGGCGCACATCCTGCGCGGCTACGCCAAGGCCCTCGACCAGCTCGACGCCGTCATCGCCCTGATCCGCCGCAGCGAGTCGGCCGAGGCGGCGCGCACCGGCCTGATGGAGCTGCTGGACGTCGACGAGATCCAGGCCGTCGCGATCCTGGACCTGCAGCTGCGCCGGCTGGCCGCGCTGGAGCGGCAGCGGATCCTGGACGAGCTGGCCGAGATCGAGGCCCGGATCGCCGACCTGCAGGCGATCCTCGACTCGCCCGAGCGGCAGCGGCAGATCGTCCGCGACGAGCTGCGGGAGATCGTCGACAAGTACGGCGACGACCGGCGCACCCAGTTCGTGGCCAACGACGGTGACGTGTCCATGGAGGACCTCATCGCCGAGGAGCAGGTGGTCGTCACGATCACCCGCACCGGCTACGCCAAGCGCACCAAGGCCGACCTCTACCGCTCACAGCGGCGCGGCGGCAAGGGCGTGATGGGCGCGCAGCTCAAGCAGGACGACCTGGTGCAGCAGTTCTTCGTGGGCTCCACCCACGACTGGATCCTGTTCTTCACCAACAAGGGCCGGGTCTACCGGGCCAAGGCCTACGAGCTGCCCGAGGCGGCGCGCACGGCCCGCGGCGCGCACGTGGCGAACATCCTGGCCTTCCAGCCGGACGAGAAGATCGCCCAGGTCATCCAGATCAAGGACTACACGGTCGCGCCGTACCTGGTGCTGGCCACTGCCAAGGGCCAGGTGAAGAAGACCCGGCTGACCGACTTCGACTCCCCGCGCAGCGGCGGCGTCATCGCGATCAACCTGCGCGAGGGCGACGAGCTGGTGGGGGCGGCCATGATCAGCCCGGACCAGAACCTGTTGCTCGTGACCCGCAAGGCGATGTCGATCTGCTTCAGCGCCGACGACGCCCAGCTGCGTCCGATGGGCCGGGCGACCGAGGGCGTGCGGGGCATCTCGCTGTCCGAGGACGACCGGCTGCTGTCCATGATCGTCGTCCAGGAGGGGGTCGACGTCCTCGTCGCCACCGAGGGCGGCTACGCCAAGCGCACCGGGATCGAGCACTACCCGCTGCAGGGCCGGGGCGGCAAGGGCGTGCTCACCGCCGACCCGAAGGCCCGCAAGGGCGCCCTGGTCGGCGCGCTGGCGGTCGTCCTCGGCGACGAGCTCTACGCGATCACCTCCGGCGGCGGCGTCATCCGGACGCCGGTCAACGGGGTGCGGCACACCCGGGACCGGGCCACCATGGGCGTCAAGCTCATGAACTTGCCCGACGACGTCTCGATCGTGGCGATCGCGCGTACGACGGACAACGACGAGCCCGAAGCCTAGGCTGGAACGGATGCCAGCCCGGGGACGGGACGACGCGGTCCCCTCCCCGGGCTGGATGACGAACCCGGCACTGACCGGTGGGCGACACCCCAGGGTGCCGATCCGCCGGGAGGTGCCTCGACGCGGTGACTGCCGCTGGTGGACAGGAGACTGGGATGAGCGACCGGACCCGCAGTTCGGTGCGTACCGACTCCCGTGAGGAGACCGGCACGCCGGACGCGGGGACGCCGCCCACCGCCGACTCCGGGTCTCCCGGCGGGAGCACGGCCCCGGCGTCCGGTGCGAGTGGTGCCGGGGCCGGCCGTCCCGGGTTCGACGACGCCGGCCGTGCCGAGGCGAAGGGCCCCGAGGCGAAGGGCCCCGAGGCGAAGCGTCCCGAGGCCGTCCGGCCCGAGGGCACCCGCCCGGCCGGCGCCGGCCGCGGCACGGCACCGACGGGCCCGCCACCGGTCGACGCCACCCAGGCGGTGACCCTGCCGCCGGCCGGCGTCACGCCGCCGCCGGGTGCCCGCCCGGCCGAGCCCGCTGGGACCGGTCAGGCCACCGGGACCGGTCAGGCCACCGGGAGGGGGCGGGCCACCGGGACGGGGCAGGCGGCCGGCAAGGGGCGCGGTCCGCGCCGGGCCCGGCTGCAGCTTCGGCACATCGACACCTGGTCGGCGCTGAAGATCTCGCTGGTCGTCTCCATCGCGCTGTTCTTCGTCTGGATGGTCGCGGTCGGCATCCTGTACGGCGTGCTGGGCAGCCTCGACGTGTTCGACACCCTCAACGACGTCTTCAGCCAGCTGCGCACCTCCGACGAGGGCGGCGGCGACGTCATCACCGCCGGGATCGTCTTCGGCGGCGCCGCGGTGATCGGGGCGATCAACATCCTGCTCCTGACGGCGCTGTGCACCGTGGCGGCGTTCATCTACAACCTCTGCTCGGACCTCGTCGGTGGCCTCGAGGTCACCCTCGCCGAGCGGGACTGAACAAGGACCCCCGTGCCCCCCACCACTCGCACGCTCGCGGCGGGGCCCTGCACGGGGGCCGACCCCGCCTGCCGACGCGCTCCCGGGGCCAGGTAAGCTTCTCCCCGGTCCACGGGCCTGTAGCTCAGGCGGTTAGAGCGCATCCCTGATAAGGATGAGGCCGGAGGTTCAAGTCCTCCCAGGCCCACCCGTGCACCAGGATCCGGCCGGCTCGTACGAGCCGGCCGGGCCCGGTCACCCGCAGCGGTCGCCGGGTCGCGGTGACCACGCCGTCCGAGGAGGTCACCGCGTGCTGAAGAAGCTGGCGGTCGCAGCGATCGCTGCCAGTGCCGTCGTCGCCGTCCGCAAGCGCTCCGCCGGCAGGGGCGAGGCCGACCTCTGGGCGGAGGCCACGCGCGGACCGGGTTCGGTCAGCACCCCCCGCTCCTCCTGATCCACCGCACGGCCCAGCCGTGCTCCCGGGGACGTAGCTCAATTGGCAGAGCACCGCCTTTGCAAGGCGGGGGTTAGGGGTTCGATTCCCCTCGTCTCCACAACACCGTCTCCACACCAGCGTCTCCACACCAGCGGACGCCCGCGAGGGCCCGTGACCCGGGTGCCCGGGCGGGCCCGCCGACAGCAGTGGGAGAGTGTGGTCGTGACCGAACAGACCCCCGCCGCACGGCGCGCCGTCCTGCACACCAACCACGGCGACATCACCGTCGACCTGTTCCCCGACCACGCCCCGAAGACGGTCGCCAACTTCGCCGACCTGGCCGAGGGCGCCCGCGAGTGGACGCACCCGGCCACCCGGGAGAAGACCACCGACAAGCTGTACGACGGCACGATCTTCCACCGCGTCATCAGCGGCTTCATGATCCAGGGTGGCGACCCCCTGGGTCAGGGCTTCGGTGGCCCGGGCTACCAGTTCGGCGACGAGTTCCACCCGGAGCTGTCGTTCGACCGCCCCTACCTGCTGGCCATGGCCAACGCGGGCCCGGGCACCAACGGCTCGCAGTTCTTCATCACCGTCGGCCCGACGCCGCACCTCAACCGCAAGCACACCATCTTCGGTGAGGTGGCCGACCAGGCCGGCCGGGACGTCGTCGACCGGATCGCCGCCGTGCGCACCGGCCGCAACGACCGCCCCGTGGACGACGTGGTGATCGAGTCGGTCGAGGTGCAGCGCAGCTGACCACCCCCGACGGGACCGGGGGCACCGGCGGGGTCGACCCGCAGCCGGTGCCCCCGGCCGCCACCTGTTACCGGCACCCGGACCGGCCCACCGGGGTGCGTTGCACCCGCTGCGGCCGGCCGATCTGCCCGGAGTGCATGATCCCGGCGTCGGTGGGCTTCCAGTGCCCGGACGACGTCCGCGCCGGAGCCGCCGAGGTCCGGCAGCCGCGCCGGACGACCGGGGTCCGGCTGGCCGGCCGTCGCTGGGGCCTGGTCACCGTCGTGCTGATCGCGCTGAACGTCGCCGTCGCCGTCGCGACGGCCGTCTCCGCGGCCACCGAGGGCGTCAACCCGTTCGAGAGCTTCTCCTCCCCGCTGCAGAACGCCTTCGCGACCAGCCCCTACGCGGTCGACGCCGGTGAGTGGTGGCGGGTGGTCACCAGCGCCTTCACCCACGTGGGCCTCGTCCACCTCGCGCTGAACATGCTGGCGCTGCTGCTGTTCGGCTCGGAGCTGGAACGGATGCTGGGTCGCTGGCGGTTCCTCACCGTCTACCTGGTCTCCGCGCTCGGCGGGGCTGCGGCGCTCCAGTTGTTCGGGACGTACTTCGGTGGCGTGGTGGGCGCCTCCGCCGCCATCTACGGCCTGCTGGGCGCCCTCGGCGTGGTCCTGGTGCACCGGAAGCAGGACCTCCGCGGCCTCCTCACGTTGCTGGCCATCAACCTGTTCATCAGCCTCCTGCCCGGGGTGTCGCTGCTGGGCCACCTCGGTGGGCTGGTCACCGGTGCGGTCACCGCCGCCGTCCTCGTCGGCGCCCGGCGCCACCGCGCCCTGCAGGTCGCCGGTGTCGCGGCGGTCGTCGTCGTCCTGCTGGTGCTGGTGTTCGGCGGGCTGCGCTAGCGCGTCGCCCCGGGGTCGAGCAGCGCCTCGGCCACCACCGCCGGGTCCGCGCCGAGGTCACGCCGGCCCAGCACCACCAGGACGGCGTCGTCGCGACGGTCCTCCAGCTCCAGGGTGCGGCCCCGCACCCCCCAGCGGCGCTGCTCGCGCAACCGCACCCGCAGCGCCGGCCAGGTGATCGTGGTTGCCCGGCCGAGGCCGCGCACCGTCACGCCCTCCGGGCCGGCGTGCAACCTGGGCCGCAGCAGCGCGTCGCGGAGGGCGATGCCGGCCAGCAGGAGGGCGGCGGCGCCGAGCAGCGCCCGCCCCGCCGGGTCGGAGAACGCGGCGCCCACCGCCAGGGCGGCTCCGACGACGGCCACGGCGACCGTCTCGCCGACGTGAGGGGACCACTGCACGGACCCAGCTTGTCAGCCCTCCGTGATCTGCTCACCGGAGCAGCTGCCCCGGCCCGTGCGGCCTAGCATCGCGGCACCGGGTCCCGCCCGGCCGGGTCAGCGTCGACACGAGGAGAGCTCCATGCGCGATGCCGTCATCTGCGCCGCGGTCCGCACGCCGGTCGGCCGGCGCCGGGGAGGTCTCGCCGGTGTCCACGCCGTCGACCTGTCGGCGACCGTGCTCACCGCCCTCGTACAGCGCACGGGGATCGACCCGGCGGTGGTCGACGACGTGATCTGGGGGTGCGTCACCCAGGTCGGCGAGCAGACCGCCAACGTCGGCCGGGTCGCGGTGCTGGCCGCCGGCTGGCCGGAGTCGGTGCCCGGCACCACCGTCGACCGGCAGTGCGGCTCCTCGCAGCAGGCCGTCGCCTTCGCCGCCGCCGCGGTGGTGAGCGGGCAGGCCGACGTGGTCGTCGCCGGCGGGGTGGAGTCGATGAGCCGGGTGCCGATGGGCTCCTCGGCCGGCGACGGCCCGGCCGGGAGCCCGCTGGGCCCGGCGTTCCTGGCCCGGTACGGCGGCGTGGCGCCGCACCAGGGCGTGGGCGCGGAGCTGATCGCCGCCCGATGGGGGCTGAGCCGCACGGAGCTCGACGAGTACGCCCTGCGCTCGCACGAACGAGCCGGCAAGGCCCGGGCCGACGGCGCGTTCGACGAGGAGCTGGTCGCCGTCGCCACCCCCGAGGGGACGTCGGTCACCGCCGACGAGGGCATCCGCAGCGGCGGCACGCTGGAGCGGCTGGCCGGGCTGCCCACCCCGTTCCAGGCCGACGGCGTGGTCAGCGCGGGCAACGCCAGCCAGATCTCCGACGGTGCCGCCGCCCTGCTGGTCACGACTTCCGACCGGGCCACCGAGTTGGGGCTGACGCCGATGGTCCGGGTGCACACCACGGTGGTGGCCGGCGACGATCCGGTGCTGATGCTGACCGCGCCGATCCCGGCCACCCGGAAGCTGCTGGAGCGTGCCGGGGTGGGGCTGGCGGAGATCGGGCTGGTCGAGGTGAACGAGGCGTTCGCCTCGGTGCCGCTGGCCTGGCTGGCCGAGACCGGCGCGGACCCGGCGCGGGTCAACGTGCGTGGCGGGGCGATCGCGCTCGGGCACCCGCTCGGCGCCTCCGGTGCCCGGATCATGACCACCCTGGTGCACGCGATGCGGGCGACCGGCACCCGGTACGGGCTGCAGACGATGTGCGAGGGCGGCGGGATGGCGAACGCCACCCTGCTGGAGCTCGTGACGGACTGACCTCTCCGGTCCCCTGCGTGGTCCACAGCCGGCCGGCGCTGAGGCGGGCGGTCGGGGCCCTCCCGCCGGTCGTCCACAGGGCGGGGAAGTCGACAACACGCCCGGGAACGACCCGTCACGCTCCCCGTTTGCCATCCCGGCGATCGGGTAGTAGGGGCCTGGCAGGCGCCGAGTGGTGTCGTGGACGCCGCGCGAAGTCCACAGGTGTGTACACAGCTGGGGACGGAGTTCCACGGGTGTAGTTACCCCCGTGCCGTTTCCGCCCCACCAGTCACACGACCCACGTCTGCGCAGGTCAGCGCCGCACCACCGGGTCCCGGGACTCCACATGTGGTGGACAACCCGGTGGACATCGCCGTCGACCGCCTGTGGACGGAGCCGCCCGCTGTGCACAGTCGGACGCCGCGTCGTCCCCCGGTCACGCCGCTGACCTGCACAGAGACGCCAAGTCGACCGTGCGGGCCGGTCGTCGGCGACCATCCCGGCCCCGGAGACGACGAAGGCCCCCGTCCCCAGGGGGACGAGGGCCTCTCGGCGTGGGCGACCGGTCAGCGCCAGCGCATCGACATCACCAGGCCGGCGACCATGGCGCCGAACCCGATCGCGAAGTTCCAGGCACCCAGGGAGACCATGATGCCCAGCTGGTCGCCGGCCACGTAGTAGACGACGATCCACAGCAGCCCGATCAGCATCAGCGCGATCATGACCACCGCGTACCAGCGGGGGCTCGGCTCGGCCGCCTGCGCCCGGGCCGCCGAGGACGGGAGGACGCCCTCGGGCGGCGTGTAGACCGACTTCTTGCGCACCTTCGACTTCGGCACCTGAGCGGACTCCCTCCCGGGCCGGAGCACTGTCGCCCCGGCGTGACGTCCTCCCAGCCTAAGCTGCTGGAGAGAGCAGACCGACCCGCGGCGCGGGTCAGGTCCCCTGTCCGGGTACCCGGACCGATGCGGAGGAGGTGCCGGTGGCCCGCTGGTCACGTCCCTCGGTCTGGACCGCGCTGGTCCCCGTCGTCGCCCTGGCGGCCGGGCTGCTGTTCGCCACCTCCGGCCAGACCGCGCTCGGCACCGATCTGCGGGCCGGGGACATCACCGAGCTCTCCGGGCTGATCCGCCAGCGCGACGCCGTCGCCGCACGGCAGCAGGAGGAGCTCGCCCGGCTGCAGGCGCAGGTGCAGGCGCTCACCGACCAGGCGGCCACCCGCGACAGCGAGGTGGCCGCGGTGCAGGCCCGGTCCGAGACCGGCCTGGACGCGGCGGGGCTCACCCCGGTGCGCGGGTCCGGTGTGCAGATCGTGCTGGACGACGCCCCGCGGCCGGCCGGTGGCGGGCTGCCCACCGGCGCCACGCCGGACGACGTCGTCATCCACCAGTCCGACGTGCAGGGCGTGGTCAACGCGCTGTGGGCCGCCGGCGCCGACGGGGTGGCCATCATGGGCCAGCGGCTGATCGCCACCAGCGCCGTCCGCTGCGTCGGCAACACCCTGCTGCTGCAGGGCCGCACCTACTCCCCGCCGTTCGTCATTACCGCCGTCGGCGACTCGAGCGAGATGCGCAGCGAGCTGGCTGCCTCCCGTGAGGTCACGGTGCTGCGCCAGGCCGCCGACGCGTTCGGGCTCACCTATCGGGTGTCCGACGAGCGGCAGCTGACGCTGCCGGCCTACGAGGGCCCGCTGGACATCCGGTACGCCCAGGTCGACGCGGGCTGATGAGCCGCGGGGGTGACCTCGTCCGCACCGCGGTGCGCGGCGTCGGGCAGACCCTGGTCACCGCCGGCCTGGTGGTCCTCCTCTTCGTCGTCTACGAGCTGTGGGTGACCGACCTGCTCACCGCCCGGGAGCAGGACCGGCTGGGCGACACGCTGACCCAGGAGTGGGCCGAGGACCCGACCGTCGCCGACCCGGCGGCCGCCGCCGCCGTGCCGACGGTGCCGACGCCGGAGGTGGGGGAGCCGTTCGCGGTGCTGCACGTGCCCCGGCTGGGCGAGGACTGGGCCCGCGTGGTCGTCGAGGGCACCGGGACCGAGGAGCTCGCCCAGGGGCCGGGGCACTACGTGGGCACCGCCATGCCCGGGCAGCCGGGCAACGTGGGGATCGCCGGGCACCGGGTGGGCCGGGGGTCACCGTTCCTCGACCTGGACCGGATGCGCCCGGGGGACGCCGTGGTGGTCGAGACCGAGGACAGCTGGTTCGTCTACCGGGTGCTGGGCGACCGGGCGAGCGGGGACCCGGCGGCCGACCCGAGCGGCATCCCCGGGCAGCACGTGGTGCGCCCCAGCGACGTCGCCGTGCTCTCCCCCACCCCGAACGCCGCTGCCGACGCCCCGCCCACCGGGGCGTACCTGACCATCACGACCTGCCACCCCCGGTACTCCGCGCAGCAGCGGCTGATCGTGCACGCAGCGCTGGACGGCGAGCCGATCAGCAAGGCGGTCGACCCCGACGGCCCGCCCGCGCTGGACGAGAGCTGACGCCTGCGGGGGACCCGCAGGTGACGGGAGGGGAACCGGACGTGTACACCTGGGTCTGGCGGCACCTGCCCGGGGGCACCGCCAGCAGGGCGGCCGCCTCGCTGGTGCTGGTCCTGGCGGTCTGCGCGCTGCTCCTGTTCGTCGTCTTCCCGTGGATCGAGCCCGCCTTGCCCTTCACCGACGTGACGGTCGACCAGTGACCGCCTCCGCTCCCTCCGCAGCACCCGTGGTGCGGCGGCCGGTGCTGGTCGTCGACAACTTCGACAGCTTCGTCTACAACCTCGTCCAGTACCTGGGCCAGCTGGGCGTGCCCAGCATCGTCCGGCGCAACGACGCGGTGACGATCGCCGAGCTCGCCGACCTCGACGTCGCCGGGGTGCTGCTCTCGCCCGGGCCGGGCACGCCGGTCGACGCCGGGGTCACCGTGCCGATGGTGCGCGCCGCGGCCGAGGCCGACCTGCCCGTGCTGGGTGTCTGCCTGGGGCACCAGGCGATCGCCGAGGCCTTCGGCGGGGTGGTGGGCCGGGCGCCGGAGCTGCTGCACGGCAAGACCAGCGAGGTGGTCCACGACGGGGTGGGCGTGCTCGCCGGCCTGCCCTCGCCGTTCACCGCGACCCGGTACCACTCGCTGGCCGTGGAGGCCGACAGCGTGCCGGCGGAGCTCGAGGTGACCGGGCGGACCCCGTCGGGGATCGTGATGGCGCTGCGCCACCGGGAGCTGCCGATCGAGGGCGTGCAGTTCCACCCCGAGTCGGTGCTCACCGAGGGCGGGCACCAGTTGCTGGCCAACTGGCTGACCCGGTGCGGGCTCGCCCCGGACCCCGACGTCGTCGCCTCGGCCGCCGCTACCGTCCGCCGGTTGACCACCGCCACCGTCTGACCCGCTCGCGGCCGTCAGTCGACGCCATCGGAACGACAGAGCCCCTCCCCGGTCATCCGGGGAGGGGCTTTGTCACGCGGGCCGTGGGTGGCTCAGCCGCCGGTGCCACCCGTGCCGCCGGTGCCCCCGCCGGTGCCGCCGGTGCCGCCCGTGCCGCCGGTGCCGCCGCCGGTGCCGCCCGTGCCGCCGCCGGTCCCACCGGTGCCGCCGCCGGTCCCCCCGGTGCCACCCGTGCCGCCGCCGGTGTCGTCCCCGGTCCCCGGGTCGGTCGCCGTGGGCGTGGGGTCGGCCGGCTCGGGCACGGCGAGCAGCAGGGTGATCTGGTCCTCGGCGGTGACCTGCGTCCGGGCACCCGGCTCCGTCCCCACCACGGTGCCCGGGGCGACGTCGCCGCGCTCGACGTTCTGCGCGGTGACGTTGCCGGTCGGGATCCCGGCGGTGGCGAGGGCCTGGCGCGCGGCCTGCTCGGTCTGCCCCGCGACGTCCGGAAGCTCGACGCTGCCGGTGGAGATGCCGAGGGTGAACGTCTGGTCCGGAGCTGCCTGGGTGCCCTCGCCCGGGGTGATGGAGACCACCCGGCCGGCCGGCTCCAGGGAGTCGACCTGGCTGGCGTTGACGATGCCGGTGAAGCCGGCGCTCTCCAGGCTGCTGCGGGCCCCGGTCTCGGTCAGGCCGATCACCTCGGGCACGACGACCGTCTCGGGTCCGGCGCCGATGACCAGCGCGACCGGGGTGCCGGGCTCGACCTCCTCGCCGGCGGCCGGGTCGGAGCGCAGGACCCGGTCGCGCTGCTCCTCGGTGCTCGGTTCCGTGGTGATGGTGCCCTCGGTCAGGTCCGCCGCCACGATCGCGGCCAGCGCCTCCTGGCGGGTGAGGTCGACCAGCGTCGGGACCGTGGACATCTCGACCACCGGATCGGTCGGCTCGTCGTCGCCGTTCATCGCGATGATGACCCCGACGACGGCGGCGATGAGGACCAGTGCCCCGACGACGGCGGCGATGACCCGGTTCCGCTTCCGCTTGCGGGCCGCCTCGTCGTCCGCGGCTGCCCAGTCCCGGTCGTCATAGCCCTGCGGGCCGACGGCCGCGCCGTTCATGATCGTGGTCTTCTCGGCGTCGCTCATGACCGGTGTGGCCTCGACCCGCTGGCCGGCGACGGCCCGGAGCAGGTCCGCGCGCATGTCGGCGGCGGACTGGTACCGGTTGGCCGGGTTCTTGCTCATCGCCTTCAGCAGGATGGCGTCGAGCTCCGGCGGGATCTCCGGGTTGATCGAGGACGGGGTGCGGGGGTCCTCGCGGACGTGCTGGTAGGCCACCGCCACGGGGGAGTCGCCGGTGAAGGGCGGAGCGCCGGTGACGAGCTCGTAGAGCAGGCAGCCGGCGGAGTAGACGTCAGAACGGGCGTCGACGCCCTCGCCGCGGGCCTGCTCCGGGGAGAGGTACTGCGCGGTGCCGATCACCGCGGCGGTGGAGGTCATCGTCGCGGCGGAGTCCGACACCGCCCGGGCGATGCCGAAGTCCATCACCTTGACCGTGCCCTGCGGCGTGATCATGACGTTGCCGGGTTTGACGTCCCGGTGCACGATGCCGTTCCGGTGGCTGAAGTCCAGCGCCGCGCAGATGTCGGCGGTCAGCGACATGGCGCGCTCCGGCGAGAGCCGGCGCTCGTGCCGGAGCACGTCCCGCAGCGTCTCGCCCTCGACGTACTCCATCACGATGTAGGGCGTCGCGCCGGTGGCGGTGCGGTCCTCGCCGGTGTCGTAGACGGCCACGATCGCCGGGTGGTTCAGCGACGCCGAGGCCTGCGCCTCGCGCCGGAAGCGCACCTGGGACGACGGGTCCCGGGCCAGGTCCTGGCGCAGCACCTTGACGGCGACCTCGCGGCCGAGCCGGAGGTCGCGTCCGCGGTGCACCTCCGCCATCCCGCCGCGGCCGAGCACCCCGCCGATCTCGTAGCGCTCACCGAGCACCTGGGGCGTGGTCATCGGAGTTCCTCTCGGGTGACGCGGTGCTGCGGGTGCGGCTCCGGTGCGGCGAGCACGGGAGACGGCACGCCATCGGCGAGCGTAATCAGTGAGGGGGCCCAGACCCGGTGCGACGCGGAGGCGGGGAACAGGTGTGTCAGCAGGGGCCCACGGGCCGCAGGTTGATGGCGCGGACCCAGGCTCAGCACGGGCTGCTGGACGTTGCGGTCGACGGAGTGGGGGACGGGGCGGGCGACGTGGTGGTCGACGGGGTGGGGGACGGGGTGGGGGACGGGGTGGCCGAGGGGGTGGCCGAGGGGGTGGCCGACGGGGTGGCCGACGGGGTGTTCTCGGCGGCCGCCAGCGTCTCCCCCGCCACCAGCGCACGGATGCCGCAGCCTGGCCGCCCGGGCGGGTCGTCCTCCTCCTGCTCCTCCGCGCCGTCGTCGGAGTCGTCGCTCGGGCGGGCGGTGGTGCCGGGTGCCGGCTCCTCGCGGCCTTCGGGCGTGTACGGCGCCCCGGTGACGTACAGCGTCACCAGCTCACCGACGGTCAGCGGTCCCTGGTCCGGGTCGGCCGTGACGACGGTGTCCTCGTCCAGCGTCCGGCCTGCTGCGGCCAGCTGCGCGGCGCTCGCGGTCACCTGGTCGACCTCCAGTTCGAGCGCCTCCAGCTGCCGCTGCACGGTGTCCGCGTCGGCACCGATGTACCGGCTGACGTCCCAGTCGATCCCGCCCGTGGCGTTGGTGGACGCCGGCGGCGCGGAGGACGGCGTCGAGCTGGTCGCGCTGGGGGCGGCCGTGTCGGAGCGGTCACGCGTGCCGCCGGACGTCACGACCAGGTAGCCGGCGACGACCACCGCCAGCAGGGCGACCGCGGCGCCGATCCAGATCAGCCGGGTGCGGCGCTGCCGGGCGGCGGAGTCGGGCTCGTCGTCCCACTCGCCGTCGGACCAGCGGTCCTCGTCGACCGGGCCGGCCACCAGGGGCGGCATCGTCCGGGGGGCGGTGGCCGGTCCGCGGGCGCCGGGGTCGGTGGCCGGGATCATCCGGGTGACGACGCCGTCCTGGTCGACCACCTGGGTGACCGTGGTGGTCGGCGGGGCGGTTCCGCCCGCGGCGACGCGGCGGACGGCGTCGGCGAACGCGCCGCCGTCCGGGTAGCGGGCGGCCGGGTCCTTGGCCAGCGCCCGCTCGATGAGGGCGCGCACCTGCGGGGGCACGTCGGCCGGCATTGGCGGGGGCGGGCGGTTGATCTGCGCGAGCGCGATCGCCACCTGGGACTCGCCGTCGAACGGGCGGACGCCGGCCACGCACTCGTAGCCGAGCACGCCCAGGGAGTAGACGTCGGACGCGGCGGTCACCACGTGCCCCTGCGCCTGCTCGGGGGAGAGGTACTGGGCGGTGCCCACGACCATCCCGGTCCGGGTCAGCGGTGCGGCGTCCCGGGCGTAGGCGATGCCGAAGTCGGTCAGCTTCACAACGCCGTCCGGGCGCACCAGCAGGTTCCCCGGCTTGATGTCGCGGTGGACCATGCCGGCCGCGTGCGCGGCGGACAGACCCTCGCCGGCCTGCGCCAGCACGTCGAGGGTCTGGTCGGAGGTCAGCCGGCCGCGCTCGGCCAGGATCGTGACCAGCGGCTTGCCCTCGACGAACTCCATCACCAGGTAGGCCAGCCGCTGGCCGTCGTCGGTGGTCTCGCCGTAGTCGTAGACCGAGGCGATGTTCGGGTGCGAGAGCGCCGCCGTGTGCCGCGCCTCGTTCCGGAAGCGGATGAGGAAGCTGGTGTCGCTGGTGTACTCGCTCTTGAGGATCTTGACCGCGACCGTCCGGCCCAGGGTGCGGTCCCGGGCCTGCCAGACCTCGCCCATCCCACCGGTGGCGATCGGGGCGGTGATCTCGTAGCGGCCGGCCAGCACGGTGCCCACGCGCACGGCCATCAGCCGCCGACCCCCAGCCGGGCCTCGATGACCGAGCGCGCGATCGGCGCGGAGGTGTCGCCACCGGTGCCGCCGCCGTTGCGGACGAAGACGGCGACGGCGATCTGCGGGTCGTCGGCCGGGGCGAAGCCGATGAACCAGTTGTGGTCGGCGCCGGCGTTCTGCGCCGTCCCGGTCTTGCCGGCCACCTCGACCCCGCTGATCCGGGCCCGGCGGCCGCTGCCCTCGTCGACGACGCTGGTCATCATCTCGGTGAGCTGGTCGGCGACCTCGTCGGAGACCGGCTCGGAGCGCACCTTGGGCTCGGTCTGGTCGATCACGCTCAGGTCGGGGGCCTGCACGGAATCGACGAGGTACGGCTCCATGAGCACGCCGTCGTTGGCCACCGCGGCGGCGATCATCGCCGCCTGCATCGGCGTGACCTGGACGTTGCGCTGACCGATGGAGGCCTGGCCGAGCTGGTCGTCGCTCTCGATCCCGCCGACGGTGCTCGGGACCACCTCCAGCGGCATGTCGAAGCCCTCATCGTCGATGCCGAAGGCCTCGGCCATGTCCCGGACCCGGTCCTCGCCGAGCTCGATGCCGAGCTGGGCGAAGGCGGTGTTGCAGGAGATGGTCAGCGCGTCGATCAGCGGCTGCTCACCGCTGGGGCTGCAGGCGGAGTCGCCGAAGTTGGGCAGCCGCTGGTTCGTGCCCGGCAGGACGTAGTCCTGCGGCGCGGGGACCACCGTCTGCGGGGTGTACTCGCCGGTGGCCAGCGCCGCGGCGGAGACGATCACCTTGAAGATCGAGCCGGCCGCGAAGCGCTCGTCGATGGCGAAGTTGGTCACCTGGTCCTCGGTCAGCGACTCCCGGTACTCACGGATCGCCGCCGGGTCGTGCGAGGAGAGCAGGTTCGGGTCGAACGTCGGTGAGCTGGCCAGGCCGAGGACCGCGCCGGTCGCTGGGTCCAGCGCGACGACGGCGCCGGCCAGCCCCTCGTCGAGCCCGGCCAGGCCCTCCATCGCTGCCTGCTGCACTGCCGGGTCGATGGTCAGCTCGACGTTGCCGCCGGCCGGGTCGCGGCCGGTGAAGATGTCGGTGAGCCGCCGGAAGGCCAGGCGCGCGTCGGTGCCGGCGAGGACCTCGTTGGCTGCGTTCTCGATCCCGGTGCGGCCGTAGATGAGCGAGTAGTAGCCGGTGACCGGGGCGTACACCGGGCCCTGCGGGTACTGGCGCAGGTAGCCCAGCCGGCTGCCCTCGCTGGGCACCGAGGTGGCGACCTCGTTGCCGGCGACCACGATGGAACCGCGCTCCTGGTCGTACTCGTCGACCAGGTTGCGGGTGTTGCGGGTGTTCTCCCGCAGCGAGTCGGCGCGGACCACCTGGATCACGTTGACGTTGACGATCAGCAGGGTGAACAGCACCAGCACGCTGATGGCCACCTTGCGCAGCGGTGCGTTCACGGGCGGACCACCTCCGTGGGCGCGTCAGTGAGCTTCTGCGGGGTGGCCGGCGGCGGGGTGGCGGGGCGGCGTGCGGCGTCGCTGATCCGCACCAGCAGCGCGATCAGGCCGAAGTTGGCCACCAGCGAGGAACCGCCGTAGGCCAGGAACGGGGTGGTCAGGCCGGTGAGCGGCAGCAGGCCGGTGACCCCGCCCAGGACGACGAACACCTGCCAGGCCACCGCGAACGCGAGGCCGGCGGAGAGGAGCTTGCCGAAGCCGTCGCGCACGATCAGCGAGGTGCGCAGGCCCCGCTCGACCAGCACCAGGTAGAGCACGATCACCGCCACCAGGCCGAACAGGCCGAGCTCCTCCCCGATCGCCGCGGCGATGAAGTCGCTCTTGGCCACCGGCACCTGGTCGGGCCGCCCACCGCCCAGGCCGGCGCCGAACATGCCGCCGGTGCCGAGCCCGAAGAGGGACTGCACGACCTGGTAGCCGCCCTCGTCGATGTTGCCGAAGGGGTCCAGCCAGGTGTCGACCCGCACCCGCACGTGGCCGAACAGCTGGTAGGCGACGAACGCACCGCCGGCGAACAGCAGCAGGCCGATGACCAGCCAGCTCGCCCGTTCGGTGGCGACGTAGAGCATGACGACGAAGATCCCGAACAGCAGCAGCGAGCTGCCCAGGTCGCGCTCGAAGACCAGCACCAGGATCGACGCGGCCCAGGCCAGCAGCACCGGTCCGAGGTCCCGGCCGCGCGGCAGCTCCAGACCGGCCACCTTGCGGCTGGCCAGGGCGAGGACGTCGCGCTTGTCGACCAGGTAGGCGGCGAAGAAGACGACCAGGCAGATCTTGGCGAACTCACCGGGCTGGATGGAGAAGCCGGCCACCCGGATCCACAGCTTGGCGCCGTTGATCTCCGAGTTCGGCAGCACCGCGGGGATGGCCAGCAGCACCAGGCCGACGAGGGCCAGCGTGTAGGCGAACCGGGAGAGCACCCGGTGGTCGCGGACGACGACCAGCACGGCGACGAACAGCACCAGTCCGACGGTCGCCCACAGCAGCTGCACCGGGGCGTCCTCGCGGGTGGCGGTGGCGCCGATCTGCTCGTCGGAGATGTCCAGCCGGTGGATCATCACCAGACCGAGCCCCACCAGCACCGCCACGCAGGGCAGCAGCAGCGGGTCGGCGTAGGGCGCGAAGCGGCGGACGACGAGGTGCGCGACCACCCACAGCGCGGTGAACCAGGTGCCGAAGGTGGCGAGCTCGGGGCTCAGTGACCCGGTGACGGTCACGTCGACGATGCACTGGGCGGCGAGCGTGATCAGCACCGCGAAGCCGAGCAGCGCCAGCTCGGTGCCCCGCCGGGTGGGGACGGGGGTGCCACCGGCGGCGACGGCGCGGGGGTCGGTGCCAGGGCCGGTCATCAGTCGAGCTCCCGGCAGTCCACCCCCGGCTCACCCGAGCTGGAGGGCCGCGGGGCCGTGCCGGTCGGGCTCGCCGTGGAGCTGGCAGCGGGGGAGGTGGTGGCCGGGTCGGCCTGCTCGGTGGGCGCGGACCCGGTGGGCCCCGGCGTGGTGGGCGCGGGGGCCTCGGTCGGAGCCGGGCTGGTCGGGGCCGGGTCGGCCGGCGCGGAGCTGGTGGCGGCGGCGGTGCTCGGGACGGTCCGGCACGGAGGCAGGCGCTGGCCGCGCAGGTTGGCCAGGATCCGCTCGGCGTCGTCCCGGCTGTCCGCGGCGATCCCGTCGGACACCCGGCTGCGGGCGGCCTGGGTCAGGTCGCTGGTGGCCAGCCCGGTCGTGTGGTCGAGCCGGTAGAGGTCGAGCCCGACGATCGAGGCGTCCACGCCCCGGAAGACGGCGACCTCGTCCCCCTCGGCGGCCGCGGCGACGCCGACGAACCAGTGGCTCATCACGAACAGCCAGCCGCCGATCGCCGCGGCGCCCAGCAGCACCAGCGCGGTGCCCCCGATCAGCGCGGTGCGCAGCGGACGGCGGGCCCGGCCGGGGGAGGGTCCGGCGGTGGCGCCGGCGACGGGGGAGCCCGCCGCGGGCTGGGCCAGGGCGGCCCGGCCGGCCGCCGACCGGGGATCGACCTCGCGCTGACCGGCGTTGTCACCGGCGGCGCCGTCGACCACCGGCTCGATCAGCGCGCCCCGGCCGTCGTCCTCCACGACGTCGGCGACGATGCAGGTGATGTTGTCCGGTCCACCGCTGCGCAGCGCCAGCTCGATCAGCCGGTCCGCCGTCGCCTGCGCGTCGGGGTCGGTCAGCGCCTGGGCGAGCGTCTCCTGGCTGACCACGCCGGAGAGGCCGTCGGAGCAGAGCAGGTAGCGGTCGCCGGCGCGGGTGTCCCGGATCGACAGGTCGGGCTCGACGTCCTGGCCGTTGAGGGCGCGCAGCAGCAGTGAGCGCTGCGGGTGGCTGTTCGCCTCCTCCTCGGTGATCCGGCCCTCGTCGATCAGCGTCTGCACGAAGGTGTCGTCGTGCGTGATCTGGTGCAGCTCCCCGTCGCGCAGCAGGTAGGCGCGGGAGTCGCCGACGTGGCACAGCGCCACCCGGGCGCCGGCGAAGAGGATCGCGGTGAGCGTGGTGCCCATCCCCTCCAGCTGGGGGGACTCCCGGATCACCTCGCGCAGGTGCTCGCTGCCGTCGAACACCGCCGACCGCAGCGCCTGGAGCATGTCGCCGGAGGGGGCGTCGTCATCGAGGTGCTCCAGGGCGGCGATCACCACCTTGCTGGCGACGTCGCCGGCGGCGTGGCCGCCCATGCCGTCGGCGACGGCGAGCAGCCGGGGCCCGGCGTAGACCGAGTCCTGGTTGGTGCCGCGGATCAGCCCGCGGTCGGAGCGCGCGGCGTAGCGCAGGACGAGGCTCATGAGCGGAGCTCCAGCACGGTCTGCCCGATCCTGATCGGCTGGCCGGGGGACACCAGCAGCGGCCCCTGGACGCGCTGCTGGTCGAGGTAGGTGCCGTTGGTCGACCCGAGGTCCTCCACGTACCACTGGCCGCCGCGGTTGGTCAGCCGCGCGTGCCGGGAGGAGGCGAAGTCGTCGGTCAGCACGAGGGTGGAGTCGTCGGCGCGGCCGATGAGGATGGCCTGGTCGCCGAGGGTGATCCGGGTGCCGGACAGCGGGCCGGCGGTGACCACGAGGTGCTTGGGGCCGCCGCGCTTGCGGCCGGTCTGCGCCCGGGGGGGCACCGAGGCGACCCGGCCCACCCGGCCGCCGAACAGGTCCGCCCGGACCACCCGGAAGGCGGCGAAGATGAACAGCCAGAGCAGCAGCAGGAACCCGAAGCGGAAGGCCTGGAGCACGATCTCAGCGGGCACCGGAACCCCCTGGGACCGCGTTCACGCGCCGTCCTGCCGGTAGACCAGCACCGAGTGGCCGATCCGGATGACGTCGCCGTCGGCCAGCTCCTGCCGGCTCACCCGGCGGCCGTTGACCAGGGTGCCGTTGGTGGAGCCGAGGTCCTCCACGGTGACCCGGTTGCCTGCCAGCTGGACGTCGGCGTGCTTGCGGCTCACCCCGGTGTCGGGCAGCCGGACGTCGGCGTCGGTGCCGCGCCCCAGGACGTTGCTGCCCTGCTCGAGGACGTGCTTGGTGCCCGGGCCGTCGACGACGAGCACGTGCGAGGTGCGCTGGCCCGTGCGGCCGACGGCGCCCGGGTCCGGGGCGCCGGTGTCGGTGGCGCTGCGGCCCTGCACCCCCGCCAGCGGGGGGAGGGGCGGCAGGCCGGGTGGCGCGGCCGGAGCGGGATCGGCGCGGTGCGGGCCGCCGTCGCCCACGTGCGAGGAGACCTCGAAGACGCCGGTGCGCAGCTCCTCGTCGCGCTCCAGGTGCACCTCGATGGCACCGAAGGTCTGGTAGCCCTCGGACTCGACGTGCTCGGCGACCATGTCGGCCAGCTCGGCCGCGAGCTGCTCGGACCACTCTGCGAGGTTGTCGTGGTCGGAGGGGCCGAGGGTCACGGTGAAGACGTTGGGCGCGAGGACCCGGCCACCGCCGAGCACGGACCGCTGCTCGTCGGCCTCGCGCTGCAGGGCGTGGGCGATCTCGGCGGGGTGCACCTTGCCCTTGAACACGCGGGCGAAGGCGAGCCCGACCATGCCCTCCAGCCGCCGCTCGAAGCGCTGCAGCACACCCACAGTCGCTCCTCCGCCCTCGCGCCGACCTCCCGCTGCCCTGAGCGACGATCGTAACCGGGGGGAGCCTCCCGGACCGGCCGCACGCCGCAGGCGCTCCGGACGATCTCGTCCGCCCGGAGTCCAGACGACCTGTCTACCAGCGTCCCGCTCGTGGGGTGGCCGCCGCGCCGGGAGAACCGGCACCGAACGGTCTCCCAGGGGGTGCCGTCGGGTGCCTCCGGCGGGCTGCTACTGTTCTCCCTCGCCAGGGCAAGTGGCGGAATGGCAGACGCGCACGGTTCAGGTCCGTGTGTCCGAAAGGACGTGGGGGTTCAACTCCCCCCTTGCCCACTGGTACGAAGGGCCCCTCCCGACCGGGAGGGGCCCTTCGTCGTTCGGTGGGTCAGGGGTTGTGCGTCACCTGCTCGGCGAACTCGAGCACCTGTTGCTGGGTGAACGCCCCCGGGGCCTGCAGGACGAACGTCGTCCCGTCGGGGAACTGCGCCTGCAGGTACCAGCCGCGCTGGTCGAGGTAGCCGGTGTCGACCGGAACCAGCTGGGCCGGCCGGCCGTGCACGGTCACGTCCAGCTGCGGGCCGATCGGCCCCATGATGCTGCTGCGCACCTCGTCGGCCGGGATCACGTCCTCCGGCAGCGGGACGTGCACGGTGACCTCCTGCTGCTCGTACGCGTCGTTGACCAGCGTGAGCACCCGGCCCATCTTGAAGCCGCGCACCGACCAGCCGGCCGGGGCCAGCCCGACGTCGAGCGTCGCGGGCTGCGGTCGGTCGACCAGTGAACCGGCGATCTGCAGCACCCGGGTGGTGGTGCCGTAGCGCCCGTACGCGTCGATGGTCACCCACTGGTCGTCGGAGCGTTCCCAGGTCAGCGAGGTGGACGTGCGGCGGTGGCAGTCCTCGCCGGGAGCATCGCCGGTGCACCAGGTCTCCGAGTAGCGCACCAACTCGGCATCCTCGCCGTCGACGCTGACGTCCTCGGTGGCGGTGACGTCCCGGTCGCCCAGCTCCGGCTCGTCCCCGGCGACGTACAGCGTGAAGCCGTCCTCGCCGCCCGGGGCGTCGTAGCTGGCGATCGTCGCGCCGTCGCCGGCCCCGTCGAACGCCGGCCGGAGGCCGTCGGGGACCGGGTCGAGGGTCAGCGGGAACGTCGGCATCTCGAAGTCCACGAGGGTCACGCTGCTCGCCGGGCTCCCCGGGTCGTCCGGGGCCGCGATGACGACGGCCGCCGACCAGGCTGCGGCGACGGCGACGCCGGCGGCGCCCAGGCGCAGCGTCGTCCGCCGGCTGGGCCGTCGGCGGCGAGCCGGGCCGTCGATCTCGGACAGGAGCGCCGCCCGGGCGGCCGAGCGCGCGTCGGGGGAGAGCGCCGGCGCCTCGGGGCCGGCCTCGCGGAGGGCGGTGAGCTCGTTCATCGGGTCTCCTCCGAGGTGTCGCCGAGCGGGGAGACGTCCCCGAGCGCGGCGCGGGTCTGGCGGCGGGCGCGGTGCAGCCGGGAACGGACGGTGCCGACCGGGACGTCGAGCACGGTGGCGATCTCCTCGTAGGAGAGGTCTCCCCAGGCCAGCAGGAGGAGCGCGTCCCGGTCCCGGGGCTTCAGCCCGGCCAGGGCGGTGGCCAGCGGGCCGCGCAGCGCCTGGGCGTCGAGCCGGTCGGCTGTGTCGGCGGGATCGGCGGCGTGCTCCGCGAGCTGCCCGGCGGCCTTCGCCAGCGTCCGGTACCGGCGCCGTTCGGTGCGCTCGTGCCCCTGGACGACGTGGGTGGCGATCCCCAGCAGCCAGGGCCGGACCTCCACGTGCTGGGGGGGGTAGGCCGCGCGCCGGCGGAACGCGATCAGGAAGGTCTCGCTCAGCAGGTCGTCGGCCAGGTCACCCACCCGCCGGCCCAGGTAGCGGTGCACGGCGGTGGCGTGCCGGTCGAACAGCGCGGTGAACTGCGCCGGGTCGGTCACCGACCCGGCGACCAGCTCGGCGTCCGTCGGGAGGGCGGACGGGAGGGCCCGGAGGGGGACCGGGTCCGGGCCGGGTGGGCGGCGCGCGCCGGAATGCACGCGGAGGCCGGCCACGGGGGGTGATGCTCCAGCAGCGGTGGGTGGGCTCGTCACACCCCTTCATGTCCGGACGCCGCGATCCGGTTCACGGCGCTGCCCGGCGCGCCGGGCAGCGCGCCGGGCGCCGGGTCAGGCGGTGCCGCTGCGGCCCTGGAGGAACGCCGCCGAGTCGTAGTACGTGCGCACGCCGGAGAGCTGCTGCTCGTCGCCCTCGATGACCGTGACGCCGCGGTAGGTGAACGGCTTCCCGTCCCGCAGGGTGCCGGTGGAGGTCCACTCCAGCGCCGCGCTCGACTCGCCCACCACCGTGTGCGTGAACGTCGTCTCGATGTCGCCGAAGACGTCGCGGTAGTCCGTCCAGAAGGTCCGGGCGCCCTCCCGGCCGCGGGTCTCGTGGTGCTCGTCGAGCTTGACCAGCTGGGTGTCCTCACCGGCGAGCTCGACGAGCGGGCCGGGGTCGCGATCGGCGTCCAGGCGGTGCAGCGCGTCGGCGAAGCGGTCGGTCATGGTGTGCACGGGGTCCTCCGGGTGCTGGGCCTCTGCTGGGCTCGGTCCCCGCCCGCCTACCCGCCCCGACCCCGGCCGACCCGGGACACGCCCGGGTCAGTCCCGCTGGCCGTGCGGGAGCCGGTGCTGCCCGTCGGGCGAGGACCCGCGGCCCGCGCCGATCGTCTGGACGGCCAGCACCAGCCCCCACGGGCCGATCACCCACACCGGCCAGAAGTAGTGGAGCTCGCCGGAGCCCCAGGAGCTCATCGCCCAGACGGTGAGCACGATGAGCGCGGTGGCCGTCCAGCTGCCCCAGGCGGCGCGCAGCGAGGATCCACCCGCCCAGGCCTGGCCGGTGCCGAGGGGGCCCCAGCTGCCGGCCCAGGGGAAGGCGCCGCCGGCGTGCGCCGACGCCGGGCCGCCGGTGCCGGCCGGCCCGGTCGCCGGGGTCACCGCCTCGAGGTGCGGGCCCTCGTCGGGCAGGTCGGCGGTGAGCGGGGCCAGGTCGCCGTAGGTCTTCGCGGCCCAGGCGCGGGACAGCCGCTCGTCGTACTCCTCGACGGTGAGCCGGCCGGCGGACAGGTTCCGCCCCAGGGTCTCGGCGACCGCGGCCCGGTCGGCGTCGGCGGCGCGGAGGTGGGGCTCGGGCATCGGTCGCTCCTCGGGGTCGGTCCCGTCCCAGTCTGGTGTCCGGGGGGCTCCGGAGGCCACTGACGTCTGTCACCAGTTCCACGTGGAACAGGTGACCCGGGTGGTCAGTGGCTGTGGTGAGCTGTGCAGCGACGTCCACGAGGAGGACCGGATGACCCAGCGGACCGACGCTCCCGCCGACACCCTGCCCTGGCCGGCCACCGAGCCCCGGGAGGTCGCCGTCACCGTCGGCGCGGCCGAGCTCGTCGTCGACCTGCGCGGCGGTGGGCCCCGCCGCCTCGCCGTCGGCGACTGGGAGGTGCTCGACGGCTACCCGGCCGGCACCGTCCCGGCCGGCCGGCGGGGCGGCGTGCTGGTCCCGTGGCCCAACCGGCTGCGGGACGGCAGGTGGTCCTGGCGTGGCCGGGACCTGCAGTTGGACGTGGCCAGCGGCTCCTCGCCCAACGCCGTGCACGGGCTGGTGACCGCCCAGCCGTGGGGTGTGCTCACGCAGACCGCTGACGCGGTGACCGTCGGCACCCTGCTGGAACCGCGCCCCGGCTACCCGTTCCGGCTCGCCGTCGCGATCGACTACCGGCTGGCCGAGGGTGGGCTCGCCGTCGTCGTCCGGGTGCGCAACGCCGGGGACGACGACGCACCGCTGGGCGTCGGCATGCACCCCTACCTGCACGTCGGGGCACCGGAGGAGGGCGGCCTGGCCGACGCCGACCTGTCCGTGCCCGCGGGCGCTGCGCTGGAGGTCGACGGCGGGCTGCCCACCGGCGCCCGGCGGCCCTTCGACGGCGAGGTCGGCCGGATCGGCGACCGCCGGCTCGACGACCCGGTGACCGACCTGGTCCGGGACGACGACGGCTGGGCCCGGGTGTCGCTGCGGGGGCCGGCGGGTGCGCTCGAGCTGGCCGTCGACCGCGCGTGGCCCTGGCTGCAGGTCTTCTCCGGGGACACGCTGCCGGCCGGCCAGCGCCGGCGGAGCCTGGCGGTGGAGCCGATGACCTGCCCGCCCAACGCGCTGGCCGACGGCGTCGACCTGGTCGTGCTGCCCCCGGGCGGGACGTGGTCGGGCACCTGGACGCTGCGCTGGTCGCCCGCCTGACGGTCCGGGCGTCGTCGGGTGGTCCGGCCCGTGGCGGTGCACCGGGAGCAGGGCGGCCCGCTGGCCGTCGGCGCGCTGGTGACCCGGTCCGGCGCGGTCGCCGTGGGCGACGAGGTCCGCCCGGCCTGACCGGCCGGCGCAGCGCGGGGGAGGATCGGGGGCGTGCGCACCATCGAGCTCCGCTCCGGCGAGGAGTCCATCCGGCTGGGCCAGCTGCTGAAGCTGGTCGACGCCGTCCCCTCCGGCGCCCAGGTCAAGGACGTGCTGACCGGCGGAGGCGTCCGGGTCAACGGCGAGCCCGAGGACCGGCGGGGCCGCCAGCTGCACCGCGGGGACGTCGTGGCGGTGGTCGGCCAGGAGGACGTGCGCATCGGCTGAGCTGCCCGGTGCGTGTGCGCCTCGTTCCGGAGCGTCGCACCGCGCGCGGAACGCGGTGAGTTAACCCAGATGTCACACAGCTGATGTGCAGGTCCGCGATGGGCGGGCATGGGGTCAGTGCCCGGGCGGCGGTGGTGCGGACCCGCCGCCCGGGGCTCTCACCCCCTCGATCACGGCGCCGCGGGCAGCCGCAGGTCGGCGACGAGCGCCCGGTGGTCGGTCCCGGGCACGTGCACCACCTGCAGGGCGTCCACCCCGATGCGCGGGTCGACGAGGACGTGGTCGAGGGTCAGCCGCGGGTGCGGCACCCGCATCGGCCACCAGGTGGCCCGCAGCGCCTGGCCGGTCGCCGCTGCGGCGTCCACCCAGCCCCGGCGCACCAGCTGCCGGAGGGCGGCGTGGTCGGGCGTGGCGTTGAAGTCACCGGCCAGCACCCGCAGCACGCCCGGCTCCGGGTCGGGCAGCAGCCGCAGGTCCTCTTCCCAGCGGGCGACCTGCGCGGGGGAGCTCGTCGGTGGGTGGGTGTGCACCGCGGTCAGCTCGACGTCCGGCGCACCCGGCACGGTCAGCAGGGCCGCGGGCTGACCGAAGCGACCCGGCACCACCGTGCGCTGCCGTACCTCCAGCCGGGTCCACAGCGCGCCGCCGGCGCCGACGGGCTGGCCCTCCCCGGCGGGGACCACGTGGCTCTCGGGCAGCAGGTCGGCCACCCCGGCGGTGAGCAGGCCGGACACCGCCTCGGGCGTGACCTCCATGAGCGCCAGCACGTCGGCGTCCTGCGCCGCGGCCAGGGCCACCAGGGCGTCCGGGTCGGCCCGCCCGTGCAGCATGTTCGCCGAGACGATCCGCAGTCGTGGTCCCTGCGGCCGCACCGTGGGGGAGGTGGACGCCGTTCGTGCCAGCACCACGCCCGTCAGCACCGCGGCCGACGCGGTCGCCACCACGGCCGCGCCGCGCGAACGGGACAGCAGGGCCGCGGTCAGGGGCAGTCCGCTGGTCAGAGCCGCGTAGGGCGTGAAGGCCAGCGCGGGCACCAGCGGGAAGCCCCGTTCGGTGCCGGTCAGCCGGAGCGCGGCGGCCGCGGCCCACGGGGCGGCGAACAGCGTGGGGGCCCAGCGGCGGGGAGTTCGGGGGTGGCGGGGCACGGCGACCATGGTGCCCAGCGAGGCCGGCGGTGGTCACCGTCGGGTGCGCCGTTCACCTGCGTGCGGTAGGACGGGGGGTTCATGGCGCCGTCTGAGACGAGGACGGCTGCCCGGACGAGAGGCGGAGCGTGGCTGTCGAGCACCTGGAGATCGAGCGCAAGTTCGACGTCGAGGAGACGTTCGTCCTGCCCGACCTGGGCGACGTCCCCGGGGTCGCGGCGGTCGCCGATCCGGTCGAGCACGACCTCGAGGCCGCCTACCACGACACCGCGGACCTGCGACTGGCCCGAGCCCGGGTCACGCTGCGCCGCCGCACCGGCGGCACCGACGCCGGCTGGCACGTCAAGCTGCCCGCGGTGGCCGGTGCGCGCCGTGAGCTGCACTCCCCGCTGGGCCGGGCGGCGAAGACCCCGCCGAAGGCCGTGCTCGAGCCGGTGCTGGGGATCGTCCGCCGCGCTCCGGTCGGCCAGGTCGCCTCGTTGCGCACCCGCCGGGTGGTCACCGCGCTGCAGGACGCCGAGGGCCGGGTGCTCGCCGAGGTCGCCGACGACCACGTGACCGGCACCGCGCTGCCGGCCGAGCCCGGCGCCGCCGCCGTCGTCACCACCTGGCGCGAGGTCGAGGTCGAGCTGGTCGAGGGCGACGAGGCGCTGCTGACCGCGGTCGGCAACGCGCTGGTCGCCGCCGGGGCCCGGCCGGGGCAGTCCCCGGCCAAGTTGACCCGGGTGCTCGCCGACCGGCTGGCCGCCCTCGACGGCGCCGCCCCGGCTCCCGCCCTGCCGGCCCCGCCCACGGGCAAGGCCGGGAAGAAGGGCAAGAAGAAGGGCAAGCACTCCCGCGCCGAGGGCAAGGCCGCGCGCCGCGCCGCGGTCGCCGTCGCGCCGGTCGGCGAGGTGGTGCTCGCCGCGCTGCGCGACCAGGTCCAGGCGCTGCAGGACGCCGACCTGATGCTGCGCACCGCCCAGCCCGACGCCGTCCACCAGGTCCGGGTCGCCTGCCGCCGGCTGCGCAGCACGCTGGCCACCGTGCGCCCGGTGCTCGACCGGGAGCGCACCGACCCGATCCGGGCGGAGCTGGCCGAGGTCGGCAGCGCGCTGTCACCGAGCCGGGACGCCGAGGTCGCCCTGGCCCACCTGCGCGAGCTGGTCGCCGGCGAGCCGGAGGAGCTGGTGCTCGGCCCGGTGGCCGCCCGGCTGCAGCAGGCGGAGACCAAGGACGTCGCCGACGGCGATGCGCAGGCACGCCGCGCGCTGAACGGCGCCCGGTACCTGCAGCTGCGCGACGACCTCGACGCGCTGCTCGCCGACCCGCCGTTCACCGCGGTCGCCACCGAGCCCGCCGGGGAGGTGCTGCGGGCGGTGCTGGCCAAGGCCGCCAAGCGGCTGCGGAGCACGGTGGAGGCCGCGCAGGACGCCGCACCCGGGCACGATCACGACGAGGCGCTGCACGAGGTGCGCAAGGCGGGGAAGCGGCTGCGCTACACCGCCGAGGCGACCCTGCCCGTGCTGGGCCCGCCGGTGAAGGAGCTGGTCACCGCGCTCAAGGCCGTGCAGGAGGTGCTCGGCGACCGGCAGGACACCGTCGTGACCCGGCAGCTGTGCACCCAGCTGGGGCTGCAGGCCTTCGCCGACGGGGAGAACGCGTGGACCTACGGCCGGCTGCACGCCCTGGAGCAGGCCCGGGCCGAGCGCGCCGAGCAGGAGTTCTGGCTCCGCTGGCCGGCGCTGCGCCCGGTGCTCAAGAGCGCGACCCGGTGACCCCTCCGGCGGCGGCCGGGTCCCAGCGAGGAGCCCTCCCCTGTCCCTGATCGCGGCCCTCGGCTTCGGCTCCGTCGTCCTGCTGGCCATGGTGCTGCTGCACGGCTACCTGTGGCTGCGGCTGGTGCGGGGCACGACGCGCCCGGGCCGGCTGCGCCGGCGGCTGACCCTGCTCGCCGTCGTGCTGGCGGTGCTGCCGGTCGCCGCGGTGCTGCTGCGCCGTTCGCCGCTGCCGCAGGCGGTGGCCACCCCGCTGGACTGGATCGGCTACACGTGGCTGGGCCTGGCCTTCTACGCCTTCCTGGCGGTGCTGGCGACCGAGCCGATCCGGCTCGTCGCCCGGCTGCTGAGCCGGCGCCGCGGGCAGACGTCGGAGGAGGTGGCCGACGAGGCGGCGCGGGCGGAACCTGCCGCCACGGCCGCCGAGCAGCCCGTACCGGTCACCGCGCCGGACCCGCCGGCGCCGGACCCGGTCAGCCGCCGGCTGTTCCTGGCCCGCTCGCTGGCCGTCGGCGCGGGCGCGGTCGCGCTGGGGACGGCGGGCACCGGGGTGGTGCTGGCGAACTCCGCGCCCGTCGTCCGGCGGGTGCCGATCACCATCCCGCGGCTGGACCCGGCGCTGGCCGGGCTGCGGATCGTCACCTTCTCCGACGGGCACCTGTCCTCGACCTACGGCGGACGCCGGTTCGAGCGGGTGGTCGAGACGGTCAACGCCCAGCGGCCCGACGTCGTGGCGATCGTCGGGGACCTGGTCGACGGCGAGGTCGCCGAGCTGCGCGAGGACGTCACCCCGCTGGCCGACCTGGTCAGCGAGCAGGGCGTCTTCTTCGTCACCGGCAACCACGAGTACTTCGTCGACACCGCCGCGTGGCTGCGTCACCTACCCACCCTGGGCGTGGAGGTGCTGCGCAACGAGCGGGTGGAGCTGCGCCGCGGGGGCGCGGCGGTCGACCTCGCCGGGATCGACGACCGCACCGCGGCCGGCTCCGGGCTGCCCGGCCACGGGGCGGACCTGGACGCGGCCCTGGACGGCCGGGACGACGACCGCCCGGTCGTGCTGATGGCCCACCAGCCGGTGCAGGTCGAGCAGGCCCGCGCGGCCGGGGTCGACCTGCAGCTGTCCGGGCACACCCACGGTGGTCAGCTGTGGCCCTTCGACTACGCCGTCCTGCTGGACCAGCCGGCGGTGGAGGGCTGGTCACGGCAGGGTGACACCCAGCTCTACGTCACCGCCGGCGCCGGCTACTGGGGGCCGCCGATGCGGGTCGGCGCCCGGCCGGAGGTCACCGTGATCGAGCTGCAGCCCGGCACGCCGCGGTCCGGGACACTGCCCGGATGAGCGGACTCGCGGAGATCGACGCCCGGCTGGCCGCGGCGGCCGAGCGCTGCCGGCGGCTGGTGCACGCCCGGGCCCAGGCCGGTCAGCTGGCCGACGAGGCGGCCGAGCTGGACGCCCGGCTGGTCGAGCTGGGCCGGCAGGCGGGCGCCGAGGCCGACGACGTCCGGGCGCTGGAGGGGGTCTCGCTGTCCCGGGTGCTGGCCTCGCTGCGCGGCAGCCGGGCGCAGGACCTGGACCGGGAGCGCGCCGAGGCCGACGCCGCCCGGCTGCGGCTGCAGGAGGCCGAGGCCCTCCGCGCCCGGCTGGACCGGCAGCTGGACCGGGTCCGCGCGGAGGTGGCCGCGCTGGCCGACGCGGGCGCGGAGCTGGCCACCGCGACCGAGGCGAAGGACGCCTGGCTGCAGGCATCGGGGACGCCGGTGGGCCGCCGGCTGCTGGAGCTGGCCGTCGAGCGCGGGCGGCTGGGCGCCGAGTCGGCCGAGGTCGGCGAGGCGCTCGCGGCCGCGGCCGCCGCCCGGGACGCGCTGTCCCGGGTCCGTGACCGGCTCGGCTCCGCACGGTCCTGGTCGGGCTGGGACACCTTCCTCGGCGGTGGTGCGCTGGCCAGCTCGGTGAAGCACGACCGGCTGGACCAGGCCGCCGCCGCGGCCGCCGACGCCGACCAGCAGCTGCGGCTGCTGGCCCGCGAACTGGTCGACGTGCCCGGTGCGGCGGTCCAGCTCCCCGCCCTGGGGATCGGCGAGCTCACCCGGTTCGTCGACATCTGGTTCGACAACGTCTTCACCGACTGGCAGGTCGGCGCCCGGATCGACGAGTCCCTGGCGCGGGTCGACGAGCTGCAGCAGCTCGTCGACGACGTCGGCGCGGACCTGGACCGGCGCGCCACCGAGCTCGACGCGCGGCTGGGCCGGCTGGCCGACGAGCGGGCCGAGCTGCTGCGCGGCTGACCGACCCCGCACCTCGGCGGGCGCACGGCGGCACCCGGACGGGGGGAAAGGCCGGACACCGCGGGGACAGGGCGGTGCCCGACCCGCTCCGGTGCGTCGCGAAAGGCCGGTGCGCTGCGGTCGCGCGGCCCCCCGAGCCGCGCGCCCCGCCCCCCCCCCCCCCCCCACGCCGCCCCCCCCCCCCCCCCCGCCCCCCCCCCCCCCCCCCCCCCCCCCCCCCCCCCCCCCCCCAGCTCCGGGTTGATACCTGGACCTCGTGGCCGGGACGTGGCCGTCCATGGGGGGACGCGATGGAGCAGACGGTCGGGGTGCGCTGGGCCGCGGAGCGGCTGGCCCAGCTGCTGGACGAGCCGCGGTACCGCCGGCGCTGGCAGCGGTACAGCAGCGTGCGCCGGGGGCAGCTGCCCCGGGCCGCCGTGGCGGCGGTGCTGGCGGAGCACCTGGTGGACACCGGCGAGGCCGGGGCGGACCTCCGGCCGCGCAGCCTGGAGAACCGGGTGGGGCGGGCGTTGAACGGCGACCGGCTCTCCGACCGGACGCTGGAGCTGTTCGTTGCCGCGTTCGGGATGTCCGACGAGCACGCGGAGGAGCTGCGCGCCTTGCGCCGCGGCCGCCCGGCCGGTGACCGGCTCGTCGTGGCCGGCGCGCCGAGCAGTTCGCGGCCCGTGCCGCGGCGCACCGTCCGCACGCTGCAGGTCGCCGAGCACCACGAGATCGGGGCCGACCGGTCACCCCGCCGGCACGTCACCCGGCAGCTGGTCGAGGCGGTCGAGGAGACCCACCGCTACCACTACGCGTTCGACACCGTGCACGCCGCGATCGCAGTGCGCAGCGGCGGCGTGCCGGTGGACGCCTGGCGGGTGGCCGGCACGCCGCTGTGCATGGTGGAGATCCTGCTGGCCGAGCCGCTGCTGCCCGGGCAGGCCACCCACCTGGAGTACGAGACGGTCTTCACCTACCCGGAACCGCCGGCTCCGGAGTTCCGCCGCGGGGTGACCCCGGGGGTGCGGCACCTCGCGCTCACCGTGCGGTTCGACGCGGCGGCCCTGCCCCGCGAGGTGCTGGCCTGCCGCTGGCCGGACGTGCACGCGGCCGAGCCGGTGGACGCGGTGCCCGCGGCGCTCGTCGGCGGGCAGACCTCGCTGGAGGTCGTGCCCGACGGCGAGTGCGTGATCGGCTACACCTGGCGCTGGTGACGGACCCCGTCCCGTGTGGACGGGGTCCGTCCTCAGCCGGTGAAGGCGCGCAGCTCGGCCAGCCGGGACGGCGGGACGGTCTTCAGCCGGGCGACGGCGTCGGCGAGGGGGACCAGCCCGATCTCGGTGCCCTGCAGCGCGACCATCTGCCCGGTGTGCCCCTCGTGGGCGGCGATCGTGGCGTGCAGCCCGAACCGGGTGGCCAGCACCCGGTCGAAGGACGTCGGGGTGCCGCCGCGCTGCACGTGGCCCAGGACGGTGGTCCGCACCTCCTTGCCGGTGCGCCGCTCCAGCTCGTCGCCGAGCTGCTGGGCGACGCCGGTGAACCGCTTGTGGCCGAACTCGTCGAGCCCGCCCTCGCGCATCGGCATGGTGCCGGGCGCCGGCGTCGCGCCCTCGCTGATCACGCCGATCACGTGCCGGTGGCCGCGCTCGAAGCGGGCGGTCACCATCCGGCAGACCTCGTCGATGTCGAAGGGCTGCTCCGGGGTGATCACCAGGTGGGCTCCGGCGGCCAGCCCGGAGTTCAGCGCGATCCAGCCCGCGTGCCGGCCCATCACCTCCACCAGCAGGACCCGCTGGTGCGACTCCGCGGTGGTGTGCAGCCGGTCGATCATCTCGGTGGCGATGCTGACCGCGGTGTCGAAGCCGAAGGTCAGGTCGGTGCCGTCGATGTCGTTGTCGATCGTCTTCGGGACGCCGACCACCGGGACGCCCTCGGAGGAGAGCCAGGCAGCCGCGGTCAGCGTCCCCTCCCCGCCGATGGGGACGAGCACGTCGACGCCGTGGTCCTTGAGCACCTCGCGCATCCGGGCCAGGCCGTCGCGCAGCTTCTGCGGCGCCACCCGGGCCGATCCGAGCACCGTGCCACCCCGGGTCAGCATGTTGTTGACCATGGGCAGGTCCATCGGGACGGCGTCGTCCTCGAGCAGCCCGCGCCACCCGTTCCGGAAGCCGACGACGTCGCTCCCGTACTCCTTGGCCGACGTGCGGACCACGGCCCGCAGGACGGCGTTGAGGCCAGGGCAGTCGCCCCCGCCGGTCAGCACTCCGATGCGCACGAGCTCTCCTCCGGACGAGGGGGGTGGGCACCCGAACGGTACGTCATGACGTATAGACGTCTCTCGGTGCAGTACCTTCTGGGCGTGGCGAGCACCGAGGCGGGGCCCAAGTACCTCGCCGTCCGCGAGGCGCTCCGGCGCCGGGCGCTCGCCCTCCCCGAGCACACGCTGCTCCCGCCGGAGCCGGTGCTCTGCGCGGAGTACGGGGTCAGCCGGATCACCCTGCGCCGGGCCGTCGACGGCCTGGTGGCCGACGGGCACCTGGTCCGCGAGCAGGGCCGGGGCACCTACGTCAGCCGCCCGGGGATCCGGCACGAGTACCGCGAGAGCTTCGTCCACCGGATCGCCGGCTTCCAGCAGGTGATGACCGAGCAGGGCGCCCAGGTGGGCACCGCCGTCCTCGGCCAGCAGGTCGTGCCCGCGGCCCCGGCGATCGCCACCGAGCTGGGCCTGCCGGTCGCCGAGGACGTCGTCGAACTGGTCCGGCTGCGCAGCGTCGACGGGCTGCCCAACCACGTCGTGCGCAGCTTCCTGCCCGCCGCGCGCTACCCGAAGGCGGCGACCGAGGACTTCGGGCACGGCTCGCTGTACGAGTTCCTCCGCCGTGAGTACGCCGCGGACCTGGCCCACGCGCGGATCGTGGTCGACGTCGGGACCGCGGCCGCCGACGAGGCCGACCGGCTGCAGATCGTCGCCGGCTCCCCGCTGCTGGTCGTGCGGACCACGGTGCGGGACAGCTCCGGGCACCCGCTGGTGCACTCCTTCTCCCGGCTCCGCCCCGATGTCAGCCAGGTGGAGTTCGAGGTCTCCGTCGGCGGACGCTGACCGACCCCGGTCGACCCGTCAGCCCACCGCCTCGGCCCGCGCCGAGGCGGGCCGCACGGACTCCAGGCGCAGCCGCTGCTCGCGCAGCAGCACCCGGTCCAGCGCGTGCCCCAGATGGCGGGCCAGGTCGGTCACGGCGCTGCGCAGCGGGGGGTCCAGCGCCCGCGGGTGCCCCCAGGTGACCAGCAGCCCACCGGCGGCCTCGTGCTGGCTGAGCAGCACCGGCACCGCCAGCGCGCTCTGCGACCGGCCGGCCGGCCCGTCGGACGAGGCCGGGTCGGCGTCCTCCCCGGTGGGGTGCGCCACCATGCGGCGCTCGCGGACCGCCTCGGCCAGCGGGTGCGGCGCGTGCAGGCCGACCACCGCCGTGGGCCGGGCGTAGGAGGTCACCCCCGAGGAGGTCGTCCACAGCCGCAGCTCGTCGCCGCCGGACTCGGCCACCCCGACCAGCGTGGCGGTGGCCCCCAGCGGGGAGCGGACCAGCCGGTCGAGCGCACGCAGCACCTCGGGCATGGTGTCGATCGCCAGCACGCCGGCGCTGAACCGGGCCACCAGGCGGGTCCGTTCGGCCTCCACCTCCGCCTCGACGTAGGCGGCCTGCGCGGCCTCCGCCGCCCGCCGGGCAGCGCTCGCCTCCCGCGCGGCCGCGGCCCGCGCCTCCTGGTCGTCGAGCTCCAGGGCGCGGAACTGCAGCCGCCGCGAGCACTCGGCGGCCAGCTGGTACAGCACCGCGAGGTCGTCGGCCGACCAGTCGCGCGGGACGTCGTCGACGGCGGCCAGCACGCCGATGGGCCGGCCCTGGCCGTTCCACAGCGGCATCCCCGCGTAGGCGACGATGCCGACCGTCTGCACGACGGCCGAGTCGCGCAGCAGCGGATCGGCCGCGGTGTCCGGCACGACGAGCGGCTGCCCGGTGCGCACCACGGCCTGGCTCATCGACAGGCTCAGCGGCGAGGAGCGGCGCGTCGTCCAGGGCTCGCCCAGCCCGTGCACGCCGGGGAAGACCTGGCCGCCCTTGGACACCAGGACCATCAGCGCCTGGGGGACCGACAGCCGCCGGGCGACCTCGGCGGCCAGCCGGTCGAACTCGGCGTCGGGCAGCGCCGGCAGCGGAGCCCACGTGGGGAGCTCGTACGCGTCGTCGGAGGGTGTGGCGCGCTCCGTGGGAACCGCCTCCGTCTCCGTTGCCGTCGGGCCGGCCGGTGCGCACCGGCCGCGGGCTCACCCCTTCGTGGCAGGGCCGATGCTGTCAGACTCGGGAGCGGGATGCCCGCATCCGATGGGGGACGACGTGGACCAGTTGCACCAGGATCCGGCGTCCCCCGTCGCCGCCGTGCTCCGCGACGGCGCCGTCACCAGCGTGTTCCAGCCCATCGTGGCGCTCGACACCGGGTGTGTCGTGGCCTACGAGGCGCTCGCCCGCGGCCCGGTGGGCCCGCTGCACGCGCCCGACGCGCTGTTCGCCGCCGCCCGTGCGGAGGGCCTGCTGGTCGAGCTGGACCACGCCTGCCGGACGTCGGCGCTGCGGGGGGCGGTGCGCTCGGGGCTGCTGGCCCCGCTCACGGTCTTCGTCAACGTCGAGCCCGACGCGGTGGACGAGGCCCCGCTCACCGCGCTGATCGACCGCGCCGACCAGGTGCCCGGCGACCTGCGGGTGGTCCTGGAGATCACCGAACGGGCGCTGGCCGCCCGGCCGGCGGAGCTGCTGCGCACCGTCGCGCGCGTGCGGGAACTCGGCTGGGCCATCGCGCTGGACGACGTCGGCGCCGACTCGCTCTCGCTGGCCTTCATGCCGCTGCTGCGCCCGGACGTGGTCAAGCTCGACCTGCGCCTGGTGCAGGAGCGTCCCGGCCCCGCGATCGCCGAGATCATGAACGCGGTCAACGCCTACGCCGAGTCCACCGGCGCGGTGGTGCTGGCCGAGGGCATCGAGGACGGCCGGCACCTGGCGATGGCCAGCGCCCTGGGCGCGACCCTCGGCCAGGGGTGGCTGTTCGGCCGCCCGGGGGACGCGCCGATCACCGGCGCGGCCGTGGCCGAGCTCCAGCTCCCGGACGCCGACGCCGACGCCGCGGCGCGCTCCCCCTTCGCCTGCCTGCCGCCCGGGTTCCCGCTGCGCGAGTCGCCCAAGGCACTGCTGATCGAGCTGAGCAAGCAGCTGGAGCGGCAGGCCATGCGGCTGGGGGAGACGTGCGTCGTGGCCGCCACCTTCCAGGCGTCCCGCCACCTCACCCCGGCCACCCGGCTGCGCTACCGCGACCTGGTCGAGCGGGTCGGTTTCGCCTGCGCCCTGGGCGCCGGCCTGCCGCCGGAGCCGTTGCCCGGGCTGCGCGGCGCCGACCTGACGCCGGGGGACCCGGTGCTCGGGGAGTGGGACCTGGTGGTGCTCAGCCCGCACTTCAGCGCCGCGCTGCTGGCCCGGGACCTCGGCGACGACGGCCCCGACCTGGAGCGCCGGTTCGCCTTCGCGCTGACCTACGACCGGGACACCGTCGTCCGGGCCGCCCGGTCGCTGCTGTCCCGGGTGGCCCCCTGCACCCGCCCCGAGCCGGAGTCCGCGCCCGCCGGGACGACGACGGTCCCGGCGCCGACCCCCGCGCCGGCTGCCGCCCGGATGCTGGCCGGCAGCCCGCGCGAGGCGCTGCTGCAGCGGGCCCTCGCCGCGGTCGACACCGGGGTGACCGTGGTCGACCTGCGGCTGCCCGACCAGCCGCTGGTCTACGTCAACCCGGCGTTCGCCCGGCTGGCCGGTTTCCCGGCGGAGGAGGTGCTCGGGCGCAACTGCCGCTTCCTGCAGAGCCCGGACACCGACCCGGCCCCGGTGGCGCGGGTGCGGGCGGCGATCGCGGCGGGCCAGGAGTGCCGTGAGGTGCTGCTCAACCGGCGGGCCGACGGCAGCACCTGGTGGAACGAGTGCCACCTCGTCCCGGTGGCCGACCCGACCGGCGCGGTCGTGCAGTACATCGGCATCCAGGCCGACGTCACCGCGCGCGTGGAGACCGAACGGGCACTGGCCACCGAGCGCGACCGCAGCCGCGACCTCGACGCCCGGCTCAGCGAGCTGCTGGGCGGCCCGGCCGGTCAGACGGTGGTCGACTCCCCGGGGGCCAGGCGCGCGTAGGGGGTCGGCTGGCCCGGACCCCGCTCGCCGACCAGCCCGGCCACCAGGCCGAGCCCGGTGTCGTTGAGCAGGCCGTCGTGCACCGCCAGCGCGCGTTCCGCCCCGACGGCCCGCAGGTAGTCGATGACCTCGGCGGTCTTCGACCACGGGGCGTGCGCGGGCAGCAGCAGCGTCGGGACGGCGGCCTCGGGCACGGTGAAGGCGTCGCCGGGGTGGAACACCTGCCCGTCGACGAGGAACCCGACGTTGCGCACCCGGGGGATCTCCGGGTGGATCTCCGCGTGCCACTCGCCGTGCACCGAGACGTCGAACCCGGCCGCGGTGAACGTGTCGCCGGCGCCGACGGCGTGGACGCGCGGGCCGGCGCCCGCCAGCTTCTCGGCGACCGAGGAGTTCGTCCACACCTCCAGGCCCGGGTCGGCGTCCAGCGCGGCGCGGACCCGGTCGGGCAGGAAGTGGTCGGGGTGCTCGTGGGTGAGCAGCAGGGCGGTCGTGCCGGATGCGGTGCCCGCCAGCGGGTCGTCGGCGGTGAAGGCGCCCGGGTCGACGACGAGCCGGCGCTCCCCGTCGGACAGGACGACGCAGGCGTGTCCGTGCTTGGTGAGCTGCATCCTCGGGCCTCCGGTGCGGTCGGGCGCGAACGGGTCGACCGCACCGTGCCATGCCGCGGCCACCGCCGGGCCGTCGGGGTTGCGGCCATCTCCCGCCGGCTCACCCGATCGGGTGGGGTAGTGGCCGCGGGCTGTCCGAGGACCGGCCGGATGCCGACATGAGCAGCGTGACCGTGAACACCGACACCTTCGTCGCCGCCCGCAGCCGCGCGCACGGCCCGACGCCGGCGCTGTGGCACGCCGTCGAGGTCCACCGCGCCGTCACCGACCTGGACGGCGCCTGCGAGCTCACCGTCTGCGGTGCCCTGGCGCGGGTCACCAGCGAGCTGCCGTGGCCTCCCGCCGCGGCCGGCGAGGTCTGCCCGGCCTGCTCCGCCCGGCTCGGCTGACCTGCGGGGTCAGCGGCCGGCGAAGGTGATCGGCTGCTTGGCCAGGAAGGACTCGACCGCGGCGCGGTGGTCCGCGGTCTGCCCGAGCTCGGTCTGCAGCCGCGCCTCCAGGGCGAGCGTGGTCTCCAGCGGGTCGGTGGCCGCGGTCGCCAGCACCTCCTTGATCGCCCGGTGGGCGAGCGTCGGGCCGGCGGCCAGCCGGGCGGCGAGCGCCTGCGCACGCGGCAGCACCTGGTCCGGCTCGGCCACCTCGTGCACCAGCCCCCACATCGCGGCGGTCTCGGCCGGGAACGGCTCCGGCAGCAGCAGCATCTGGGCGGCGCGGGAGCCCCCGACGCAGTGCACCAGCCGGGAGGCGAGCGCCGAGTCGCTGCCCAGCCCGATGCCGGCGAACGCGGTGGTGAACTTCGCCCCCGCCGCGGCGATCCGCAGGTCACCGGCGAGCGCCAGCCCCAGTCCGGCCCCCGCGCACGCGCCGTTGATCCCCACCACGACGGGCACCCGCAGCGCCGCGAGCGCCAGCACCAGCGGGTTGTACTCCTCGGCGACCACCGACAGCGGGGTGGTCGCGGCCGCGCGCAGCTCCGCGGCGTGCTCCCCGAGGTCCTGGCCCACGCAGAAGGTGCGGCCGACCCCGGTCAGCAGCACCGCCCGGACGGCGTCGTCGGCGGCCACCTCGCGCACGTGCGCCAGCAGCTCGGTGCGCATCCGGTGGGTCAGCGCGGGGCGCTGCAGCGTGAGCGTCGCGACGCCCTCGGCGTCGGTGCGGGTGACGGTGGGCTCGGACAACGCTGTCGGCTCCTCGGCTGGCGGTGTGGGACGGCCCACCCTGCCACGGACACACCGGGCGCCGGGCGGCCGATCGCGTGAGCACGCGGCCGGAACAGCACCGCGGGGGTGGTCGTTGGGGCCTCGGGAACGGCCGGCCGGTCGTCACCGGGACCGCGGCACCGACCTGCCAGGAGGATCGACCCCCGCATGAGCTCCGCTGCCAGCCAGGGTCCGGGTGGTCTGTCCCGCCGGCGGTTCTTCGGCCTGGCCGGGGCCGGCACCGCCGGGGTGCTGGCCGCAGGCGCGGCCGGCGGCGTGGTCGGCCGGACCACGGCGCAGCCGTCCGAGGCCGCCGCGACGGTGCCCGCCGCGGGAGACCCGATCGTCTTCACCGGAGCGCACCAGGCCGGGATCGTCACCCCCGCGCAGGACCGGCTGCACTTCGTCGCGTTCGACGTCGTCACCGACGACCGGGCCGAGCTGGTCGAGGTGCTGCGGGCCTGGACCGCCGCCGCCCGGCGGATGACCGCCGGGCAGGACGCGGGTGCGGTCGGCGCGGTCGGGGGCGGGCCGGACGAGGTGCCCGACGACACCGGCGAGGCGCTCGGGCTGCCCGCATCGGGCCTGACGCTGACCGTCGGCTTCGGCCCCACCCTGTTCACCACCACCGACGGCGTCGACCGGTTCGGTCTCGCCGACCGCCGGCCCGGGCCGCTGGCCGAGCTGCCGGCCTTCCCCGGTGATGCCCTCGACCCGGCGATCAGCGGTGGGGACCTGTGCGTGCAGGCCTGCGCCAACGACCCCCAGGTGGCCGTGCACGCCGTCCGCAACCTGGTCCGGCTGGGCGTCGGCGCGGTCCGCGTGCGCTGGACGCAGCTCGGCTTCGGCCGGACCTCGTCCACCAGCAGTGCGCAGGCGACCCCGCGCAACCTGTTCGGGTTCAAGGACGGCACCGACAACCTCAAGGCGGAGAACACCTCGGCCATCGAGAAGTTCGTCTGGGTGGCCGACGGCGACCCGGGCTCCGACTGGCTCGCCGGCGGCTCCTACCTGGTCACCCGGCGGATCCGGATGCTCGTGGAGGAGTGGGACGCCGAGACGCTGGCCGAGCAGGAGCAGACCGTCGGCCGGACGAAGAAGGCCGGGGCGCCGCTGGGTGCGCGGGCGGAGTTCGACCCGGTCGACCTGGCGGCGCTGCCGCCGACCTCGCACGTCCACCTGGCCCACCCGACCAACTCCGGGACGGCGATCCTGCGCCGCGGCTACAGCTTCGTCGACGGCTCCGACGACCAGGGTCGGCTGGACGCCGGGCTGTTCTTCATCGCCTACCAGCGCAACCCGGAGACCGGCTTCACGCAGGTGCAGCGCAACCTGCGCACCGACGCGATGAACGAGTACCTCCGGCACACCTCGTCCGCGGTGTTCGCCTGCCCGCCCGGGGTCACCGGCGACGACGACTGGTGGGGCCGGGCGCTGTTCAGCTGAGCCGCCGTTCAGGTTCCCCGCACCGGCTTGAGCCGGGCTGCCTGACGTGGAGCCGGGTCACGGTGCGGCTCCACGTCAGGTGCGGTGGCTCCACCCGGCCGCGCCTAGGCTGGCTGCGTGCCGGTCCCCGAGTTCATCCGCCAGCTGCGCACCTCGATCGGGCACGCGCCGCTGTGGCTGCCCGGGGTGACCGGCGTGGTCACCGACGACGCCGGGCAGGTGCTGCTCACCCAGCGCAGCGACACCGGGCGGTGGGCGCTGCCCAGCGGCATCCCCGAGCCCGGCGAGCAGCTGGCCGTCGCGCTGGCCCGGGAGGTGCTGGAGGAGACCGGTGTCGAGGTGGTCGTCGACCGGCTGGTCAGCCTGTGGACCCAGCCGCCGCTGACCTACCCCAACGGCGACGTCTGCCAGTTCGTCGACCACGCCTTCGCCTGCCGTGCCGTGGGTGGCAGCGCGCACGTCGCCGACGACGAGTCGCTGGACGTCGTCTGGTGTGACCCGGCGCAGCTGCCGGACCTGGTGGGGGTGCAGGCGCAGCTGGTGGCCCGGGCGCTGTCCGGCCCGGCGGAGCCCTGGTTCGCCCGCGCCGAGGACGAGCGCCCGCTCTGACCGGCTTGCCGCTGCCCGGTGCAGCGGCCAGGGTGTCGCCGTGCGCGTCGTCCTCGCCCCCGACTCCTTCAAGGGCACCCTCGACGCCACCGCGGCGGCCGACGCGCTGGCCGCGGGCTGGCGGCGGCGCCGTCCCGACGACGACCTGCGCACCGTCCCGCTGGCCGACGGCGGCGAGGGCACGTTGGAGGCGCTGGGCCACGACCTGCCCGACGCTGCCTGGCGCACCGCCGCGGTGACCGGGCCGGACGGCCGCCCGGTGCAGGCCGCCTGGCTGCTGCGCCCGGACGGGACGGCGGTGGTGGAGATGGCCCGAGCCGCCGGCCTCCCGCTGCTCGCCGAGCCCGACCCGTTGGAGGCCACCACCCGCGGCCTGGGCCAGTTGCTGGCCGCCGTGCTGGGCGACCCCGCGGTGCAGCGGGTGGTGCTGACCCTGGGGGGCTCGGCCACCACCGACGGCGGGACCGGCGCCCTGGCCGCACTCGGCGCCCGGTTCCTCGACGCCGACGGAGCCGACCTCCCGCCCGGCGGGGGCGCGCTCACCCGGCTCGCCGCGGTCGACCTGTCCGGCCTGGTGCCCCCGCCGCCCGGAGGCGTGCAGTGCCTGGTGGACGTCACCGCCCCGCTGCTCGGCCCGCTGGGGGCGGCCGGGCAGTTCGGCCCGCAGAAGGGCGCGGACGCAGCCCAGGTGGCCGTGCTCGACGCCGGCCTGGCCCGGCTCGCCGACCTGCTCGGCGGGGACCGGGACGCCCCCGGCGCCGGCGCGGCCGGCGGCACCGCCTACGGCTTCGCCGCCGCCTGGGGAGCGGAGTTCGTCAGCGGCGCGACCGCGGTGGCGGCCGCCGCCGGGCTGGACGCCGCCCTGGCCGGGGCCGGACTCGCGGTCACCGGGGAGGGGCAGTTCGACGCCCAGTCGCTGCGCGGCAAGGTGGTGGGGAACCTGCTGGACCGGGCCGCGGCCGCCGGTGTCCCGGTGGCGGTGGTCGCCGGCCGGGTGGCCGACGGGCTGGCCGGTGCCGACGCGCCGGTGCGCCGCGCGCTGTCGCTCACCGACCTGGCCGGCTCGGCGGCCGCGGCGATGGCCGACCCGGCCCGCTGGCTGGCCGCGGCGGGCGAGCTGCTGGCGGCGGAGGTGGTGGCGTCGGGCTGACGCCGCCGGCCCGGGTGACGGAGCCGACACGCCGACGCCGGCAGGTCGGGAACGGTTCGTCACACCGTGACGTTCGCCCCGGTGGACCCAACCGCCCGATCGCATGTGTACGAACGCCCGTCGGGGGCATCCCCTCCCCTGGTGCGTCCAGCCGCCGGCGTCGGCCGGTGGTGGTCGGACCGGTCGAGCGCAACGGCACGAGGGGGACGCACGTGGTCGAGCCCGCGCGGAGCACCCTCGGGGGCCGCTACGAGCTGCAGACGCTGCTCGCCACCGGCGGCATGGGCCAGGTCTGGCGCGCCGCCGACACGCTCCTGGGCCGCACGGTCGCGATCAAGGTGCTCCGCAGCGAGTACACCGGTGACCCGCTGTTCCTGGCCCGGTTCCGCGCCGAAGCCCAGCACACCGCTGCCCTGAGCCACCCGAACATCACCGCTGTCTACGACTACGGCGAGGAGCCGGCGCCCGACGGGTCGGGCGAGCACCTGGCCTACCTGGTGATGGAGCTCATCGACGGTGAGTCGCTGTCCACCGTGCTCGCCCGCGAGGGCGCGCTGCCTCCCGACCGGGTGCTCGAGGTGCTCCGGCAGACCGCGTCGGCGCTGGGCGCCGCGCACGCGGCCGGCGTCGTCCACCGCGACGTCAAGCCGGGCAACGTGCTGCTGCGCTCCGACGGCACGGTCGCGATCACCGACTTCGGCATCGCCTCCTCGGCCGGCAGCGTCCCGCTCACCCAGACCGGCCAGGTCATCGGCACGGCCTCCTACCTCTCCCCCGAGCAGGCCTCCGGGGCGCACGCCACCGCTGCCAGCGACGTCTACGCGCTGGGGATGGTCGGCTACGAGCTGCTCACCGGACGGCGGGCCTTCGACGGCGACAACTCGGTGACGATCGCGCTGCGACACCTGCGCGACACCCCCGAGCCGCTGCCCGACGACCTCCCCACCGGGGTGCGCACCCTGATCGAGCGCGCCCTGGTCAAGGACCCGGCCCAGCGCTTCCCCGACGGCGACGCCTTCGCCGCCGCGATCGACGACGTCCTCGCCGGCCGGCTGCTCACCCCGGTCGAGCGCACCGACACGCAGAGCTTCTGGCTGCTGCCCGACGCCGCCGCGCTGGCCGGGGCGACCACCGCCGACGGCGGTGCGGTGCGGCGCCCGGCTCCCGCGGCGGCGCAGGGGCGGGTCAGCCGCGTCCTGGTCCCGCTGGTCGCCCTGCTGGCCGGCGCCGGGGTGGCCGCCGTCGTCCTGCAGGGGGTGACCCCCGACGGGGGTGGCACCGCCACGGTCGCCGCCCAGGGCCTCGGCGGGGCGACCGCCACGGCCAGCCCCGCCGAGCTGGTGCTGGACGGCGAGGACTACGTCAACCGCCCGCTCGAGGCCGTGCAGCGGCAGCTGGAGGCGCTCGGCCTGGTCGTGCAGACCCAGCCGGTGTCCACCGACTCGGTCGACGCCGGTCTGGTGGTCGACGTCGCACCGCTCGGCGCCCGGCTGGAGCGGGGCGCCGAGGTGCTGGTCAGCTACGCGGTCGCGCCGGAGGCCGACAGCGGCCCGGTGCAGCGCCAGCGGGCACCGATCGACGCCGTCCAGGTCCCGGTCGAGCGGGCGCCGCAGGGCAGCAGCACCTCGTCCTCGTCCTCGTCCACGCCGGCGCCGTCCACCACGCCCGCCCCCGAGCCGACTCCGGAGCCGTCCCCGAGCGAGCCGGCGGAGGACGCGGACGACGAGGTCGAGGAGCCGTCCGCGCCGGCCGGCAGCCCCGGTGGGTCCACCGCGCCGACGTCCTCCGCCGGGAGCACCGCGCCGACCAGCGGCGGCGGGTCGACCGCGCCGAACAACGGCAACGGCGGCGGTCAGGGCAACGGCAACTCCGGCGGCAACTCCGGCGGCAACTCCGGTGGCAACGGCGGCGGTCAGGGCAACGGGCAGGGCAACGGCAACGGCGGCGCCCGCAGCTGACCCGTCCGCTCAGGCGGTCGTGGCGCGCCGTCCCCCGCGGTGCAGGAGCAGGCAGCCGGTCGCGGCGGCCAGCGCGAGCCGGCCCGGCGTCGGATCGAGGCCACCGAGCAGCACACCGACGGCGCCGGCGGCGGCCGCCGCCAGCAGCAGCCCGTCCCGCCCGGTGCGCACCGCCGCCACCGCGAGCACCAGACCGAGCACGATCGCCACCCGCGCCGGGTGGGCCGCGCCCGTCACCGACCCCCAGGGCAGCCCGAGCGCCGCCGGCCCGAGCAGGCCGGCGGCGAGGAGCCAGCCGCGGGACGCGCCGGTCACCGCGGGCGGCCGGGCGCCAGCCACACCGCGCCGGCGACCGCGGCCAGGGCGGCGGTGAGCAGGAAGCCGCGGTCACTGGCGACCAGCGGCAGGGCCACCAGGACCCAGAACGCGGCGACCCCGGCCGCGCCCCCGGCGCCGATCCGCCACGCCGCGGGCGCGCTCAGCCGGTCGCCGGCCAGGCGGCGCAGCGCCGGCACCAGGGCCACCAGGGCGGCGAGAGTGGCGAACGCCGACCAGGTCGGCGTCACCTCCCAGACCGACTCGAGGCCGAAGTCCAGCGCCAGCCCGAGCTCGAGCAGCAGCAGCCCCAGCACGCCCAGGGCCAGGCTGGCGACGACGGTGCGGTCCCCACCGGCCCGCTGCACCGCGCCCAGCGCCGCCCGGCCCGCCGCGGCGCCCCGCCGGCTCCGCTCCCCGCCGGCGTCGGCGGACGACGGCCCCGGTGAGGGCCGGGGTGCGGTGGACGGCCCGGGCACCGGCGGCACGCCGACGGCGGTCTGCGGGCCGACGGCGCTGCTGCCCGTGGTGGCCGTGTCGTCGTCGTCCGGGCGGGCGCCGAAGCCGGGGACGAAGTCCACCGGGCCGGTGGGCCGGTGGGCCGCCCCCTGCGCGGCAGCCGCCTGGTCGACGCCAGGGGCCCGGCTTGCTGCGGGCTGGTCCGCCGGGGGGTGGTCCGCCGGCGCCGGGGCGGGCTGGTCGGCCGCGGGGGTCCAGACCGGGGCCGGTCCGGTGGGTGGGCCGTCCACCGGCGCAGGTGCGACCGCGGGCTCCCCGGCGGGCTCGGCCGCCGGTGCCTGCTCGGTCTGCCGCTGGCTGGGCGGCAGCAGGATCGACTGGGTGCGCGGCTCGTCGTCCGGCGGGCCGGCGGCCGGCTGCGGCTCGGGGATCGGCGGATGGGGCTGGCTCATCGGTCCTCCTGGGGGAGCAGGGGTCGGGCGCGGGCCGCCCGCGGGCGTGCGGTCAGGGCGCCCGTCGACCGTAGCGGCGGCAGCCCGGCCAGCCGACCAGGTGCCCGGCACCTAGGGTCGGGCCGTGGCTGCACGCGCGGGGATCGTCGTCACCGGCACCGAGGTGCTCACCGGCCGGGTCGCCGACCGGAACGGGCCGTGGCTGGCCGAGGCGCTGCGCGGCCAGGGCGTCGACGTCGGCTCGGTCGTGGTCGTGGGCGACCGGCCCGAGGACCTGCGCGCGGCGCTGGCCTTCCTCGCCGCGGGCAACGACCTGGTCATCACCACCGGCGGGCTCGGCCCCACCGCCGACGACCTCACCGCGGCCGAGGTGGGCGCCTTCCAGGGCCGTCCGTCGGCGCTGGACCGCGCCCTGGAGCAGCGGATCACCGCCGTCGTCGCCGCGCTCTCCGCCCGGCGCGGCTGGGACACCGAGCCCGAGTCGGCGGCGGCCGGCATCGCCAAGCAGGCGATGGTGCCGGCCGGTGCCACCGTGCTGGAGCCGGTGGGCACTGCGCCCGGGCTGGTCGTCCCGGTGGCCGACGGGCGCAGCGGGCCGCCGGTGCTGGTGCTCCCCGGCCCACCGGGGGAGCTGCAGGCCATGTGGCCGGCGGCGTTGGAGGCCGAGCCGGTGCGCCGCGCGCTGGCCGGTGCGACCGAGCTGCGCCAGCGCACGATGCGGCTGTGGCGCACCCCGGAGTCGGAGCTGGCCGCCACCCTGCGGGAGATCGAGGACCAGCTGACCGGCCTGGAGGTGACCACCTGCCTGCGCGACGGTGAGCTGGAGATCGTCACCCGGTACGGGCCGGACGCCGAAGAGGCGTACCAGCGCCTCGTCGCAGCGGTCACCGCGGACTTCGCCGCGACGTTCTTCAGCGACGGCCCCACCGTCGACGAGCTGGTGGCCCGGGCGCTGGACGACCGGGGCTGGACGGTGGCGGTGGGCGAGTCGGAGACCGGCGGGCTGCTCACCGCCCGGCTCACCGCGCCCGCCGGGGCGTCCGCGCGGGTGCTGGGCGGGGTGGCGGCCTACGCGAACGACGCCAAGGAGCGGCTGCTCGACGTCCCGGTGGCCACCCTGACGGCCGGCGGTGCGGTCAGCCCGGAGGTCGCGCGGGCGCTGGCCGAGGGGGCGCGGGCCCGGTTCGGCGCCGACGTCGGCGTCGGGGCCACCGGGATCGCCGGACCGGGTGGCGGTACCCCGGCGAAGCCCGTGGGCACGGTGCACATCGCCGTCGTCGGCCCGGGCGGCGCGCTGGACCACTCCGACCGGCTGCGCGGCGACCGCGCCGCCGTCCGGGAGCGGACCGGCACCCTCGCCGTCCACCTGCTGCGGCAGCTGCTGCTGGGTGGCCCGCCGGCCTGAGGGGCTCAGCCGACCCAGCCGACCACCCGGCTGCGCCGCTCCAGCAGCAGGACGTCGTGCCAGCTGGCCACGCCGTCGGTGATCCGCCGGCCGACCTTCTCCCGCGTGCCCACCACCCGGAAGCCGTGCTTCTCGTGCAGCGCGACGCTGGCGGTGTTGGCCGGGAGGATGCCGGCGCGGATCGTCCAGATGCCGGCCGCCTCGGTGGAGTCGATCAGCGCCTGCAGCAGCGCACCGCCGACCCCGCGGCCCTGCGCGGCGGGGGAGACGTACACCGAGTGCTCGACCACGCCGGCGTAGGCGTCCCGGGTCGACTCCCGGGTGCACGCCGTCCAGCCGAGCAGGACGTCACCGTCGACGGCGACGTGCCGGTGGCCGGGCAGCCGGGAGGCGTCGAACTGCGCCCACGACGGGGTGGCGGTCTCGAAGGTGGCCAGCCCGGTGGCGATGCCGGCCGACCAGATCGCCTCGACGGCGGGCCAGTCGTCGGCGGTCATCGGGCGGAGGGCAGGCGTGGGCACGGCGTCATCCTGCCGCCGGGGTTCCACGTGGAACGCAGCGGGCAGGAGCAGACCGTGACGACGCTGACGCTGCACGCCACCGGCCCGGTCGACCCGGCGGAGGCCTGGGACCGCTACCTCCACCCCGACCGCTGGGCGAGCTGGGCGCCGCAGATCACCGGGGTGGTCACCGACGCCGACCGCATCGCCCAGGGGGTGACCGGGCGGGTGCGCGGCCCGCTGGGCGTCTCCCTGCCGTTCGTCGTCGACGAGGTGGACGAGGCGACCCGGCGGTGGCGCTGGACGGTCCAGGCCGGGGTGCCCCGGCTCACCCTCACCCACTGGGTCTCCCCGGGGCCGGACGGCGGGACGACGACCGGGCTGCGAGTCCGCGGGCCGCTGCCGCTGGTGGTCGGCTACGCGCCGGCCGCCCTGGTCGCCCTGCACGGCCTGGTGCGCCGCGCGGCGCCGTGACCGGCCGCATCTCGTAGCGTGCCGGCATGCGCGCCACGCACGAGGTGACCAACCAGGCGCCGCCGCTGGCCGGGCACGACCCGATCGCCGGGGACGCCGCACTCGCCGAGGCCTGCCTGCGCCACGCCGACGCCGCCACTCTCGCCTCGCTGGCAGACCTGGGCGCCCTGGCCGGCAGTGCCCAGGCCCAGGAGTGGGCGCGGCTGGCGAACGAGCACCCGCCCCGGCTGCGCACCCACGACCGGTACGGCCACCGCGTCGACGAGGTCGAGTTCCACCCCGCCTGGCACGAGCTGATGGCCGCGGCGGTCGGCCACGGGCTGGCCGGGGCACCGTGGGCCGACGACCGCCCGCACGCGCACGTCCGCCGCGCGGTGGGCTACCTGGGCTGGACGCAGGTCGAGGCCGGCCACGGCTGCCCGGTGACGATGACCTACGCCGCCGTCCCGGCGCTGCGGGCCGCCCCCGACCTGGCCGCCGTCCTCGAGCCGGGGCTCACCAGCCGCACTTACCAGTTCGGGCTGACCGACCCGGCCACCAAGCCCGGGCTGGTCGCCGGCATGGGGATGACCGAGAAGCAGGGCGGCTCCGACGTCCGGGCGAACACCACCCGGGCCACCGCCAACGGTGACGGCACCTGGTCGCTGACCGGGCACAAGTGGTTCACCTCCGCCCCGATGAGCGACCTGTTCCTGGTGCTCGCCCAGCTCGACGAGGGGCTGTCCTGCTTCCTCGTCCCCCGCGTGCTGCCCGGCGGGGAGCGGAACGTCGTCCGGCTGCAGCGGCTCAAGGACAAGCTCGGTGACCGGTCCAACGCCTCCAGCGAGGTCGAGTTCGACGGGACGACGGCGTGGCTGGTCGGGGAGCCGGGCCGCGGCGTGCCGACGATCATCGAGATGGTCGCCACCACCCGGCTGGACTGCGTGCTGGGGTCGGCGGCGACGACCCGGGCCGCGCTCACCCAGGCGGTGCACCACGCCCGGCACCGGTCGGCGTTCGGGGCGCTGCTGGCCGACCAGCCGCTGATGCAGAACGTGCTGGCCGACCTGGCGCTGGAGAGCGAGGCGGCCACCGTCCTCGGCGTCCGGCTGGCCGCGGCGCAGGACGCCGGCGAGCGGGACCTCCTCCGCCTGGCCGGCGCCGTCGCCAAGTTCTGGGTCTGCAAGCGCACCCCGGCCGCGGTGGCCGAGGCGCTGGAGGTGCTGGGCGGCAACGGCTACGTCGAGGAGTCGGGGATGCCGCGGCTCTACCGGCAGGCGCCGCTGAACTCCATCTGGGAGGGGTCGGGCAACGTGATCGCGCTGGACGTGCTGCGCGCCCTGGGGGCCGGGTCGGCCGCGCTGGCCGCGGTCACCGCCGAGCTCGACCTGGCCCGCGGCGCCGACGCCCGCTACGACGCCGCACTGGGCGCCCTCGCCGCCGAGCTGGCCGACCCCGGCGAGCTGCCGCTGCGCGCCCGGCGGGTCGCCGGCCGGCTCGCGCTGTGCCTGCAGGCGTCGCTGCTGCTGCGGTTCGCCCCCACTGCCGTCGCCGACGCCTTCTGCGCCAGCCGGCTCGGCGGCGACTGGGGCGGCGTGCTGGGCACGCTGCCCGCGGGCACCCCCGTGCGGGCGCTGGTCGAGCGCGCCGTGGTGGTCCCGGCGTGAGCGAGGGCGGGCGGCTGCGGCGGCGCCGGCGGGCGACCGCCCCGGCGGGTGCACCGTCGCCGACCCCGGTTCGGCACACTGCCCCTGTGACCGCAGACGCAGCTGTGCAGACCGAGCCGGCCGACCGGTTCACCGCGGACGACGACCGCCCCGCGCTGGACCTGCTGGTCTGGGACGCCCCCAACATCGACATGACCCTGGCGACGGTGATCGGCGCCCGGCCCACCGCGGCGTCCCGCCCGCGGTTCGACGCGATCGCGGCCTGGTTCGTCGACGGCGCCGACGACCCGGGGGCCGCGGTACCGCCGGAGGTCGAGGCCTGCGTCTTCGCCAACGTGCCGCCGCAGCACGCCGTCACGCTGCAGCGCTGGGTGGAGGCGCTGCGCAGCTTCGGCTACGCGGTCTTCGCCCGGCCCAAGCTGCAGGCCGACGACGACATCGACCAGTCGATGCTCGACCACATCAGCGTCCGGGCGCACAGCCACCAGCTGCGCCGGCTGGTCGTCTTCTCCGGCGACGGGCGCAACTTCGCCGAGCCACTGGAGGACCTGGCCCGGGCCGGCACCGAGGTCGTCGTCGTCGCGTTCAGCGAGGTCGCCGGCTACGCGATCAGCTCCGAGCTGCTGCAGTTCATCGACATCGAGGACGTGCCCGGCGCGTTCGCCGCGCCGCTGGACCGGGTGCGGCTGGACGCGCTGCCCGTCGACGGCGCCTGGCTGCGGCCGACCAAGGACCTGCGCGAGGCCGCCGGCTCCTTCCTCGCCCGCCGCGGCTAGCGGCGGGCCAGGCGGCGGACGCCGGAGGTGTACGGCAGCGAGTAGTGCTCGAACACCGCCGGCTCCTGCTCCGCGGTCAGCTCGCCGTCGGTGTCGATCGACGGCGCGTCCTTGGCGAGGTCCTTGGGGACGGTGACCCGGATGTGCTCCGGGCTGACCGTGGCGCCGGTGAGCGGCACGAAGGTCAGCTGCCGCCGGCCGATGAACCCGGTCATCACCGCGGCGAAGAACGGCTGGTCGGTGGTGGTGTCGACGTACACCGACTCGAGCGTGCCGATCTTGTGGCCGTCGGGGTCGACGACGTTCATGGTGCGCCAGTCGCGGATGTTCTCGGCGGGGAACACGGTGGACCTCCTGGGTTCGGCGGCAGTGGCTGCTCCGTGCCCGTGCGAGGACGGCGCCAACCGCGCGACCATGGCGGCGTGGACGGTGCCGCCGCGCAGCAGGAACTGGTGGTCCTGGTCGGGCTACAGGGTGCCGGCAAGTCCAGCTGGGTGGCCGAGCACCTGGCCGACAGCCACGAGGTGGTGAGCAAGGACCACTGGCCGAAGGCCCGCCGCCGGGAGGCCCGTCAGCAGCGCGTGGTCGCCGAGCTGCTGGCCGCCGGCCGGAGCGTCGTCGTCGACAACACCAACCCCTCCCCGGCCGAGCGCGCACCGCTGGTCGCGCTGGCCCGGGCCGCCGGGGTGCCGGCGCGGGCGGTGTACCTGGACACCCCGTTGGAGGCCTGTCTGGCGCGCAACGACGCCCGTGCGGGCACCGCCCGTGTCCCACTGGTCGGGGTGTTCGACACCAGGAGGCGCCTGGCGCCGCCGACCCGGGAGGAGGGGTTCGCCGCCGTCGAGGTGGTCCGCCCGGCTCAGGACGCGGGGCCGGAGGAGCTGCGCGGCCGGGGCACCGACGCGGCCGTCAAGCCGGAGGGCAGCCGGGCCCAGACGTGCTTGCGGCCGGCCTCGCTGCACCAGCCGTAGTCGACCGAGAGCTGGGCGACCATCGGCAGCCCCATCCCGCCGAAGGCCGGGTCGCGGTCGATCGCCGGCCGTGGCGGGGCGTCGGGGGAGCCGTCGGTCAGCCGGATCAGCCAGCCGGTCGGCAGCGCCACGATCATCGCCTCGACCGCACCGCCACCGTGCCGCAGCGCGTTCGAGGAGAGCTCCTCGAAGACCAGCAGCAGACCCTCACGGGCGTCCTCCGTCGACCGCGCGGCCAGCGAGGGGTGGGCGAGCCGCGCGCGCAGGTCCATCCGCACCCGCGACGCGTCGTGCACCGTCGGCAGCTCCCACCGCCAGACATCGCCGTCCTCGGTCGGGACCGGGGCCGACGGCCACACCAGTCCGCTCACGTCGAGTCCTCTCGCCGGCCGGGTCCTCCGCCGCGGTCCATGGTGGCCGATCACGCTCCGCAGCGCACGGCGGGGGGTCTCAGGCCGGAGGCGGCGACCCCGGCATGCCCTCGACGTCGAGCCGCTCGAGCAGGCCGGTCAGCTCCAGCGGTCCGGTGACGACCCGGCTGGTCGCGACCACCGTCACGTGCTTGCCGGCCGCCTCCCGGTGCTGGCTCACCCAGACCAGCGCCGTGACACCGGCGGAGCCGAAGAACGTCACCGCGGAGAGGTCGATGGTCAGCAGGCGCTCGGCGCGGCGCAGCGCCCGCAGCAGGGTCTGCTGCAGCAGGGGGTTGCTGGCGGCGTCGAGCTCGCCACGGACCCGGGCGACGACCTGACCGGGCTCCGGCCCCTCCGTCAGGGTCACCTCGAACGGCGCCTCGGCAGCCGACCTGACCGTCTTGATGACTCCTCCTCGTGACCACGACCGTGCGGCCCTCCACCGTGTGCGCGCACCGGCGCGGCACGTGCCGTGTGTACAGGACCGATCGTGTGCCCCCCGCACACGGTCCGGCCACCCGCGCCGGGGCGCCGTCCCCCGATGGGGGCACCGGGTGGCCGCCGCCACGTCGTCACACCATCGTCATGGCCCACGACTCGCGTCCCCGCGTCCCGTGTGTGACGGTGGACGACGGCCGTTTTCCGTGGCCAGCGCCCTGTGACCGGGCATGGCCCCTCAGCAGAGGAGACAGACCGGATGTGGGACTACGTCCTCGACCGGCGTGGCCAGATCGCGTTCCAGGCGTTCCAGCACGTGAGCCTGGTGGTGCAGTGCGTCGTGCTCGGCTCGCTGATCGCCCTCGCGCTGGCCGTGCTGGTGTACCGCAGCCCGCGGGCGACCGGCGCGGCCAACGGGCTGTCGGCGATCGGCCTGACCATCCCCGCGTTCGCGCTGCTGGGCATCCTGCTCGCGCCGTTCGGCTTCGGCGTCACCCCGGCGGTGATCGCGGTGACCTTCTACGCGGCCCTGCCGGTGCTGCGCAACGCCGTCGTCGGCCTGGCCGGGGTGGACGCCGCGCTCATCGAGTCCGCCCGCGGCATGGGCATGAGCCGGGTGTCGACCCTGCTGCGCATCGAGATCCCACTGGCCTGGCCGGTGATCCTCGCCGGGGTCCGGGTCTCCACCCAGATGGTGATGGGCATCGCCGCCATCGCTGCCTACGTGCTGGGCCCGGGGCTCGGCGGCTTCATCTTCACCGGGCTCTCCCGGCTGGGCGGCGCGAACGCCCTGAACTCCGCACTCACCGGGACGATCGCCATCGTCGTCCTGGCGCTCGTCCTCGACCTGCTGCTCCTGCTGCTGGGCCGCCTGACCACCCCGAGGGGGATCCGTGTCTGAGACCACGACACCCACGAACGACCCGACCACGCCCGACCGGCAGGTCAGCGGTGTCTCGATCCGCCTCGACGGGGTCACCAAGCGGTACCCGGGCCAGGACCGGCCGGCCGTGGACGAGGTGTCGCTGGAGATCCCGGCCGGGGAGACGGTCATGTTCGTCGGCCCGTCCGGCTGCGGGAAGACCACGTTGCTGAAGATGCTCAACCGGCTGATCGAGCCGACCGGCGGCAGCATCCACCTCGGCGAGGAGGACGTCACCCGGCAGGACCCGGACGAGCTGCGCCGCCGGATCGGCTACGTCATCCAGGCCGGCGGGCTGTTCCCGCACATGACGGTCGGGACGAACGTCGGCATGGTGCCGCGGATGCTCGGCTGGGACAAGGAGCGGGTCACCGCCCGCATCGACGAGCTGCTGGACCTGGTCGGCCTGGACCCCGAGGTCTACCGCGACCGCTACCCGAAGGAGCTCTCCGGCGGACAGCAGCAGCGCGTCGGCGTGGCCCGGGCGCTCGCGGCCGACCCGCCGGTGCTGCTGATGGACGAGCCGTTCGGCGCCGTCGACCCGATCACCCGCCAGCGGCTGCAGGACGAGCTGCTGCGGATCCAGGAGGAGCTGGGCAAGACGATCGTGTTCGTCACCCACGACTTCGACGAGGCGGTCAAGCTCGGCGACAAGATCGTCGTGTTCGACGTCGGGGCGCGCGTGGTGCAGTACGACACCCCCGAGGCCATCCTGGCCGAGCCGGCCGAGGAGTACGTCGCGGACTTCATCGGCGCCGGGGCCACCCTCAAGCAGCTCACCCTCACCCGGGTCAGCAGCCTGGAGCTGCGCCCGGTCACCACGGCCTCGGTCGGGGGCGACGCCGCCGAGGCGCTGGCCCGCGCCCGGGCCGCCGGTGACGAGTTCGTGGTGGTCCTGGACCGGCGTGGCCGGCCGATCAGCTGGCCGACGACCGCCGAGGTCAGCCGGATGCAGCAGATCCCGGCCACCGTCGACGAGAAGCTGCCGGTGGTCGGCCTGGGCTCCACGCTGAACGACGCGCTGGACACCATGCTCGCGGCCAGCCAGGGCGGCGCCGTGGTGCTCGGCCGCCGGGACAGCCTGGCCGGCGTCGTCTCGATCGAGACGATCATGGCCGCGATCCAGAAGACGCGCAGCGAGGTGGCCGGATGACCGCCGCCACCGGAGCACCGGAGACCGGCGGGCGCCCGGACCCGCTGCGCCGTCCCGAGGCCCAGCAGAGCGCCGCCCGTGACCGGCGGGACGCCGCGTCGCCGGAGCGTGCCCCCGGCGGCTGGCGGGCGCTGGTCCTGCAGCCGGTGCTGGTGGCCCTCGGCGTGATCGGCTTCGTCGTCTGGCGGGCGACCGCCGAGCTGTCCGCCACCGAGCGGGTGCAGCTGGGCACCACCGCGCTGTGGGACAGCATCCTGCGGCACCTCTCGCTGACCGTCGTCGCCGCCGCGATCGTGCTGGCCATCGCCGTCCCGCTCGGCATCGCCCTCACCCGGCCGGCGCTGCGCCGGTTGACCCCGCTGGTGATCGGACTGGCCAACATCGGTCAGGCCGCCCCGGCGATCGGGTTGTTCGTGCTGCTGGCCATCTGGCTGGGCTTCGGCTACTGGACGACGGTCATCGCGCTGGTCGTCTACTCGGCGCTGCCGGTGCTGCGCAACACCATGGTCGGCCTCCAGGGCGTCGACGCACGGCTGGTCGAGGCCGGCCGCGGGATGGGCATGAGCGCCGGCGCCGTCCTGTTCCGCGTCGAGCTGCCGCTGGCCGTGCCGGTGATGCTCTCCGGCGTCCGCACCGCCCTGGTGCTGCTGGTCGGCACCGCCACCCTGGCCACCTTCATCGCCGGCGGCGGGCTGGGCGTGCTGATCAACACCGGGATCACGCTGCAGCTGAACTCGCTGCTGGTCAGCGGTGCGGTGCTGGTCGCCCTGCTCGCGCTGGCCATCGACTGGATCGGCCGCGTCGTCGAGCACGTCGCGCGCCCGAAGGGACTCTGATGCGCACCCCGAAGAAGCTCACGGTGGCCCTGGCGGCCGCCTCGCTCGGCGGCACCGCGCTGCTGAGCGGCTGCGGCCTGGAGAGCGCCAACGGCTACGTCCCCCCGGCCGACCCCGGGCTGATCGAGGCGATCGAGGGCGTGGAGGGCGAGCCGATCACGGTCGGCGCCAAGGCGTTCACCGAGCAGCTCATCCTCGGCAAGATCGCCGCGATCGCGCTGGAGGCCGCCGGGTTCGACGTCACCGACCGCAGCGGCATCCCCGGCGCCGCGCCGGCGCGCGCGGCGATGCTCAACGGTGAGACCGACATGCAGTTCGAGTACACCGGTACGGCCTGGATCAACTACCTGGGCATGGACGAGGGCATCGCCGATCAGCAGGAGCAGTGGCGGGCGGTCAAGGACGCCGACGCGGAGAACGGGATCACCTGGCTCCCGCCGGCCGAGGCCAACAACACGTACGCCTTCGCCGTCCGCAGCGAGGCCGTCGACGAGCTCGGCGGGGTGGCCACGATGTCCGACATCGCGGAGCTGCCGGTCGAGGAGCGCACCTTCTGCGTGGAGTCGGAGTTCGCCACCCGGGTCGACGGGTTCGAGCCGATGCTCGAGCTCTACGGCATCCCGCTGGGCGACCCGAACGGGGTGCCGCGGGACAACGTGAGCATCCTGGACACCGGCGCGGTCTACACCGCCACCGACAACGGCGACCGGTGCAACTTCGGCGAGGTGTTCACCACCGACGGGCGGATCGCCTCGCTGGACCTCACCGTGCTGGAGGACGACCGCGGGTACTTCCCGGCGTACAACATCGCCCCCGAGGTGCTGACCACCACGCTGGAGGAGCACCCGGAGATCGCCGACGTCTTCGCCCGGATCACCCCGCGGCTCACCGACGATGTGCTGGTCGAGCTCAACGGCCGGGTCGACGTCGGCGGTGAGGAGCCGGCCGACGTGGCGCTGGACTGGCTGGTCTCCGAGGGGCTCGTCGAGCGCGTCTGACGGACGCGGCCGGCCCGGGGCTCAGCCCCGGGCCAGCCGCTCCAGCCGGCTCACCAGGAACTCCACCGCGGCCGCGCTGTCGACGCCCTCGGCCACCGCGACGGCCGAGGGGGACGACGACGGCGCCCGCCGGTCGACCAGCGTCTGGCCGCGCCCGGCGCCGGGGCCGGTGTCGACGACGACGTCCCGGCGCACCGTCGCCAGCGTGCCCGGCGCGATCGCCTCGGTGAGGGCCAGCGCGTCGTGCACCACGACCCCGTCGGTGCCGTAGGCGTCGCGCGCGTGGTCCAGGTACTGGCGCAGCACCGCCGCCGCCTGCGCCCCGACGTGCCCCGCCGCGGCGAACCGGGCGATGCCGGCCTCGGTGAGCACCGTGGGCAGGGTGACGTCCAGCCCGACCAGCACGGTGGGCAGCCCGGCGCCGAGCACCACGGCGGCCGCCTCCGGGTCGGCCCAGATGTTGAACTCCGCAGCGGCGGTGACGTTGCCGCCCCGGGTGGCCGAGCCGCCCATCACCACGAGCCGGCCGATCCGGGCGGCGGCGTCGGGGTACACCGCGAGCAGCAGCGCGATGTTGGTCAGCGGCCCGATGGCGGCCACGGTGACCGGCTGCTCGCTGGCCAGCAGCAGCTCGGCCAGCGCCACCACCGCCGGCCGCGGGTCGACCGCCGCCGGGGACGGGGGCAGCTCCACCCCGCCCAGCCCGGCCTCCCCGTGCACGTGCCCGGCCCGCCGCGGCACCGGCACCACCAGCGGGCTGCGGGCGCCGGCGGCCACCGGGACGTCGGACCGGCCGGCCAGGTGGAGCACCCGCAGCGCGTTCTCCGTCGTCCGCGCCAGCCCCACGTTGCCGTGCACGGTGGTGACCAGGCGGAGGTCGACCTCCGGGCTGGCCAGCGCGAGCAGCACCGCCAAGGCGTCGTCGATGCCGGGGTCGGTGTCGATCACCAGCGGGGTGGGGGCGGGAGGCCGGGCGGTCACCCGCTCATCCCACCAGACACACCCGACACGCCGGGCCGGTGGCGGCGCCGCCGAGGTCATCGACCGCCTCGCGCACTCCATCGCTTCGCTGACCTGCGGTTTTCCCCTGGGCTGTCGACATGTGGCCGGTCCGTCGGACGGTGACCGGCCGGTTCGCGGGCAGCCCGCAACGGTTCGGTCACGCGGCCGGACCGAAGCGTCTCGGGAGCGGGTCCGGAGGCGCCCCGGTACCTACCTTTCTCCTTGTCCGCAGCCCCTTCCCCGGCTGCGGCGACTACTTCACGGAGGACGACATGGACGACGCTCAGCTGGTCGGGACGGCCCGCCCGGCCACCGCCGCAGCGCCGGCCATCGCCCGGACCGGTACGCCGTCGACCGCCGCCCGGCGCGACGCCAGGAGCACGCCCCGGCACCTGACCGGGCACCCGGCTCGACGGCCCGACGTCGGGCCCCGCGGGGCCGGTCACCGCGACGGCGACGAGTACGGCATGAGCGAGCTGGCCGCCGGGCTGGCCGTCGGCCTGGCGGTCGGCGTCCTCGGCCTGCGGACCAGCGGCCCCGCCGAGGTGCGGCCCGATGCCGCCCCGGTCCGCCGCGGGCTGCTCAGCCGGCCGCGGGCGCTCGTGGCACGCGCCGGCCGCTGGGGCGCCGGCCCGGACGGCGCGCACCTGGCCTGGAACCGGCCGCCGCAGCGGGTCTACCGGCTCACCGACGGCGCCGTCCGCCCGGCGCACCGCCCGGTGGCCGATCGGCAGCTGCCCGCGCCGGTGGCCGCGCCGGTGAGCCGGCCGCGGGTCGACCCCGAGCTCGAGGCGGCGATCGCCTTCGCCACCGACTTCAGCACCGACCTGCTCACCACCCCGGTGCGCCTGGCGCCGCCGGCTCCCCGCGTGACCGCCCCGCTGCGCGCGCTGGCGGCCCGGGTGCGCGGCGCGGCCCGCGCCGCCGCGGCGTGGGGCAGCGGCGAGCACGGCGCGCACCTGGCCTGGAACCGCCCGCAGCCACCCCTCGCCCGGCCGCTCGTGCTACCGGCGGAGAGCTCGCCGGCGCTGCCCGCCGACTGGCGCCACCGGGCGCCGGAGGAGGACGAGCCGGCGCCGGCCCGTGAGGCGCCGCGCAGCCCGGCAGCGCCGCCGCGCAGCGCGACCCGCCCCCGCCTCCTCTGGCCGGCCAGCCTCTCTAGGGTGACGGAGTGTTCACCACTCGGCCGGAGCTCGCCGGCACCTTCGGCATGGTCGCCTCGACGCACTGGCTCGCCAGCGCCGCGGGCATGGCGACCCTCGAGGCCGGTGGGAACGCGTTCGATGCCGCGGTCGCTGCGGGTCTCACCCTGCAGGTCGTCGAACCGCACCTCAACGGCCCGGGGGGCGAGGTCCCGATCCTCTTCGCCCGGAGCCCGCGGGCAGCCGGAGGCGAGGGCGGGACCTGGGCGGGAAGACCTGTGGTGCTGTCCGGTCAGGGCGTAGCCCCGGCCGCGGCCACCACCCAGGCGTTCGCCGACCTCGGACTCGGGCTCGTGCCCGGAACGGGTCTGCTGGCCGCCACCGTGCCCGGCGCCATCGGCGCCTGGCTCACGCTCCTGCGCGACCACGGCACCCTGCCGCTGGACGCCGTCCTCCGCTTCGCCATCGAGTACGCCGAGCACGGCCACCCGCTCGTCCCGCGGGTCGCCGCGACCGTCGCCTCGGTCTCCGAGCACTTCACCACGCACTGGCCTACCTCGGCCGCCACCTGGCTCGCCCCCGACGGCGCACCCCCCACCGCCGGCCGCCTGTTCCGCAACCCGGTCCTCGCCTCGACCTACCGCCGACTGCTCGACGCAGCGCGCGGACCCTCCCGAGAGGCGCAGATCGACGCGGCACTGGCGTCCTGGTACACGGGGTTCGTCGCCGAGGCGATCGACGAGTTCTCCCGGTCCCCGGTCATGGACGACTCCGGTCGTCCGCACCGCGGCTTCCTCACCGGGGAGGACCTGGCCAGCTGGCAGCCGACGTACGAGCCGCCGGTCACCTTGGACTGGCGCGGGTGGACGCTCGCGAAGGCCGGGCCGTGGTCCCAGGGCCCGGCGCTGCTCCAGGCGCTCGCGATGCTGGACGGCGTCCTCCCGGCGGGGACCGCGGCCCGGTCCGCCTCCGTCTCCGACGACGCAGTCACCGCCGAGGTGGTGCATGCCAGCGTCGAGGCGACGAAGCTGGCGATGGCCGACCGCGAGGCCTGGTACGGCGACGAGGAGAGCGTGCCGGTGGACGACCTGCTGTCGGCCGCCTACACCAGCGAACGGCGGGCGCTCATCGGCGACCGGGCCAGCACCGAGCTGCGGCCCGGCTCCCCCGGTGGGCGCCCGCCGCGGCTCCCCGCCTTCGTCACCGACACCTCCGGGCGGGAACGGCCCTCGACGGCCACGATCGCCGGCGTCGGTGAGCCGACGGTCGACACCCGCGGCACCACCCGCGGCGACACCTGCCACGTCGACGTCGTCGACCGCTGGGGCAACATCGTCTCGGCCACCCCCTCGGGTGGCTGGCTGCAGAGCTCGCCGGTCATCCCCTCGCTCGGCTTCCCGCTGGGCACCCGGGCGCAGATGTTCTGGCTGGAGCCGGGGCTGCCCAACTCGCTGGCCCCCGGCAAGCGCCCGCGCACCACCCTCACCCCGTCGCTGGCGCTGCGCGGCGGGGTGCCGTCGCTGGCCTTCGGCACCCCGGGCGGTGACCAGCAGGAGCAGTGGCAGCTGTGCTTCTGGCTGGCCCACGTGCACGGCGGGTTGGACCTGCAGGCGGCCATCGACGCGCCGGCCTGGCACACCACCAGCTTCCCGTCGTCGTTCTTCCCGCGCGAGATGGTCCCCGGCGAGCTCGTGGTGGAGTCCCGGATCGGCGAGGGCGTGCTGGCCGACCTGCGCCGCCGCGGGCACACGGTCACCGTCTCCGACCCCTGGTCGCTCGGCCGGCTCTCGGCGGTCTCGATCGACCCGGAGACCGGCGTGCTCAGGGCAGCGGCCAACCCCCGCGGGATGCAGGGGTACGCGGTCGGCCGCTGAGGGTCACCGAGGGACCTCCTCCTCGGCCAGCTCCTGCGGCACCACGGCGGCCAGCGCCCGGCGGATGGCCACCACCACGCTGCTGGCGGCGAACAGGTCGTCGTCGGTCTGCCGCCGGGCCGCCCGGAGGGCTCCGGCGAGTTCATGGAGCGCGTCGTAGGCCGCCCGGGTCTCGTCCGGATCGGCCGCGCTCGCCCCACCGTCGACCGAGCGCAGCACGCCGGCCAGCCGGGAGAGCGCCGCCGAGGCCGAGGGGCGCAGCGCCGGGCCCAGCGTGACCCGCTCCTGGTCGGCCCGCTCGGTTTCGGCCAGCAGCTCGGTCAGCTCCTCCACCAGCAGGGCCAGCCGCTCCAGCGCCCGGGCCTGCGCATACTGCCGTTGGGCGACCTGCCGGTAGCGGCGGGCGCGGAAGTTCCCCTTCCGGGCCTCGTCGCTCTCCTGCACCGCAGCGCGCATCTGGGCCAGCACCGGGTCGATGGTGTGGGTGCGCCGGCGCCACTCCGCCTCGGTGGGCGGGTGGTCGGCGGACAGCCCGTCGGCCAGGTCGTCGAGCTGGGCGGCCAGCACGTCGCGCAAGCGGGCCAGCTTTTCCTGGGCCGGGGCGAGCGGGAGCTGGGGGAGCAGTGCGGTGACCGCGATGCCGATCAGCGCGCCGAACATGATCAGCCCGACGTACCCGACGACGTAGTTGAACGGGTCACGGTTGCCGAAGATCAGCACGAACAGCGCCGCGGTCGGCACCCAGCTCCGCGCGCTGCCCAACCGGTTCCAGCCGGACAGCAGCACCCCGATCCCGATGACGGCGGCGATGCTGACCAGGTTCGGCGCTGCGACCGCATCGGCGACCAGGGCGATCACGGCACCCACGGCCACGGCGGCCACGGTCTGGAACGACTCGCGGGTCGAGCCGGCCAGGCTCGTGGTGGTGGCCAGCATCGCGCCCATGGGCGCGTAGTACGGGTAGTCGGCGGCCGGCCCGGGCAGCAGCTGCACCAGCGCCCAGGCGATGGCCGCCGCGACGGCGGCCTTGACCGCGAGGCCGGCTCGGGGGTGACGGGCCCAGGTCCGGCCGAGGGAGCCGGCACGCGGGCGGGGACGAGCAGGGAACTTCACCCCCGCCTTACTGCCCCCGCGGGACCGGGCAGAATCAGCTGACGGCACCGCGGCCAGACGGCCCGCGCCAGCCAGGGGTGGAGGCCGCCGAGGATGACGTCGCACGAGGTGCCGGGCACACGCCGCCGCGCTCCCGCCGCCACCGGCTCGCCCGGCCTGCAGCGGCTGACCGACCTGGCCGCCGCCCTGCTGCGGGCACCGTCGGCCGGGGTGGCGCTCGCCGGTGAGGTGCACACCGTGGTCGGCACGGCCGGGCGGCCGGTCTGGCGGGTGGGCACCCGGCGCCGGCTCGACGACACCCTCGGCGGGACCGTCGTCGCCGCCCGGGCGCCCCGGGCCTACCCCGACGTCCGCGCCGACCCACGGGTCGCCGATCTGCCCGCTGTGCGGGCCGGGCAGGTCGCCACCTACCTCGGCGTGCCGCTGTTCGACGCCGGCGGGGAGCACGTGGTGGGCGTGCTGGCCGTGTTCGGGGCGGAACCCCGCGAGTGGACCGCCGAGGAGGTGACGCTGCTCGAGCGGCTGGCCCACCCGGTGGTCACCGAGCTGGAGCTGGCCGCGGTCACCGCCGAGCTGGAGACCGGCCGGGTGCGGTGGGACCTGGCGATCGACGCCGCCGGGATCGGCAGCTTCGACTGGGACCTGGTCACCGACCGGCTGGTGTGGGACGACCGGCTGCTGGCGATGTTCGGCCACGACCGGACCGACTTCGCCGGCACCATCGAGGCGTTCCTGGCCCGCGTGCACGCCGACGACGTCGAGCGGGTGCAGGCGGCGCTGCAGTCGGCGGTCGACAGCTGCGGGTTGTACGACGTGGAGTTCCGGGCGGTGCTGCCCTCCGGGCAGACCCGCTGGGTCCGTGGCCGGGGCCGGGCGCTCGGCGACGACCGGGGCGTGGCCGTCCGGCTGATCGGTGCCGCCCACGACACGACGGCCGACCGGGCCGCCGACGCACGGATCGCCCGGGTGCTGGAGTCGATGTCGGCGGCGTTCTTCTCGCTGTCCCGCGACTGGCGCTTCACCTACGTCAACGGTGAGGCGGAGCGGCTGCTGGGCCGGTCGCGGGAGGAGCTGCTCGGCGGTGACCTGTGGGAGCTGTTCCCCGACGCGGTGGGCGGCGACTTCGAGGTCCACTACCGCGGGGCCATGGAGTCCGGGGAGCCGGCGGTCTTCCAGGCGTACTACCCGGCTCCGCTGGACAGCTGGTACGAGGTGCGCGCCTGGCCCGACCCCGACGGCCTGGCGGTGTACTTCCTCGACATCACCCAGCGCCGCCGCGCCGACGAGGCCGCGCGCCGCCGGGAGGAGCGCCTGGCGCTGTTCACCGACGTCACCGACGCGCTGTCCGCGGCGCTGGTCGAGCGCCGCGGCGCCCGGGCGGCGCTGCAGGAGCTGAGCCGGGTCGTCGTCCCGGGTCTGGGTGACTGGGTGATCGCCAGCCTGGTGGAGGAGGACGGCCGGCTGCACGACGTGGCCAGCTGGCACGCCGACCCGCGGCTGCGCCCGGTGGCCGCGCGCTACGCGGAGCTCCGGCTGGCGGCGCTCGACTCCACCGCACCGCTGGTCCAGGCGGTGCTCAGCGGCGGGGCCCGGGTCGTGCCCGACGTCGACGCCGCGGTCGGGGACGCGTTGCCGGAGGGGGAGGTCCGGGACGCCTACCGGGCGCTGCAGCCCGGCACCGCGGTGACGCTGGCGTTGCGTGCCCGCGGCCGGGTGCTCGGCGCCATCAGCGTGTACCGGGGCAAGGACCGCCTGCCGATGGACCTGTGGGACCGGGAGACGCTCAGCGAGCTGGCCGACCGGGTGGCGCTGGCGCTGGACGGCGCGGCGCTGCAGGAGCAGGAGCGGCGGATGGCCGAGGACCTGCAGCGCAGCCTGCTCACCGCCCCGCCGGAGCCGGACCACATGGAGATCGCCGTCCGGTACGTGCCGGCGGTGCGGGCGGCCCAGGTCGGCGGTGACTGGTACGACGCCTTCCTGCAGCCCGACGGGGCGACGGTCGTCGCGATCGGGGACGTCGTCGGGCACGACACGGTGGCCGCCGCCGCCATGGGGCAGCTCCGCAGCCTGCTGCGCGGCATCGCCTACAGCACCAGTGGCGGGCCCGCCCGGGTGCTCGGTGACCTGGACCGGACCATCGAGGGCCTGCAGGTGCGGGCGCTGGCCACCGCGGCGGTGGCCCGGTTCGAGCAGACCCCGGAGGACCGCGGACGGGGTGAGACCCGGCTGCGCTGGTCCAACGCCGGGCACCCGCCGGTGCTCGTGCTGGCCCCTGACGGCCGGGTCCACGTGCTGGCCACCGAGCGGGCCGACCTGATGCTCGGGGTGGTCCCGACCGCGCCGCGCAAGGAGCAGGTGGTGACCCTGACCCCGGGCGCGACGGTCGTGCTGTACACCGACGGGCTGGTCGAGGGCCCGGACCTGCCCCTGGACGACGGCGTCGCCCGGCTGACCGCCCTGCTCGCCGAGCTGGGGGGCCTCACCCTCGCCGAGCTCTGCGACCAGCTGGTCGCGCGGATGCGGCCCGGGGGGTCGGAGGACGACGTCGCGCTGGTCGCGGTGCGGCTGCACCCGGAGGACCAGCCGCGCCCCGCGGAGGCCGGGCCGCAGGTCGTGCCGCAGGCGCTCCCGCCGATCGGCTGAACGAACGCGCTCGCGGCGGCCGGCGGGGGAGCTCAGCAGCGGGGGAGCAGGGCCCAGACGCTCTTCTGGCCGTCGGCCAGGTGCCAGCCGTGGTCGTCGGCCATCTCCGCGATGAGGTAGAGACCCAGGCCGCCCTGGCTCGGGTCGCGGCCGACGGCGGGCTGGGGCGGGCGGGTGGCCGCGGAGTCGCGCACCTCGATCAGCCACGCCCGCGGGGTCTGCTGCACGCGGGCGCGGACGCCACCGCCGCCGTGCCGCAGGGCGTTGGAGGCCATCTCGTCGAAGGCGAGGACGACGGCCTCGTCGAGCTCCTCTGCGCGGGCGTCACCGCCGGAGCGCGCGGCCAGCCCGCGGCGCAGTTCGGCGCGCACCCGGGGGAGCTCGGCGACCGTGCTGAGGTCCCAGCTCCAGCCGTCCCCGGCCGGTGGGGGCGGCGACGAGGGCCACGCCAGGCGCGCCGTCTCGCCGCTCACTCGGTCTCCTCGCACTCCGACCGTCGGCTGCTCGACGGGCGACCTACTGTCTTGGCTCGGTCGGGCACGGGCAAACATCCACTCGATGTGAGGCACGTCTCATGACGGTCGTTGGTCGTGCCCGATCCGGCCGCGGCCGACGCTAGGGCACCCGATCGCCGGACAGCGGGCGGGCCTTCAGACGGACACGTTCCGTAGTCACACCTGTCCCAGCGGTGTCAGTGCCCGGTGCCGCCGAGGTTGAGCAGCACCACGCCGACGACGACGAGCACGAGGCCGGCCACCTGCCACCCGGACAGCGACTGGCCCAGCAGGGTCGCACCGATCGCGGCGACCGCGGCGGTGCCCGCTCCCGACCAGATGGCGTACGCGACGGCGACCGGGACGGTCTTCACCACCTGGGCCAGCAGCACGAACGAGACCGCGTAACCGGCGAGCACGGCCACCGTGGGCAGCGGCACGGTGAACCCGGCGGTGCGCGGCAGCAGCGAGGTCGCCGCCACCTCGCTGGCGATGGCGCAGACGAGCAACAGGTAGGCCACGCCCCGATCCTGCCGGTGGATGCCGCCCGGCCGCCCGACCGCGCCCGGGTCCGGGTCGACCCGGGCGAGGCGCGGACCCTCAGGCCAGCGCGGCCAGGTGCTCCCGGACGACGGCCGGCGCCCGCATCACCGCGCCCATCACCGCGACCCCGTGCGCCCCCGCGGCCAGGCACCCGGCCACGTCGCCCGGGGTGATGCCGCCCAGCGCGTACACCGGTGGCGCACCGGTGCTGAGCCGGGCGAGGCCGGTGAGCCCCAGGGCCGGGCCGTACCCCGGCTTGGACGGCGTGGGGTTGACCGGGGAGACGAACACCCAGTCGCACCCCTCGTCCGCCGCCTGCGCCACCTCGGCGGCGTCGTGGCAGGAACGCCCGACCAGCGCCGGCCGCGGCTCGGGGAAGGGGTCCGCCGCGGCCAGGTGGACGGCGTCCCGCCCGGTGCTGCCGGCGCGGACGAGCAGCCCGCCGACGGGCGCGAGCACCGCGGCCAGCTCGTCGGCCAGCCGGTCCCGCTCGGGCTCGGGCAGGTCCTTCTCCCGCAGGACGACGGCGCGGGCGCCGGCCGCCACCGCCAGGGCGACGGTCCCCACCAGCGGACCGGCGCACTGGTGCCGGTCGGTGAGCACCAGCAGCCGGGGCAGCCCGGTCACAGCTCGGGCAGCCCCGCCATCGGGGTGGAGGCCTCGGCGTGCCACCGGCGGGGGATCCGGCCGGCGGTGCGGGCCAGCCGCCCGCCCTCGACGGCCTGCCGCATGGCCAGCGCCATCCGCTCCGGGTCCCGCGCCCGGGTGACGGCGGAGGCCAGCAGCACCGCGTCGCAGCCCAGCTCCATCGCCAGCGCGGCGTCGGAGGCGGTGCCGATGCCGGCGTCGAGCACCACCGGGACGTCGACCGCCTCCCGCAGCAGCGCGATCGAGTGCGGGTTGCGGATGCCGAGCCCGCTGCCGATCGGCGAGCCGAGCGGCATCACCGCGGCGCAGCCGGCGTCGGCCAGCCGGCGGCCGAGCACCGGGTCGTCGGTGGTGTACGCGAGCACCTGGAAGCCGTCGGCCACCAGCTGTTCGGCGGCGTCCAGGAGTTCGACGGCGTCCGGCAGCAGGGTGTGCTCGTCGCCGATCACCTCCAGCTTCACCCAGTCGGTGCCGAACGCCTCCCGGGCCAGCCGGGCGGTGAGCACCGCCTCGCGGGCGGTGAAGCAGCCGGCGGTGTTGGGCAGCAGCCGGACGCCGCACTGCTCGAGCACCTGCAGCATCGCGCCGCTGGCGGAGGCCTCCACCCGGCGCAGGGCGATCGTCACCAGCTGGGTGCCCGAGGCGCGGATCGCCCGCTCGAGCACCTCCAGGCTGGGCACGCCGCCGGTGCCCAGCAGCAGCCGGGAGCGGAAGGTCTCCCCGGCGATGGTGAAGGTGTCGCCGGACTCCTCGGCGGCCAGCGCCGCGCCCAGCTCCTCGGTGGTGCTCACGTCAGCCTCCTGCGGTCGGGGCGAGCACCTCGACGGTGTCGCCGGCGGTGAGGGGGGTCGCGGCCCAGCTGCTGCGCGGGACGACGTCGCCGTTGCGGGCCACGGCGACCCGGTCGTGGCCGGCGGCGCGCTGGGCCACCAGGTCGGCGACGGTGGCGCCGTCGGGCAGCTCGGCGGGGGCGCCGTTGACGGAGAGGGTGATCATGCGGTCCTCCCGAACCGGTCGGCGGTGAAGGACGACGCGATCGCCGGCAGCTGCCCCGTGGTCAGCTGCTCGGCGATCACGTCGCCGGTCACCGGGGTGAGCAGGGCCCCGTTGCGGTGGTGCCCGGTGGCCAGCACCAGCCCGGGCAGCGACGAGGCGCCCAGCAGTGGGGCGTTGTCGGCGGTGCCGGGGCGCCAGCGGGCCAGGGTCTCGGTGAGCTCGAGCTCGGCGACGTCCGGGACGACCTCGATCGCGTCGTGCAGCAGCTCGTGCACCCCGCCGGCGGTGACCCGGGCGTCGAAGCCGCGGTCCTCGACGGTGGCGCCGACGATCAGCCGGTCGCCGCCGTAGGGCACCAGGTAGACGTGCCGGCCGCGGACCAGCGCCCGCACCGTGCCGCCGAGCAGCCCGGCCGCCCCGGCCAGCCGCAGGATCTGGCCCTTCACCGGGCGCACCGGCAGCGGCGGGACGCCGGGCAGGCCGCTGCTGTGCGCGCCCAGGGCGAGGACCACGGTGCCAGCGGCCAGCTCTCCGCCCCCGGCCAGCGTGAGCCCGGTGGCCCGGCCGGCGGTCACGGTGAGCGCCGACGCCCGGTCCCGGACCAGCTGCACCCCGGCCGCGGAGCAGGCGGCCAGCAGGACGGCGTGCAGGGCGCGGCCGTCGACGGAGTGGTCGCCGGCGACGGCCAGCCCGCCGCGGACCCGCGGGGTGAGCGCGGGTTCCCGGCGACGGGTCTCCCGGGGGGTGAGCCGCGCGGCGTCCAGCCCGAGCTCGGTCTGGAAGGCGTGCAGCTCGTCGAGCTGGCGGACGTCGTCGGCGTCGAACCCGACGACCAGGGTGCCGGCGGTGCGCAGCTCCACCGGCAGGCCGGTGACCTGCTCCAGCTCGGCGACGAAGGCCGGGTAGCGCTGCAGCGACGCCACGCACAACCGCAGCAGCGCCTCCTCGCCGTAGGCGGCCTCGGTGACCGGGGCGAGCATCCCGGCGGCCGCGGCGGAGGCCCCCGCGCCGGGTGCGTCGTCCACGACGGTGACCGACAGCCCGCGCTGCGCGGACCGCCAGGCCACCGACAGGCCGATGAGCCCGCCCCCGGCGACGACGACGTCGAGGCTCACGGCGCGCCCCCGAGCTGCCGCAGCAACTCCCGGGTGGCGGCGGCCGGGTCGGCGGCGGCGGAGACCGCGCCCACGACGGCGACCCCGGCGGCGCCGGCGGCCAGCAGCTCCGGCACCCGCGCGGCGGTGACCCCGCCGATGGCGACCACCGGGACGTCGACGGCGGCGGCGACCTCGGCGATGCCGGCCGGGCCGAGCGCGTCGGGCAGCCCGGTCTTGGTCGTCGTCGGCCAGGCGGGGCCGACGCCGAGGTAGTCGGCGCCCTCGGCGACCAGCCGGCGGGCGAGGTCCGGGTCGCGGCAGGTGCCGCCGAGCAGGTGCCCGGGGCCGGCGACCCGGCGGGCGGCGGCCAGCGGCAGGTCACCGGCGCCCAGGTGGGTCCCGTCGGCGCCGACCGCCAGGGCGACGTCCACCCGGTCGTTGACCAGGCAGGTCGCCCCGGCTGGGGCGCAGACCGCCACGACGGCGCGGGCGAACTCGTACAGCTCCCGGTCGGTGCCGCCCTTGGCGCGGACCTGCACGACCGGCGCCCCGGCGGCGACGGCGGCCTCGACCGCGGCCAGCGCCGCCGGCCCGCCGCGGGCGTCGGTGAGCACGTGCAGCCGGCCCAGGGTCACGACCGGCGCCCCCGCAGCAGCGCCGGGGCCCGCACGACCAGGGTGAGGAGCACGGCCACCGCCAGGCTGACCAGCGACGCCGACCAGCCGTTGGCCGGGTCGATGCCCAGGTCGGTCTGCCGCGCGGTCCACCACGCCGTCCAGCTCGCTCCCGGGCCGGCGAAGTACGTGGGCAGGGTGAGCTGGTAGGCGATGAAGCCCGCCACCCACGGCAGCAGCAGCTCCAGGCGGGCGGGTGCCGTGTCGGAGGTGTCCCAGGCCCCGCGGGGGAGCAGCCAGTAGGCCACCAGGAACACCCCGGCCAGCGGCACGAACACCGCGCCGATCAGGAAGAGGAACGGCTCGTAGGCGGCGATGTCGAAGGTCAGCGCCAGCACGGTGGCCACCGCGCCGACGACCAGGACGAGCACCCGCCGGTCGGCCCGGGCGACGACGTTCTGCGCGGAGACCGCCGTCGAGTACAGGTTCGCGAACGCCTCGTCCAGCTCGACGACGACCAGCAGCAGCACCGCCAGCGCGCCCAGCGGCACGGCCAGCAGGGCGTCGACGACGTCCAGGCCGGCGCTGCCGTAGGCGGCCAGCGCGAGCACGCCGAGGGTGAACATCACGACGGTGGCGATGCCGTACCCCACGCTCGCGCCGACGCCGGCGGCCCGGCTGCTGCGCACGTGCCGGCTGTAGTCGGCAGCCAGCGGGATCCAGGAGACCGGCAGGGCGATGACGATGTCGGCCGCCGTCCAGAACGAGGTGGCGCTGCCCTCGGTGAGCTCGGGGAGCGGCTCGCGGAGCACCTGCACGTAGAGGTAGACCAGCGCGGCGAGCGCCGCCCACACCGCGTAGCGGGCGAGCACCCGGACGACGCCCAGCGGCCGCAGCGCCATGGCGGTGGCCAGCACGCCGGCGCCGAGGACGAAGGGCCAGCGCGGGGCGTCGAGCACCCGGGAGGCGGCCTCGGCGATGATCACGATCTCGAAGGTGGCCCAGCCGATGCACTGCACGAGGTTCAGCGCGGTGGGCAGGTAGGAGCTGCGCCGGCCGAGCAGGCCGCGCAGCAGCACCATGGCCGGCACCTGCTCGCGGGCGCCGGCCGCGGCGGTGGCGCCGAGCAGGGCCGCGCCGATGACGGCGCCGACGACGATGGCGCCGATCGTGACCGCGAGCGAGCGACCGGGCAGGACCACGTAGACCGCGGCGACCGGCAGCAGCAGGCTGATCCCGAGGTTGCCCCACAGGCCCAGCGAGTCGCGCAGGCCGAGGGTGCGCGGGGGCGCCTCGGTGAGGGTGAGGGGGGCGTCCCCGGCCACGGGGGACGGGTGGGTGGGGGTGCTCATCAGGTGTCGCTCCCTACGCCGGCATTACCCGGTCAGGTTCCAGCGGTCGGCGGCGCTCAGCCGCCCTCTCAGCCCGGTTCCGCCCGAGCTCCCGCACATGGCATCGGCCATGACGCCCGTCACCCTAGGCCACCGGGGCGCGCGGACCCGCCGCCGGGGAACCCCGCCGTCCGGAACTCGGCTGCCGGGGGCCGGTCTGGCTAGAGTCCCGCCCGTGCCGGTCGACGAGCTGCTGTCCCGTTCCCCCATCGCCTGGCGGGCTGCCACCGCGCACCCGTTCCTGACCGGGGTGCGCGAGGGGACCGTGCCGGTCGCGGCCTTCGACACCTGGCTGGTGCAGGACGCCCGGTTCGTGGCCGACCTGCTGCGCTTCCAGGCCCGGTTGCTGGCCCGCGCGCCCCGCCCGGCGCAGGCGGTGCTGGCCGGGGGCCTGGTCGCGCTGGTCGAGGAGCTGGCCTGGTTCGAGCAGCTGGCCGGAGCCCGCGGCCTGGACCTGGAGGCGCCGACACGGTCGGCCACCACCGCCTACGCCGAGCTGCTGGCCCGGCTCGACGGCGCCGACGTCCCGACCGGCCTCACCGCGCTGTGGACGATCGAGCGCACCTACCTCGACGCCTGGTCCGGCGCGCTCCCCGGCGCACCGCAGTACCGGGAGTTCGTCGAGCACTGGACCGCGCCGGGCTTCGCCGGGTACGTGGCCGGGCTCGCCGCGGCCGCCGACGCGTTCCCGGCGGCCGCCGCCGACGCGGAGGCGGTGTTCGCCGAGGTGGTCACCGCGGAGATCGCCTTCTGGGACATGGCGATGGAGGCGGCGGGGGCCGCGGCGTGAGCGTCGCCGCGGAGCTGTGGGCCGCCGACGCCGATCTGGCCGCGGCTGCGCTGGCGCACCCGTTCGTGCAGGGCATCGCCGACGGCACGCTGCCCCGGGAGCGGTTCGCCGGGTACGTGGCCCAGGACGCCTTCTTCCTCGACGCCTTCGCCCGCGCCTACCGGCTGGGTGCGGAGAGCAGCGGTGACCCCGGGGTGACCGCGGTGCTCGCCGACCTGCGGGCCGGGGTGCAGGAGGAGCTGCGGCTGCACGGCGGTTACGCGCAGCAGTGGGGGATCGACCTCGCCGACGTGCAGCCGCTACCGGCGACGTCGGCCTACACGGAGTTCCTCCTCGATGCCGCCGGGCGGGGGGACCCGGCGCTGACCTGCGCGGCGATGACCCCGTGCATGCGGCTGTACGCCCACCTCGGCCAGCAGCTGGCCGACCGGGCGCACGGGCCCTACCGGGAGTGGGTGGACACCTACGCCGCCCCGCAGTTCGAGGAGCTGGCCGCCACCCTGGAGCGGCTGCTCGACCGGCTGTGCGCCGACGCGTCCGAGGACCGGCTCACCGCGGTGCGGGCCGCCCACCGCCGGGCCATGGAGCTGGAGGTCGGCTTCTTCGACGCCGCGTGGAGCGGTGCCTGAGGTGGCAGGGCTCCTGACGGCCGAGGAGCTGCTCGTCGGCTACGCGGAGGGCGAGCCGGTCTGCGCGCCGGTCAGCGTCACGGTGCCGCCCGGGACCGCGCTGGGGCTGGTGGGGCCGAACGGCGCGGGCAAGTCGACCGTGCTGCAGACCCTGGTCGGGCTGCTCCCGCCGCTGGGCGGCACGGTGCGCTACGCCGGGGAACCGGTCGACGAGCGCTCGGCGGCCTTCCGCGCCGAGGTGGCCACCGTGCTGGACGAGGACGCCTTCTTCCCGGCGCTCACCGGGGTGGAACACCTGCTGCTGACCGCCCGCGGGCACGGCGTGGCCGACCCTGAGGACGTCGTCGCCCGGGAGGTCGAGGCGTTTGGGCTGGCCGGGCGGGCCGAGGCGCTGCCCTCGGCGGTCTCCTCCGGGCAGCGGCGGCGGCTCGCGCTGGCCGCGGCGCTGGTGCGCCCGGCCCGGCTGCTGGTGCTCGACGAGCCCGAGCGCCGGCTGGACACCGGGATGCGCCGGCAGCTGGCCGCCCGGCTGCGCGACGACGTCGCCGCCGGCGCCACGGTGGTGTTCGCCAGCCACGACCCGGAGTTCCTCCGCACCCTGGCCGACGCCGTGCTGGTCGTCGACGACGAGGAGTGCCCGCTGGTCTCCCCGGACGACGCCGTCGCCGCGCTGTCCGAGGGCTGAGCGTTGACCGCCGTCGTCGCCGTCGTCGCCGGGACCGCGGGGCTCAGCGGCGCCGCCGTCCGCCGGGTCACCCGGCGGGCGGCCGCGGCGCGGGCCGACACCAGCTGGGCGACCCTGGTCGGCGACGTCGTCGGCTGGCTGACCTCGCTCGGCATCCTCGTCGCGGTGGTCGGCGGGACCGTCTCCAGCCTCCGCGACCAGATCGCCGCCCGCCCGGCGACCGGGACGGCGGTGCTGCCGGGCGCGGTCACCTCCGTGGTCGCCGCGGTGCTGGTGGTCGCCGGGCTGGCCTGGGTGCTGGCCCGGCTGGGCCCGGTCAGCGCCACCCCGGCCGCGGCCGTGTGGTGGCTGCCGCTGCCCGCTGACCGGCGCGGGCTGCTGCGCGGTGAGCTCGTCCGGGTGGTGCTGATCGCGGCGACGGCGGCCGCGGTGGTCGTCGTCCCGGTGCTGCTCGCCGTGCCGGTCGCCCCGGCCGCGGCCGACGTGCTGGTCGGGGTGGCGGCCGCGGCGCTGCTCACCGCGGCCGGCGCCGGGCTGCTGGTGGTGCTCCAGGCGGCCGGCCGGGGCCGCCGGCTCCCGGCCGCCGCGGGTGCGCTCGCCTGCGCGGCGGTGGTGGGCGCCGCCGGAGCCGGGACGGTGCTGGCCGCGGTCGGCGCCGGGCCGCTGACCGGGTGGGCGGTGCGGCCGACCGGGACGCCGCTGGTGTCGACCACCGTCGTCGCCGGGGTGCTGGCAGTGCTCGGTGTGCTCGCCGCGGACCGCCGGCTGGACCGGCTGCGCGCCGGTGACCTGCGGGCCCGCGGCGAGATCGTGCAGTACGCCACCGCCTCGACGTTCTCCCTGGACACCCGCGAGCTCGGCCGGGCGCTGGCCAGCTCGCCGCGGGCGCCCCGGCGGCCCCGCCGCTGGCGCCGGGTGCACGGCCCGGCCACCGCGGTCCTCGCCGCCGACCTGGCGGTGCTCACCCGGTCGCCGTGGCGGTGGGGGCAGCTGGCCGTGGGCGCGGCACTGCCGGTGCTGGCCGCCCGCACCGCCGGCCTGGGGAACCTGCCGGCGCTGGTCGCGGTCGTCGTCGTCCTGGGGTGGGCACTGGCGGCGGTGGCACTGGGCGAGCCCAGCCGGCGGGCGCAGGCCTCCCCGGCACTGGACCGGATGCTGCCGCTCTCGGCCGACGGCGTCGTCCGGCTGCGGTCGGTGGTGCCGCTGGCCGCGCTGGTGGTGGTTTGTGGGCTCTCCGGTGCACTGATCGGCCAGGGCACCGGGGCGGTGGCGGTGTGGGCCGGGCTGGGCGTCGCGGCCGCCCCGGCGTGGGCCGGGGCCGCGGTGCGCGGTGGGTACCGGCCGGAGCTGGACTGGTCCGGGCCGGTGGTGGCGACCCCGATGGGCGCGGTGCCCACCGGCGTGGGCCAGACGCTGGTGCGCGGGATCGACCTGGGCGTCGTCGGCACCGTGCCGTTCGGCATCGCCCTGCTGGTGGGCACGCCGTCGGCGGTGTGGGTGCCGGCGCAGCTGGCCTGGGCGCTCGCCGTCGGCGCCCTCGCCGTCCTCACCGCCCGGCCGAAGGACTGACCGCCGCCCGGGTGTAAGCACAGGGGTGACAGCACACGCACGACAGCACACGGACTCGACGAGGAGATGCAGTGGCAGAGCAGCGGACGGCGATCATCACCGGGGCGGCGCGCGGGATCGGCGCGGCCATCGCGAAGCGGTTCGCCGCGGACGGCATGGCGGTGGCCGTGCTCGACCTGGACGAGGGCGCCTGCGCCGGGACGGTGGAGGCGATCACCGGGGCCGGTGGGCGTGCGCTGGCCGTCGGTGCGAACGTCGCCGAGGAGGACTCCGTGGCGGCTGCCGTCGACCGGGTGGCGGCCGAGCTCGGCGCCCCGACGGTGCTGGTGAACAACGCCGGGATCACCCGGGACAACCTGCTGTTCAAGATGAGCGTCGGTGACTGGGACGCCGTGCTCGGCGTGCACCTGCGCGGGGCGTTCCTGATGAGCCGGGCGGCGCAGAAGCACATGGTCGAGGCCCAGTGGGGCCGGATCGTGAACCTCTCCAGCGTCTCGGCGCTGGGCAACCGCGGGCAGGCCAACTACTCCGCGGCGAAGGCCGGCATGCAGGGGCTCACCAAGACCCTCGCCATCGAGCTGGGCCGCTACAACGTCACCGCGAACGCGATCGCGCCCGGGTTCATCGAGACCGAGATGACCGCGGCGACGGCCGAGCGGGTCGGGGTGCCGTTCGAGGAGTTCAAGGCGGGCGCGGCCAAGGAGATCCCGGTGCGCCGCGTCGGCCAGCCCGAGGACATCGCGCACACCGCGGCGTTCCTGGCCAGCGAGGGCGCGGGCTTCGTCTCCGGCCAGGTCATCTACGTCGCCGGCGGCCCCAAGGCGTAAGGACCCCCTTCCTCCGCACCTCGCAAGCTCGGCACGGGGCCCCTGGAAGGGGGCCGAACGGGCCGCCGTGCCGTCAGCCGGTGCGGCGGCCCGGGCCGCCGTCGAGGCCGCGGCGGGCCATCGTGGCGGTCAGCGCCGTCCACGCCCGCACCGGCACCAGCCGGGCGGTCTTCATCAGCAGGGCCATCGCCAGCGGGAAGACGATCTCCGCCTTGTCCCGGGCGATGCCGTCGGCGATGGTGCGGGCTGCCGCGTCGGCCTCGATCCGGAAGGGCATCGGGAAGCGGTTGCGCTCGGTCATCCGGGTGCGCACGAACCCCGGGTTGACCAGCTGGACGACGAGGCCGCGCGGGGCCAGCGAGCCGCGCAGGCTCTCCAGCAGGCTGATCAGCGCGGCCTTGCCGGCGTTGTAGGCCTCCGAGCCGGGCAACCCGCGGTAGCCGGCGACCGAGGCGACGCCGACGAGCCGGCCGCGCCCGTCGGCGAGCATCTGCGGGACGACGGCCTCGAAGGTGTGCACCGCGCCCAGCACGTTGATCCGCAGGTGCTCGGCGAACAGGTCGGAGTCCCACGGTTCCACGTGGAACCCCGACCAGGTGCCGGCGTTGGCGACGACGACGTCGATGCCGCCGAGCGCCGCGCGCACCTGCGCACCGGCCGCCACGGTGGCGTCCCGGTCGGTGACGTCGACCGGGACGACGGTCATCCGGTCCCCGGCCACCTCGGCGAGCTGCTCGGCGTTCCGGGCGCTGATCGCCACCCGGGCGCCGCGGTCGGCGAGCTCCCGGGCGAGCGCGGCGCCGATGCCGGTCGAGGCACCCGTGATCCAGATCCGTGCTCCGCTGATCTCCATGGCACCAGCCTGGATGATGGGCGCATGGCCTCGCGCAAGCAGCCCCGCCGGTCCGCCCCGCCGTCCCCGGGGGTCGGTCACGGCGAGTACGTGATGTACCCGGGCACCCGCGCCGAGGTGTACGACCTGCTGGAGCGGCTCTCCGCGGCCGCCGGCGACTCACCCGACGCCGGGACGCCGGGGCTGAGCCTGGACCGGACCCGACTGGTGGTCCGCTGGTTCGGCGAGGTGCCGGCCGCCGTCCAGCGGGTGGTCGACTCGGCGGGCGAGGGGCTGACGGTGACCGTCGTCCCGACCGAGTTCCGCCCCGGCGACCTGCGCGCCGAGGCCGGGCGGATCGCTGCGGAGCACGGCCCGGTCGTGCAGACCGCCGCTGCCCGCCCCGAGGGGGACGGCATCGAGGTGCTCGTCGCGCCGGACGCCGCCCAGGCCGCCGGCAGTGCGGAGACCGCCGTCCTCGAGGCCGGTGTGGAGAGCGGCTTCCCGCTGTTCCCCGAGGTCGGGGAGGCCGGCTGACGCTGCCCCGGATCAGCGCCCGGGGTGGTTGCGGCGGCTCCAGCTGCTCCAGGTGACGTCCTGGTTCAGCGGGTTGCCCAGGATCTCGGCGTCCCGTCGGCCTTCCCGCACCTGCCAGGCGACGTCGCCACCGTGGCTGATCCGCGCCCCGCGGCGCCGGCCGGCCCGGTCCATCAGCCAGGCGGCCAGCAGCAGTCCGGCGAGCACGATCCCCATGACCAGCCAGAAGACGCCCATGGCGCATCGTGGCACATCCGGACGATCGGGTCCGGTCCGTGTGCTGCGCCCTCTGGACCGGGACCGTCCTGATCGCCATGATCACCGCCATGCCACCTCGCCTTCCCGGGCCGCTCGCCGCGTCCCTCGCCGTCGCCGCGGTGGCGCTGGCCGGGTGCGCGGACGCCTCCGCGACGCCGGAGCCCCCCGGTGCGCCGTCCGTACCGCCGGGCCTGGTCCAGCTGGAGCCGATGCCGGACGAGCCGCCCGCCCTCCCCGAGACGCTGCCGCCGGAGCTGCTGGAAGAGCTGGTGCTGCCACCGGTGTCGCTGGACGTGTACGGGCTCATCGACCGGGTGCGGGCGGCGGCCGGGGACTCCCCGGACTTCGGGGCCGTGGAGATCAGCCGGGACCGCACCCAGCTGATCGTCCGGTGGCACGGCCGGCTCCCCGCACCCGTGCAGGCCGTCGTCGACGACCCGGGCGTCCCGGAGATCGAGGTCGTCGTCGAGCAGACCCGCTACCCGGTCGGCGAGCTCCGGGCTGAGGCGGACCGGCTGATCACCGAGCACCCGGATCTGATCTCCGGTATCGGGGCGCGCCCGGCCGGGGACGGCCTCGACGTCCTGATCCGCAGCTCGGCGGCCGACGCCGCCGGCGGCGCGGACGAGGCCCTGACGCGCGGGGGCGTGACCAGTCGCTTCCCGCTGTTCGTCGAGGCCGGGGAGATCGTCCCCGCCGCTGCCGGCTGAGCGCGCCGTGTCGTTGCACGACTTCCCGCCGTCGGACGAGCCGACTCCCCGGTCGATGCCGGACGACGAGCTGCTCGCCTCCCTGCACTTGCCACCGGTGACGGTGCAGCTGGTCGAGCTCGCCGATCGGTTGCGCGCCGCGGCCGGGGACTCGCCGGACTTCGGCGACGTGGAGATCAGCCGGGACCGCACCCGGTTGATCGTCCGGTGGCACGGCCGGCTCCCGGCAGCGGTGCAGGCCGTGGTCGACGACCCGGGCGTCCCGGAGGTGGAGGTCGTCGTCGAGCAGACGCGTTTCCCGGTCGGCGAGCTCCGGGCCGAGGCGGACCGGCTGATCCGGCTGCCGAGCGTGACCGGCGTCCGCCCGGATCCCGGAGGCGACGGGATCGACGTGGACCTCATCCCGCGCCTGGTCGAGGCGGCCGGCAGCCCGGAGGCAGCGGCCGCCGCCCACCGGGTGACCAGTCGTTTCCCGCTCACCCTGCGCGCCCGGGCGATGGTGGGGATGCGGCCGATGCGGCCACCGGTCCTCGAACCCGGGCCCGATGGCCGGTTCCAGCGGCCCGGCGTCCCGCCGGGCGGCCAGGCCCCGCCGGCCTGACGTTCCCGCGGGAACGTCAGGTGGCGCGGCTCAGGCGGCGGACGGTCCGTAGGTCAGGTGGGCGACGCCGTTGCTCAGCGACTCGGTGCCGAGCAGCGACAGCGTCGTCTGCGGGTGCCCCTCGGGGAACAGCCGGGTCCCGGTGCCGACGGCGAGCGGGTAGACGTAGAGGTGCAGCTCGTCGACCAGCCCGTCGGCCAGCAGCGCGCGCACGAGGGTGGCGCTGCCGCTCACGTACAGGTCGCCGACGCCGTCCTTGAGCGCCCGGATGCGGTCGGCGTCGTAACCGCCGAGCACCGTCGAGTGCCGCCAGACCGATTCGGCGTCGGTGAGCGTCGAGCTGACCACGTACTTGGTCGTGTCGTTGAAGAACGGGGCACCCTCGTCGTCCTCGACCGTCCGGGTCGACCAGGCCGGCGCGAACATCTCGAAGGTCACGCGGCCGAGCAGGATGCCCTGGGCCGGCGCGGTGAGCGCGCCGATCGAGGCGGCCAGGTCGTCGGGGAAGCCGTACTCCATCGTCCACATCGGGGCGTCGACGACGCCGTCGACGGTGGTGAATTCGTGCACGCGCAGTGCGCCCATCGTGGTGCTCCCTCGCTCGTCGCCCCGGTCGGTCGCCGGATGCCGTCACGAGGATGGACGGCGCCGCGCCGCGGAACTCATCGGTCCGCTGCCGGACCCCGCCGGATCAGCCGAGGACGATGTCGACCAGCAGGTAGCCGTTGAGGCCGATGATCAGCGCGGCCACCACCGAACCGGCGAGCGTGGTGATCCGGCGGTTGACCCAGGCGCCCATCAGGTCCTTGCGGGAGGTCAGCCACAGCAGCGGCACCAGGGCGAACGGGATGCCGAAGCAGAGCACCACCTGCGACCAGACCAGCGCCGTCGTCGGGTCCCCGCCCAGGCCGAGCACCAGCAGCGCCGGGGCGAGGGTGATCAGGCGGCGGACCAGCACCGGGATGTGCTTGCGCAGGAACCCGGCCATCACCACCTGCCCGGCGTGGGTGCCCACCGAGGAGCTGGCGAACCCGGCCGCGAGCAGCGCCAGGGCGAAGGCGAGCGCGGCGCCGCCGCCGAGCTGGTCGCCGAGGCCGGCGTGCACGCTCTCCAGCGACTCGATCCCGTCGCCGGCGGTGAACAGCTGGGCGGCGATGATCAGCATCGCGGCGTTGACCAGCCCGGCCAGTCCCATGGCGATGAGGACGTCGATCCGCTGGGCGCGCAGCAGCCGCCCGCGCCCGCGCTGGGTGCGGCCCTCGGTGACGACGTCGCCGTAGCGGCCCGGGGTGAGCGCGGAGTGCACGTAGATGACGTGCGGCATGACGGTGGCGCCGAGGATGCCGGTGGCCAGCAGCAGGCTCTCGCTGCCGGAGAAGCTCGGCACCAGCCCGGAGGCGACGCCGCCGGGGTCGACGCCCGAGCCGACCAGCGTGTACGCGAAGCCCCCGCCGATCACCAGCAGCAGCCCGGTGATCACCCGCTCGAACGGCCGGTACCCCCGCGACTGCGCGGCCAGCAGCACGAACGCGACGACGGCGGTGATCAGCCCGCCGATCGGCAGCGGCACCCCGAAGAGCAGGTTCAGCGCCACCGCGCCGCCGACGATCTCCGCGAGGTCGGTCGCGATCGCCACCGCCTCGGCCTGCGCCCACAGCCCCCAGGTGACCGGGCGGGGCAGCCGCTCGCGGCAGTTGGTGGCCAGGTCGCGGCCGGTGGCCAGGCCGAGCTTCGCGGTGAGCGACTGGATGAGCATCGCCATCAGGTTGGCGGCGACGATCACCCACAGCAGCGTGTAGCCGAAGGAGGCGCCGCCGGTGAAGTTCGTGGCGAAGTTGCCGGGGTCGACGTAGGCCACCGCCGCGACGAACGCCGGGCCGAGCATCGGCCACAGCCGGCGCTTGGCCGCCGGCGGTGCCGGGGGCCGGGCGTGCGGCAGCGTGCTGGTGAGGACGGCGGCCTCGGTCTTCGACAGGAACACGGCGACCTCCGGGGGCGGCGGGGTGGGCTCTCCTGCTCTGCCCGACCCGGAGGGGCCATGCGGGCCGACCTGTGGCCCCCGGGGGTCAGGTCAGCCTTGCCTGCGTCAGGGGCGCTTGGGCTGGCGGACCAGGGTCCAGATCGGCAGCTCGTGGTCGACCGCCGTCCGGGTCGAGTGCGTGACGGCGAACCCGAAGCGCTGCAGCCAGCGGACGACGGTGGAGGTGTAGACGGTCGCCGCGGCCGGCACCCCGTCGGCGTCGCAGCGGTCGAGCACCGGCTGGAGCACCGCCGCGCCCAGCCCCTGGTGCCGGGCGGCCGGGCGGGTGCCGACGGCGTGCAGCCACCAGTGCGGCTCGTCGGGCCGGCCCAGCGCGCCGAGCCGCTCGCTGGCCAGCACCACCGGCTGGCGGGCGCCGAACACCCGGGGCAGGTCGCGGTCGATGACCGCCTGCAGGTCGGCGGCGTGCGGTGGTGCGTCCGGGGCCACCCAGGCGGCGGCTGCGTTCACGTCGTCGGTGACCCACGCGGTGTCGGAGAGCACCGGCACCAGCGCGCCCCACAGCTCCGCCCAGCGGGACAGCCGCTGGGTGCGCCCGTCCTCGGGCAGCGCCCAGGAGGTCCACCGGTAGTCGGGGTAGGCGACGGCGAGGGTCGCGGCCAGCCGCGGGACGTCGGCCCGGGTCGCGCGCCGGACGACGGGGGGAGTGGTCACCGTTCGATCAGACCACGGGCCCGCCCCGGCCGGCCCCTCGCCCGTCAAGCCCCATTCGCCGAGGGCACAAGAAGTGCGCTGACCGCGCAATCGACCATTTTCGCAGGTCTTCCGGCGTGCATTCCTGATTGGCTCAGGTCGTCCATTCCGGCGACCCAGGAGACTCCCGATGACCATTTTCGGCATGCCCTCACCGCTCACGATGCGGACAGCTGCGCCGTCCGCCGGCACCCTCGGCGACGCCGTCTACGAGCGCCTGATGCGCGAGCGGATCGTCTTCCTCGGCCGCGAGGTCGACGACGACATCGCCAACGAGCTGTGTGCCCAGATGCTGCTGCTCTCGGCCGAGGACCCGACCCGCGACATCCACCTGTACGTGAACTCCCCGGGTGGCTCGGTGATGGCCGGGCTGGCCGTCTACGACACGATGCGGTTCGTCGACTGCGACGTCGCCACGTACGCCATGGGCATGGCCGCCTCGATGGGCCAGTTCCTGGTCACCGCCGGAACGGCGGGCAAGCGCTACACCTTGCCGCACACCCGGATCCTCATGCACCAGCCCAGCGCCGGCCTGCGGGGGACCGCCGCGGACATCACCATCCAGGCCGAGATGCTCGGCCAGCTCAAGCGGCAGGTGAACGAGCTGCAGGCGGAGCACTCCGGGCAGGACGTCGCGCAGATCGCCCGTGATTCCGAGCGCGACCGCTGGTTCTCCCCGGCGGAGGCGCAGGCCTACGGCCTGGTCGACCACGTGCTCACGGACGTGCGCGCGTTGCCGCCGCGATGAGCTCGTCGATGCGACGGGAGTGGGCGCCGCGCCAGTAGACCCGCCCGCAGCGGGTGCACCGGGAGAACTCCTCCGCGGTGTGCAGGGTCCCCGGTTCGAGCAGGTCGGCGACGTCGGCCTTCGGCACCGGCGCCAGCTCCCCGTTGCAGGCCGTGCACCGGGTGAGCGGCGCCGGGGCGACGGCGAACCGGTCCAGCACGTCGGCCAGCTGGCCGTCCGGGTCGCTCCCCCGGACCAGCGCGCCGTGCGGCAGGGCCCGGCGCATCAGCAGGCCGCGGTCCTGGGTGAGCAGCACCCGGTCCTCGGCCACCGCCTGGGCGACCAGGTCCGGGTCGTCGGCGTCGTTGGACCAGGCGGCATCCAGCCCGAGCAGCCGCAGCCGCCGGGCCAGCGTCCCCAGCCCGACGTCGAGCAGGAAGCCCCCGGCCGGCACCGGCTGCGGCCGGACGACGGGGGAGACCTCGAGGACGTCGCCAGGGGCGGTGCGGTCGGTGCGGTCCACGACGACCCCGTCGATCCGCACCTCGCCCACCTCGGTCAGCGGCACCCCGGCCGCCTGCACCAGGTGGGCGACGGTGGCGTCCGGGTCGTCCCCCAGCTCCCGCTCGCCGGCGGCCCGGCACCGGAGGGGCAGCAGGAAGCGCAGCGGCGGATCGACCCGGACGACGGTCACCCCGGAGGCCTACCCGGTGGGCCGGCGGACCACCGCCCGGAGCAGGCTCAGCTCGGGGGATCCAGGTGAGAGCGTGTCCCCGGTCGCCACGACCGGGGTGACCGGGGACACCCCGACAGCCCGCACGGCGGCGAGCTCCGGCCGGGTACGCAGGTCGACGTGCTGGTCACCGATGCAGAACTCGTCCCCACCGCCGTCCTGCGCGGCGGCCGGTGGGTCACCTGAGAGGAGCGCTGAGCCGTGGAGGTCGTACTGCTGCCCACCCCCGAGGACTGCGGACGGGTGGTCGCGGACGCGGTCGCCGGGTCGGTGCTCGCGGCGCTGGACCGCGGCGGGCCGGTGGTGCTGGGGCTGGCGACCGGCTCCTCACCGCTGCTGGCCTACCGCGAGCTGCTGCGCCGGCACGCCGAGGAGGGGCTGTCCTTCGCCGGGGTGCAGGCGTTCCTGCTCGACGAGTACGTCGGCCTGCCCGCCGGGCACCCGGAGTCCTACCGGGCGGTGATCCGCCGCGAGCTCACCGACGCGCTGGGCCTGGACCCCGCGGTCGTGCACGGCCCGGACGGCGCGGCCGACGACCCGGTGCAGGCGGCCCGTGACTACGAGGCGCGGCTGAAGGCGGCCGGCCCGGTTGCGGTGCAGGTGCTGGGCATCGGCGCCAACGGGCACCTCGGGTTCAACGAGCCGGGGTCGTCGCTGGCCAGCCGCACCCGGGTGAAGACCCTGACCGAGCAGACCCGGCAGGACAACGCGCGGTTCTTCGGCGGCGACGTCGCCGCGGTGCCCCGGCACGTGCTCACCCAGGGGCTGGGCACGATCCTGGAGGCGGAGCACCTGGTGCTGGTGGCCACCGGCGAGCGGAAGGCGGCGGCGGTCGCGGCAGCGGTCGAGGGGCCGCTGACCGCGTCGTGCCCGGCGTCGGTGCTCCAGCTGCACCCGCACGTGACCGTCGTCGTCGACGAGGCGGCCGGGTCCCGGCTGGGCCGGGCCGACTACTACCGGTACGTGCTGGCCCACAAGCTGCCGCAGCAGGGCTGGTGACCGGGCTGGGGAGCATCGCGGCCGTGTCCCACCGCCCCGGGTTCACGGCAAGGGCACCTTCGTCGCCGAGCGGACGGTGCGCGCGGGGGCCGGTCGAGCACGCGCCGTCGACCAACCGCGGCGACCGGTACGAGATGGCGATGACCGTGTAGCTGCGCGCCGAAGCCGGGCTCAGCAGCCGCAGCTGACCCCGGCCGGGGCGGTGAGCGGGTCGACGTCCGGGCGGGTGACCCCCGCCGCGGTCGCCACCGGCAGGCCTTCGCGGGCCCAGTACTCGAAGCCGCCGATCATCTCCCGCACCCGGAAGCCGAGCGTCGCCAGCGTCAGCGCGGCCCGGGTGGCGCCGTTGCAGGCCGGGCCCCAGCAGTAGGTGACCACCGGGACGGCGGGGTCCAGCGCCGAGGCCGCGCGCGCGGTGATCTCCCGGCCGGGCAGGTGCACCGCCCCCGGCACGTGCCCCTGCGCCCACGACTCGGCGCTGCGGCTGTCCAGCAGCACGAAGCCCGGCCGGCCGGTCTCCAGCGCGGCGTGCACGTCGGAGACGTCGGTCTCCACGGCCAGCCGGTGGGCGAAGTGGGCCGCGGCGTCGGCGGGTGGGGTGGACCAGTCGAGCGTCATGCCGTCGATCGTGTCCGCGCGGCGGGCGGCCGACGAGGGTCAGGACGGACGGAGATCGCAGCGATCCGGCCTTGACGGGAGCAGCTCTGACATCTGAGATGTCAGTTGTGTCGATCGGTCCCGTCCCCCGCGTGCTGTTACGCGACCAGGCCGCCCAGCTGATCCGCGCCGCGATCGTCAGCGGCGAGCTGGCACCCGGTGCGGTGGTGAAGGACGCCGAGCTCGCCACTCGGCTCGGGCTGTCGGTCGCTCCGGTGCGCACCGCACTGGCCCGACTGGCCGACGAGGGCCTGGTCGAGGCGAAGCCGCAGAGCCACACCCGGGTCACCCCGCTGGACCCCCGGCAGGTGCGCGACGCCGCCGTCGTCGTCCGGGCGATGCACGAGCTCGCCACCGGCGAGGCCGCCGGGCACGTCACCACCGAGGACGTCGCCGCGATGCACGCCGCCAACGCCCGGTTCGCCGCGGCCGTGGCCGCCGGTGACCTCCCCGGCGCGCTGGCCGCCGACGACGAGCTGCACCAGGTGCTGCTCACCCGGTGCGGCAACGGCGCGGTGCAGGCCACGGTCGACCGGTTCACCCCGGCGGTCCGGCGGCTGGAGCGGCAGCGGTTCGCCGCGCCCCACGGCCGGGAGTCGGTCGCCCTGCACGACCGCCTGATCGCCGCCTGCGCGGCCGGGGACGTCACCGACGCCGTCGCCACGACCACCGAGATCTGGACGGCGCTGCTGTCCGAACTGGAGGAGACCCCCGATGCCGAGCCTGTCTGACTTCCCCCGCCACTCCCTGCTGTTCGGGCCCTCGCCGGTGCACCGGCTCGACCGGCTGACCGAGCACCTGGGCGGCGCCGCCGTGTGGGCGAAGCGGGAGGACGTGAACTCCGGCATCGCGTTCGGGGGCAACAAGACCCGCAAGCTCGAGTACCTGGTCGCCGACGCGCTGGCCCAGGGCTGCGACACGCTGGTCTCGATCGGCGGGGTGCAGAGCAACCACACCCGGCAGGTGGCCGCCGTCGCCGCGCACCTCGGGCTGAAGTGCGTGCTGGTGCAGGAGAGCTGGGTCGACTGGCCCGACGCCGTCTACGACAAGGTCGGCAACATCCTCATCTCGCGGCTGGCCGGCGCCGACGTCCGGCTGGTGAAGGCCGGGTTCGGCATCGGGTTCAAGGAGAGCTGGGAGACGGCGCTGGCGGAGATCGAGGCGCGCGGCGGCAAGCCGTACCCGATCCCGGCCGGGGCGTCGGACCACCCGCTCGGCGGGCTGGGCTTCGCGAACTGGGCGCACGAGGTGGCGGCGCAGGAGGCCGAGCTCGGCGTCTTCTTCGACACCGTCGTCGTCTGTTCGGTGACCGGGTCGACCCAGGCCGGCATGGTCGCCGGCTTCGCGCAGCTGGAGCAGGCCGGTGCCCGGCCGCGGCGGGTGCTCGGGATCGACGCCTCGGCGAAGCCGGCCGAGACCCGGGACCAGGTGCTGCGCATCGCCCAGCGGACCGCGCGGGCCATCGGCGTGCAGCGCGAGCTGACCAGCGACGATGTCGAGCTCGACGAGCGTTACCACGCCGGCATCTACGGCATCCCGGACGCGACGACGATCGCCGCGATGGAGCTGGCCGCCCGCACCGAGGGCATGGTCACCGACCCCGTCTACGAGGGGAAGTCGATGGCCGCGACGATCGACCTGGTGGGGCGCGGGGAGATCGACCGGTCGTCCACCGTGCTCTACGCCCACCTCGGTGGGCAGCCCGCCCTGAACGGCTACAGCGCGCTGTTCTCCTGATCCGACTCCGGGCCGCCGCTCGCTCCGCTCCGGGGGCGGGTGGCGGCCGACGTGGGGAGATCCGGGAGCTCGCCGATCTGGCCGTGAGCTGAGCGGTTGAGCCGCCACCCTCGACCGGCTCAGACGGGACCGACGGTGACGGTGCCCGCTGCGCGCGAGACGCACGGCAGCATGATCTGGTCCTGCTCCGCGGGACCGAGCAGGACGTCCCGGTGCAGCACGGTGCCGTCCTCGACCCGGACCCGGCACGTACCGCACGTGCCGGACCGGCACGAGCTGTCCACCGCGATGCCCGCTGCCTCCAGCGTGTCCAGCAGGGTCTCATCCGGGCCGACGTCGTAGCTCGCGCCGGTCGGCCCCCAGACCGCGGTGAACGCGCTCCCGTGCGGGTCGACCGCCGGCACGCCGGTGAAGTCCTCGACGTGCAGCCGGGAGAGCCGCCAGTGCATGGTCAGCGCCTTGACCTCCGCCAGCAGCGCTGTGGGGCCGCAGCAGAACAGCCAGGTGTCGCCCGGGTCCGCCAGCACGTCCCACAGCGGGTACCGGCGTCCTCCGTGCTCCTGGCTGGCGTGGCACACCGCGTCGGCGTCGGTGAACTCCTCGACGTAGGCGGCGTCCTCCCGGGACCGGACCAGGTACACCAGCCGGACGGGCACCCCGGCGGCGCGCGCGGCGTGGTAGACCGGCCGGACCGGGGTGATGCCCACGCCGCCGGCGATCAGCAGCAGGCTGCCGGCTGCTGCGGGGAGGTCGAAGCCGCCGGTGGGCTGGGCGATCTCCAGCACGTCCCCGACGCGGGCGTCGGCGTGCATGCTCCGAGACCCGCCGGTGCTGTTGCGGTCCAGGGCGACCGCGATGTCGTAGTGCTCCGGGGTCGCCGACCCGGGGGAGGTGACCGAGTAGCTGCGCCGCTCCCCGGAGGGGGTGCGCACCTCGACGTGCGCAGCGGTGCGGCACGGTGGCAGGAACCCGCCCCCGGCCGCGGCCAGCCGGAACTCCACGATGCCGCGCGCCACCTGCCGCCGGTGCACGATGCGCACCGGCAGCCGGGACGTGGACGGGGCGCTCAATGCACCCCGTCCGCGGCCCGGACGGCGGGTTCGTCGAGGAGCTCCACCGGCATCCCGGGCGCGAGCGTGCCGGAGGTCTCGATGGTGGCGTAGAAGCCGAACTCCACGTGGCCGTAGTGCATGGAGAGCAGCCTCGGGACGGGCACGTCGCGCTCGGCGGTGTCCGGGGACACCTCCGTGGCGGCACACCGCACGCACGCCTGCTGCGCGAGGAACTCGACGTCCCCGACGCGGAACCGGCGGCCGAGCCAGCTGCGCTCCACCCACGGCTCCCCGAGGTCGACGGTGAGGTTGGGACGGAAGCGCTCCAGGTCCAGCGGGGCCCCGGCGCGCTCGCTGAGCTCCCGCAGCGAGGCGGCGTTCACCACGTGGCAGGCCCAGGTCAGCGCAGGGGAGACCGACGCGGTGTAGGAGTAGGTGTACCGGTCGTTCGCCCGGCGGACCAGCAAGGGTGCGTCGTCGGGGTCCAGGTCCAGCACCCGGGCGAACAGGGCCTCGGCCTGGGCGATCCCGTCGGCGTCGGCCAGGCTGCAGGCGAGCACCACGTGGTCGCGCACCCGTACCTCCAGCCACTCCGTGACCGGGTCGAGCCACGTCCGGACGCCGGCGAGGCGGGGGTCGGTGGTGAGCCCGTAGAAGTGCCGGGCCGGCAACGGCTGGTCCGGCGCCGTGCGGTAGTCGCCGTGCCGCTTGGCCAGCGCCCAGCTGCGGTCCAGCGGGAACCCGGTGGACGGGCTGACCTGGACGGACTCCAGCCGCTGTGGGCTCAGGCCCCTGATCGGGTAGTGGTGCAGGTCGGTGACGCTGCTGCTCATCCGTGTGGCCGCCTCCTCTTGCAGTCCGGGAGCCGACGTGATCGGGGAGCTCCTGGTGGGCGCGGCGCCGTCGTACCGGCAGCAGCCCCGAACTCACCCGGACCACGACGAGACCGTCGACGGCCATCGCAGACCGGGGCGCCTGGTCCTGCCAGGTCGACCGCTGTGGCCATCAGCCGGTCGAGCCGGGCGCGCGGGAACGACCTTACCGGCGTCGTCGCGGCACCCGACTCGGGTCAGAGCGGGACGGCGAGGCCCTCCGGGCTGGGCTGGGTGAGGGCGTCGGTGATCGCCTGGGGCATCGGCTCGAGGCCGGTGCCGGCCAGGACCACGTCCCGGGCGAAGGTGTGCCAGCGGTGCGACCGCCGGACCATGCCGTGCCCGCCGGCGATGGTGAACCGGGCCACCCGGGCCTTCGCCCGCCGCGCCCGGACGGCGAACTCCGCGGACAGCCGGGCCGGCACCCACCGGTCGCCCCGGCCGTGCAGGATCACCACGGTCTGCCCGCCCAGGTGCATGACCGGCTCTCCGGGCGGGGTCCACGGCGCGAGCGCGCAGACCGCGGTCACCGACGGCTCGCCGCCGGCGCGGAGCACGGCCCGCCCGCCCATCGAGTGGCCGACCAGCACGATCGGCACGTCGGTGCCGTGCTCGGCGCGCAGCTGCCCGATCGCCCAGCGGACGTCCTGGAACGCATCGGCGGCCTCGCCGTTCCAGCCGGCGACCCGGTAGCGCAGCAGTGCGGTGGCGATCCCGCGGTCGGCGGCGCTGCGGTGCACGAACGCCTGGAAGGCCCGCATCCGGACCAGCGACAGCGCGCGCTCCTTGGGCGGGTCGATGCTCGCGACCGTGCCGCCGTGGCAGAACAGCGCGATCCCGCGGGTCTCGCCCACCGCGGGGAGCTGCTCCAGCGCCGGGGAGCGGGGGTCGGGGCGGGCGGCGTCCGGGGTGTCGGGGGGGCTCACGTCGTCCTCGGTGGGGTCAGGGGTCGTCAGCGGCGGCGGCGCCTGCCGCCCAGCTTCAGGCGCGCCTTCTCGCCGAGGTCACCGGCCTTGAGCAGGCCGTTGCTGATCGCCGAGGGGCCGTTGCGGCGCTGCAGCGCCTCGCCGAGGCCGCGCAGCACCTTGGTGGCCAGCGGCGCGACGACGGTGAGGACGACCCACATGCGGAGCCGGCGGGTGAGGAAGAGCCACATGGTCTCGACCGTGCCCGCTCCGCGGCAGCGTCAACCGGCCTGCTCACCGGATGCGGAGCACCCGCTTCCCGGTGACGTGCCGGGTGGCCAGTTCCCGGTAGGCCTGCACGACGTCGTCCATCGGGTAGCTGCCGGTGATCGGCACGATCACGTCGCCGGCGGCCACCAGCTCGGCGAGCCGCTGCCAGATGGCCGGCTCGTCGGCCTGCTCCTGTGCCTGGGACCGGACGCCGTACCGCTGGACCGCCCGGCCGTCGGCCGTGGTGTTCACCCTCGCCGGCCGTACTCCCAGCGCCATCGCGACGTCGACGTTGCCCGCCCCGAAGGTGTCCACGAAGGCATCGACGCCCTCCGGGGCGAGCGCCCGCAGCCGGTCGGCCAGCCCGTCCCCGTACCGCACCGGCTCGACGCCGATCGAGCGCAGGAACCCGGCGTTGCCGTCACTCGCGGTGCCGATCACCCGAGCCCCGCGCAGCCGGGCCAGCTGGGCGGCGAAGACGCCCACCCCGCCGGCCGCCGCGGAGACGACGACCGTCTCCCCGGCCCGCGGCCGCACCGCTTCGACCGCGGCCCACGCCGTCGCTCCCGCGCCGGCGATCGAGGCGGCCGCCTCCCAGGCCAGGCCTGCCGGCTTGCGCGCGAGGCGGTCGGCGCCGACGACCACGAATTCCGCCTGCGCGCGCCGGGGCGAGAAGCCGAGCACCTCGTCACCGAGGGCGAACCCGGTCACCCCCTCGCCCACCTCGGCGACCGTGCCGGCGAAGTCGTTGCCCTGGCCCTCGGGGAAGGCCGCCGGCCACATCGCGGCGAAGACGCCTTCCCGGATGCCGATCTCGCCCGGGTTGAGGGCCGCGGCGACGACCGCGACCACCACCTGCCCGGGGCCGGCGGAGGGTTGCGGCACGTCCACGACCTCCAGCACCTCGGGCCCGCCGTACCTGCTGAACCGCACTGCCCTGGCCATGCCGCTCAACCCCGGACCGGACGGTCGGCGCGGCGGATCCGCAGGCGGGTCAGCAGCCACCAGGTGCCCGCCGCCTGGAGCAGCCCGACGACGGTGAAGATCAGCAGGGAGCCCAGCTCGCCCGGGACGAGCAACAGGGCCAGCAGCGACCCGGGCAGGGTCAGCGCGAGCAGCCAGATCCCCGCGAAGCTGGCGTCCTCGGCCCCCGCGGCGGCCACCTGCACCCACACCGTGGTGGCCAGCACCGCCACCGCGTACGCGCCGGCCACCCACACCGGCCAGTTCCGACGTCCGTCCATCTCTCGGCCTCCTGCCGCGCCCTGTCCCCGGCGACACCGGGCGGCGACCGGGGACCCGGCCGCCGTGGCGCCCGGAGAAGGCGGCGCCGACCGTGATCATTCCCGCGTCGACCCGGTTCCGGTTCAGGTCAGCGGCGGGGTCGGTGTGGCGCCACCGACCTACAGTGGGCCCATGTTCTTCTCCCGCGCCAAGACCCAGCCGGTCACCGCGGAGGACGCCCTGACCGGCCGTTCCGAGCCGCTCCCCGGCATCCCCGAGGTGCACGCGGTCAACGGCAACCGCATCCAGCCGCCCTTCCCCGAGGGCATGCAGACCGCCGTCTTCGGCGCCGGCTGCTTCTGGGGCGTCGAGAAGGTCTTCTGGGAGACGCCCGGCGTGTACTCGACGGCGGCGGGCTACGCCGGCGGGTACACCCCCAACCCGACCTACGACGAGGTCTGCTCGGCGCGCACCGGGCACACCGAGGTCGTGCTGGTCGTCTTCGACCCGGCGGTCATCTCCTACGACCGCCTGCTCAAGGAGTTCTGGGAGGAGCACGACCCCACCCAGGGCATGCGCCAGGGCAACGACATCGGCACCCAGTACCGCTCGGCGATCTACACCCAGGGCCCCGAGCAGGAGGCGGCGGCGAAGGCCAGCATCGACATCTTCCAGGAGCGGCTGACCGCCGCCGGCTACGGGCAGATCACCACCGAGATCGCGCCGCTCGGCGAGTTCTACTACGCCGAGGCCTACCACCAGCAGTACCTGTACAAGGTCCCCGGCGGCTACTGCCCGGTGAACTCCACCGGCGTGAGCTGCCCGGTGGGCCTGCCCGGCGTCTGACGTCCGGGCCTCCTCGATAGCGTCGGGCCACGCCCACCAGTCGAGGAGGCCTGCGATGGAGGCGCTGCGCACACCCGAGGACCGGTTCACCGACCTGCCGGAGTTCAGCTACGAGCCCCGGTACGTCGAGGTGGACGACGGGGACGGCGGCCGGCTGCGGGTCGCCGTCCTCGTCGAGGGCCTGGACGACGGCGAGACGGTGCTGCTGCTGCACGGCGAGCCGTCCTGGTCGTTCCTCTACCGCCGGGTGATCCCGGTGCTGACGGCGGCCGGGCTGCGCGTCGTCGTCCCCGACCTGGTCGGCTTCGGCCGCTCCGACAAGCCCACCGAGCTGACCGACTACACCTACGCCAGGCACGTGGCGTGGCTGCGGCAGGCCCTGCTGGACGAGCTGGGGTTCACCGACCTGACCCTGGTGGCGCAGGACTGGGGCGGGCTGATCGGGCTGCGCCTGGTGGCCGAGCACCCGGACCGGTTCGCCCGGGTCGTCGTCGCCAACACCGGCCTGCCCACCGGTGACCACCCGATGAGTGAGGCGTTCCTGGCCTGGCAGCGGGCCGCGGCCGGCATGACGGACATGCAGGTGGGCCGGATCGTCTCCAACGGCACGGCGACGGACCTGGCGCCCGAGGTGGTCGCGGCCTACGACGCTCCCTTCCCCGACGGCCGGTACAAGGCCGGTGCCCGGGTGTTCCCGTCGCTGGTGCCCACCAGCCCCGACGACCCGGCGGCCGCGGCCAACCGGGCCGCCTGGGCGGTGCTGCGCACCTGGGACAAGCCGTTCCTGACCGCCTTCTCCGACAGCGACCCGATCACCGGCGGCGGCGACGCGGTGTTCCAGAAGCTGGTGCCAGGTGCCCAGGGGATGCCGCACACCACGCTGGCCGGGGGCGGGCACTTCCTGCAGGAGGACGTCGGCCCGCAGCTGGCCCAGGTGGTCGTCGACCTGGTCGCTGCCACACCCCGCTGACACCGTCGGCGAGCAGACCGCGCAGCAGTTCGACGTACCGGGCATCCGCCAGTTCGAGGCCTGGCAGCTGGTCAGGAGCGACCCAGCGCAGGTCGTCGTGCTCCTCGGGGCAGTGGTTCACCGGTTGGCCCACCCAGCCGCGCACGCGCCACACGCCGAGCTGGAGGTCGTCACCGGTCAGCCGGTCGATCGGTTCGGCGTCCACGGCGGTCACCTGCACGCCGAGCTCTTCCTGCAGCTCGCGGCGGAGGCTGTCGAACTCGCTCTCGCCGTCCTCGACGTGACCTCCGGGCAGGTCCCACACGTCGGGAAACCAGCGCCGGCTCGCCGTTCGATGCCCCAGGAGGACTCGCCTGTCCCGGACCAGGGCCCCGCAGACGACGTGGTGCGCCGCCGGGATGCGTAGCGGCGTCCGGGGCAGGGACTGGCCCGGGATCGCAGTGCTCGGGGAGAGCCCGACCCGAACCGCGCCGGGATCCTGGTAGGAGACCTCGGCGGGTCCGACGATGTCGGCAGTCCGGTCCGGCTTCTCGCCGGCGACGTACTCGTCCTCGTGTGCCATGCCGACCAGCCAGTGTCGAGCGGGGGGGCACCGACTCGAAGCCGATCATGCTGACGCCCGGCGGACCAGCCGGAGCGGACCAGGAACGTCAGACGCCGGCGGATTCGGGCCGTTGATTTCGGGCACGGGTTTGGGCCGGTTGACCGGTCGGCCGACCTGGGCGAATCCACCGAGAGCGCGGCCGCGCTAGGAGCGGCCCAGAAACGGGTGGTTGTGGGCCGTAGTTCCGGAACCCGTTTCTGGTCACGCAGAGCAGGATGGCCGTTTTCCGCTAGTTGCTCTCGGTAGAAGGGCCAGTAGCCGGCCGGTCGGCCGCAGCACGACGCAGCGCTCACCTTGGGCCACTGGCGGCTCTGCATGCCGATAACGCTGATGTACCGGTCAGTCCGCCAACGGGCGTTCGAGCTCTTGGGCGGCGTGGCGAGCTCGGACTTCGTTTGGACGGGCGGACGGTCCGGGCCTCAGACGTGCCGGGAAGTTCGGTCAGCAGTACTAGACAGGCGCTCTCAGTAGAGGCACTATCAAGGTGTGCCGACCGGACCGCAGCCCAGCGAGTGGCTCCGCGGGGTCCTCGAGCTGTGCGTCTTGCGGGTCATGGCTGATGGGCCCACCTACGGCTATGCCATCGCCGGTCGGCTGGCCGACGCGGGCTTCGGCGACATCAAGGGCGGCACGCTCTACCCGCTGCTGGCCCGGCTCGAGAAGAACGAGCTGGTCATCGTCGACTGGCGGACCGGTGACACCGGTCCGGGGCGCAAGTACTTCACCCTCACCGACGCGGGCCGCGCCGAGCTGGAGCACGGCCTCGCCCGGTGGGAGGCGTTCTCGGCCCGGGTCGGCGCCCACCTTGCCGCGGGCGGCGACGCCTTCGTCCACTCCACCCACTCCTCGAGGAGTTCAGCATGAGCGAGTCCCCCGGCGTGCAGGCCGCACCGCAGGAGGTCTGGGAGCGTCCGTTCGTCCGGGCCCACCAGGAGTGGTGCAGTGCGTTCGTGCTCGAGCTGCGGCTGCGAGACGTCCCCGGTCCGGTGATCGGGGAGCGCCTGGGCGAGGTGGAGGGCCACTGCACGGAGGCCGGTGAACCCCCATCGGCAGCGTTCGGTGATCCCACCGACTACGCCCGGGAGATCGATGCGGAGAGCTCTCCCGAGCGCGTGTCCGGGGTGTGGACCATCGCCGCCCTCGGCGCCGGTCAGGTGCTGGCCATGCTCGTCGGCACCGCTGCGATCCGAAACTGGGTCAGTGGTGAGCCACTGACCTACAACCTGGTGCAGCTCGGCTGTCTCGCCGTGGTCGCGGCCGCGCTGCTGTGCCTACCTCGAGTGCTGCGCCCGCTGTTCGCGCGCCCTTGGGTGCTGGGCACCGCCCTCTTCGCCCTCTTCGCCGTGGTCACCGCGGCTGGTGTCGGAGCCGCAGCAGCCAGTGGAACTTCGTCAGCGATCGTTGTCCCGGTACCACCGGCAGTGATCGCGATCGGCCTCTTCGTGGTGGTGCTCGCCCTGTCCTGGCTCGAGTACCGCGAGCTGACTGGTGACTCCGCCGACGATCTCGTCACCTCCCCCCTCGCCCCTGAGCCGCGAGCGAACACGGCAGCCCAGCGATCAGGCTGGAGCGCCTTGCTGCCGCCCCTGATGATCCCCACCTATTACCTTGCGATGGGGATCCTCTCCTGGGTCTTCGGCTGAAGCACGTGAACCAGTCCGACGTCGTGCCGCGTTGAGGCGACAGCGTTCCGCCGGCAGTTGTCGGACTGGTTCGATCTGATCGCCTGCCGTCGCTGAGTCGCGCACGACGCGTGCCACCAGCCAGGGCGACACGCGCGAAGCACCTTTCCATCACCCGCGGGCTCTCGAAGATCGACCCGGCTCTCCTGGCACATCGGGTGAGGCAATCGTGAACCGAGCGGCGGACCAGGTCAGTGGAGCCGGCGCAGGGAGGCGCACGATCATGCGGTCAGCCAGCCAGTGGATGTCGTCGTGGGACGGCGTTGGGCCAGCACGATGCCGATGAGGAGCCGTCAGGCGAGGTCGCCAGCTGGTCTCATCGAGGCAGGTCTCGACACTGACGAGGACGGTGGCGAACCCGCCGTCAGTAGGTGAAGCGGCTGACCGTGCCGCGCAGGCCGGTCGCCATCCGGGAGAGCTCCGCGACCGCCGTCGTCGTCTGGGTCAGCGCCTGGGTGGTCGACTCCGCCGCCTGGGAGACGCCGGTGATGTTCGCGGCGATCTCGTTCGACCCGCCGGCCGCCTCGGTGACCGACCGGGCCATCTCCGCGGTGGTCGCGGTCTGCTCCTCGACCGCGCTGGCGATCGTCGTCTGGTGGTCGCTGATCTGGCTGATGACGCCGCTGATCCGGTCGATCACCGTGACGGCACCCGAGGAGTCGGCCTGGATCGCCTCCACCCGGCGCACGATCTCCTCGGTGGCCCGGGCGGTCTGCTCGGCCAGCTCCTTGACCTCCCCGGCCACCACGGCGAAGCCCTTGCCGGCCTCCCCGGCCCGGGCGGCCTCGATCGTGGCGTTCAGCGCCAGCAGGTTGGTCTGCTCGGCGATCGAGGTGATCAGCTTGACGACGGCGGTCACCTCGCGGCTCGACTCGCCGAGGGCGGTGACGGTCGCGGTCGCCTCCTGCGCCTGGGCCACCGCCTGGGCGGCGACCCCGGCCGCGGCGTTGGCGCTCAGCGAGATCTCCCGGATCGACGCGCCCATCTCCTCCGCACCGGCGGAGACGGTCCCGACGCTGCGGGACACCTCCTCGGCGGCCGAGCTCACCACCAGCGACTGGGCGCTCGCCTCCTCGGCGGCGGCGGCGATCTGCGTGGTGGAGGCCGAGAGCTCCTCGGCCGCCGCGGCGACCGCGTCGGCCGAGCCGACCACCTCGGACATCGCCCCCCGCATCGACGCGGTGGCCTGGTCCAGCGCGGCGCTCATCCGGCCCAGCTCGTCCTTGCTGCGCAGCCCGGTGCTGCGGGTCAGGTCGCCCTGGGCCAGCCCCTCGGCCACGTGCTGGACCGATCGGATGCCGCGGGTGATGACCGACGCCACCAGCAGGCCGATGCCCACCGCGACCGCCAGCCCCACGCCCAGCACGACGAGGGCGACCGTCCGGTGGTGCTCGTAGGAGGCCCGCGCGTTGGCCGCGGCCACAGCGGCCTCCCGGGTGTCGATGGCCCGGAGCTCGTCGAGGTCCTCGATCACCTCGGTCAGCAGTGGCTCGACGTCCTCGGCGCCCGGGGGCACGGCGGTGGTCACGCCCGCCGAGGCGGCGGGCATCAGGATCGTGCTGGTCAGGGTGTCGATCTGCGCGAGGTCGTCGGTCGCCTCGGCGACCAGGTCGTGCTCGTGCCCGGACGGGTGGTTGGCGGCGTAGGCGCTCACCTGCGTCTGGTAGTCGGCGACCAGCGTGTGCACGTCGGACAGCGGCGGGGCGTGGGTGTCGACGGCGGTCGCGGCACCGATCGCCAGCCTGATCTGCTCGACGTCGTCGATCATCAGGCCGATCTCCTCGATGCTGAGGACGTTGTCGGCGTAGATGGCCTCGCTGGTCGCCGCCGAGTCGGCGAGCGCGGTCAGGCCGAGGCCGCCGATCACCGCGGCGACGACGCCGGCGGCGGCCGTGGAGGCCAGCACCTTGATCCGCACGGGACGGTCGGCGAACCACTGGGCACCGAGCAGTGGCATGAGGTCTCCGGGGGCGTGGTCCGCAGCCGCCGTGGGTCCACGGTCGGCAGTAGGCACATCGGCACCCGCGGCCGACTTCCGGAACGAGATCACCCGATCAGGCGTACGGGGCGGTGCCACCGGGCTCGGCACCGCCGGGCAGAGTGGGCGGCATGGACCCGGCCGAACTCTTCGCCCAGCTGCGCCGGGACCCCGACGTGGACGCCCCCGACCTGGTCGCCGTGGACGCCACCGACCGGCTGCTGCTCGACGAGGCCGCCGCCGACCTCCGCGCGCACCCCGAGGGCGTCGCCGTCCTCGACGACGCGTACGGCGCGCTGACCCTCGGCGCCGTCGCACTGCACGGGGTGACCAGGCCGCGGGTGCACCAGGACGCGCTGGTCGGTGAGCTCGCGCTGGCGCGCAACGCCGAGCGGGTCGGGCTCGCCGGCTCCCACGACGCCCGGCCCCTCGGCCCGGAGCTCGTGCGTGGTGCACGGGTCGTGCTGGCCCGGGCGCCGAAGAGCCTGCACGCGCTGCGGGAGCTCGCCGAGGTGGTGGCCGCGGACGCCGACCCGGACGTGACGCTGTACGTCGGTGCCCGGGTCAAGCACATGACCCATGCGATGAACGACGTCCTGGGGCTGGCCTTCACCGACGTCTCCGCGACCCTGGCCCGGCAGAAGTCCCGGGTGCTGGTGGCCCGGGGCCCGCGGCCGGTCGAGCACACCTTCCCGCGGTGCCGGGAGGACGACGAGCTGGGCCTCACCGTCTGCGCCCACGGCGCCGCCTTCGCCGGCGCCAAGGTCGACCGCGGCACCCGCGCGCTGGTGCGGGTGCTGCCCGACGCCGTCCCAGAGGCACGCACGGCGCTCGACCTGGGCTGCGGCACCGGCGTGCTGGCCGCGCAGCTGGCCCGGTCGCGGCCGGGGCTGGCGGTGCTCGCGTCGGACCAGTCGGCCGCCGCCTGCGCGTCGGCCGCGGCGACCGCCGCCGCCAACGACCTGGCCGATCGCATCGACGTCCGCCGGGACGACGCCGCCGCGGGCCTGGCCGACGCGAGCGTGGACCTGGTGGTCTGCAACCCGCCGTTCCACCTCGGGACGACGGTCGCCGAGACCGCCGCCGAGCGGCTGTTCGCCGGCGCCGCCCGGGTGCTGCGCCCCGGTGGGGAGCTGTGGTGCGTCTTCAACTCGCACCTGCCCCACCGCGCGGCGCTGCAGCGGATCGTCGGCCCCACCCGTCAGGTGACGCGCGACCCCACGTTCACGGTCACGGCCAGCACCCGCCGCTGACGCACCCGTCATCTGGCGCGTGACCTGGGACCCCGTGGGGCCGGAACGCGTCCGACCCCTCGACGGTGACCCGGGCCGTGTGCATCCTGTCCTCGCACTGGCTGGCCGCGACGACCGGCTCGATCCTCCGGGGCGACGGTGGAGTGCACGCGATGGGGGACGTGAGACGTGACCGACCCGGGAACTCACCCCTCCGACGCCGCTGCCGTGACGGAGGGAGGCTCCTCCACGGGGCGGAGCCCGCGGGGTGGTCCGCAGCAGCAACCCCCCGCCGCCCGTGGGCGGGTGGCGGAGACCGTGGCCGCCGGCCTCGTGCAGGGGCCGGTCGAGGTCCTGGACTTCCTCCTGCCGCTCTGGGCCGGGGTCGCGCTGGGCCTGGGGCCTGGCGAGATCGGCGTCCTGCTGGCGACCGAGACGTCGGTGGCCTTCGTCGCCCGCCCGTGGGCGGGGCGCCTGGCGGACCGGTACGACCGTGCACGTCAGGCCGCCGTGGGCGCGTTCCTGGTGGCCGTCTCGCTCGCCGGCTACGCGGTCGCCGGGAACCTGGCGACCGCTCTGGGGGCGGCCGTGGTCGGTGGCGTGGGTGGCGCGCTGTTCTGGGTCGCGCTGCGGGCCCGGGTGGGCGAGCGGCTCGCGGGGGACAGCGCGGCCTTCAGTCGGCTGTTCGCCGCCGAGGGCACCGGGACCTGGATCGCCTTCGTCGTCGCCCTGACCGCCATCGCGAGCATCGACTACCGCGGCGTCTTCGCGGTCGGTGCGGCGGCCTGCGCGGCTGCGGGGGTCGTCCTGCTCGTCAGCCCGGCCGGCACGGCCTCCCGCCCCGGCTCCGCCGGGCTGTCCCGCGTCGACCGCCGCCGGATGACCCCGCTGCTGGCCCTGGTCGTCGTCACGACGACGGCCGAGAGCGGGGTCGCCCTGCTGCTCCTGCTCCACCTGCAACGGGGGTTCGACCTCGAGCTGGGCGCCATCGCGTCGGTCTTCCTCCCCGGCTTCATCGTCTACAGCACCATCCCTGAACTGCTGCACGGCGTCGTGACCCGGCTCGGGCGCCGGCGGGTGGTGATGGCGGGTCTGGTCGGCAGCGCGGCGTTCGCGGCAGCCCTGTCCGCCGCACCGAACCCGGTGGTCATCGCCGGGGTCTGGGTGCTCGCTGCGGTGGGCTTCGCGGCGGTGATCCCGGTGCAGCAGGCCGTCGTCGCGGAGGTCGCCGGCGGCCGGCTGGGGCAGGGGCTGGCGCGCTACGAGAGCGCGGCGCTGCTGGGCGGCACGGGGGGCTTCCTCGCCGCCGGCTGGCTGTACGGGTCCGGGGCGCGCTGGCAGGTCGCCTGCCTCGCCGCGGCCGCCGTGCTCCTCCTGGCGGCCGGCCTCATGCCACTGGCCCTCCGCCGGGCCGGCACCGCGGACCGGCCACCCCCCGCCGCCGCACCTGCCAGGCCGCAGCGACCGGCCGGTGCCAGACCCGGTCGGCCCCGGGCCGCTCCGCGGGACCGGCGCCCGCCCACGCTGCGGGGCTGGGCGGTGCACGCGACCGTGTGGGTCGTCGCGCAGGTGCCCCTGGCCGTCAGCGGCCACAGCTGGCCCTACGAGGCGCTGTTCGGTGGGCCGTGGCCGCTCGACTGGTACTGGAACTCCAGCGGGCACTGGCTGCTGAACGTCGACCGGATCTGGACGTACGTGCTGGTCATCGACACGGTCTGGTCGTGGGGGCGGGTGCTCGCCCACCGGAGACGGTCCACCCGTTCCTGAGCACGGTGGACCCAGCGGTCAGTGCCCGGCCCCGCCGCGGCTCACCACGGGCGGCAGCGTGGACCAGGGGAAGTCGATCCAGTCGTCGGTCCGCTTCCACACGTAGTCGCAGTGGACCAGTGACCGGGGCTTCTCGTAGACGACCGCCGTCCGGACGGCGGAGACGTGCCCGGCGCAGAACTCCTGGACCAGCTCGAGGGTCTTGCCGGTGTCGGCGACGTCGTCGGCGATCAGCACCCGCGCTCCGGTCAGGTCGACGACGTCGAGCGTCGGCGGCAGCACCACCGGCAGCTCCAGCCGCTGGTCGACGCCGGTGTAGAACTCCACGTTCATCACGAAGAGGTTCTTCACGTCCAGCGCGTAGCCCAGCGCCCCGCCGAGGAAGAGGCCGCCGCGGGCGATGGACAGGATGATGTCGGGCTCGAAGCCGTCGTCGGCGATCTGCTGGGCGAGCTCGCGCGCCGCCCGGCCGAAGTCCTCGTAGGTCAGCGTCTCCCGCTGGTCGCTCACCCGGCCATGCTCCCAGCCGCGTCCGGGCGCACCGCAAGCCGACGCGGGTCCGCTGCTGTGCCGGAACCGGGTCGAGCCGCTGACGTGGGCTTTCGTGGTGTGCGACCGGGTGGTGCACCCCGAGATGAAGATCACATCTCGGCTCAACTCCGTCCGGCAGCGGCCGAGACCGTCGGTGGGGCGACCCTCACCGGGCCGTCGCAGCGAGGGGCGCCGGTGCGCCGGAGGACGGGAGCAGGACATGGGTGCACGCCTGCGTGCAGTGCGGGTCAGCACGCGACTGTGGGCGCTGGTCGTGGTGACGGTGGTCGGCATGGCCACCATCGCGGTGATCGGAGCGCTGCAGGTGCGGACGACGATCGAGGACGAGCAGCGCAACAAGGCGCAGGCCGCGGTGGAGTCCGTGCTCGGGGTGCTCGCCCACTTCGGTGAGCAGGAGGCGTCGGGCGCGATGACCACCGCCGCCGCCCAGCAGGCCGCCAGCGACACCGTCCGGGGGCTGCGCTACTCCGGCGCGGAGTACTTCTGGGTCCAGGACGGCAGCCCGGCGATGATCATGCACCCGATCAAGCCGGAGCTGGACGGCACCGACCTGTCCGCGTCCGAGGACCCGACCGGCAAGAAGCTGTTCGTCGAGATGGCCGACGTCGTCGAGCGGGACGGCAGCGGGTTCGTCGAGTACCTGTGGCCCAAGCCGGGCGAGGAGACCCCGCAGCCGAAGATCTCCTACGTCGCCGGCTACGAGCGCTGGGGCTGGATCGTCGGATCGGGCATCTACGTCGCCGACCTCAACGGCGCCTTCCGCGGCGAGCTGATGCACATGGCGCTGTGGGCCGCGCCCGTCCTGCTGGTCATCGCGCTGCTCTCGCTGCTGATCTCGCGCAGCATCACCAGCCCGCTGCGCCGGATGACCGACGTGCTCGCCACCGGCGACCTGGCCCGGCGGCTGGACTCCGGGGACGGGCGCAACGAGCTCGACCAGCTCTCCGAGGCGCTCAACACGACGCTGGGCCGGGTGGCCGACGTGGTGACCGAGGTGGGCAGCGCCTCCACCCGCCTGGAGGAGTCCGCCCGCACCCTGTCCGAGACGGGCGAGGGCATCGCCGGGGCCGCGACCCGCTCCACCGGCCAGGCCGAGAGCGTCACCGTGGCCGCCCGGGAGGTCAGCACGGCGATCGACGCCGTCGCCGCGGGGGCGGAGGAGATGGGCGCCTCCATCCGCGAGATCGCGCACAACGCCGCCGAGGCGGCCCGGGTGGCCGGCGAGGCCGTGCAGGCCGCCGAGAGCGCCAACGGCACGGTCACCAAGCTCGGGGACAGCTCGAAGGAGATCGGCGACGTGGTCAAGGTGATCACCTCGATCGCGGAGCAGACCAACCTGCTGGCGCTGAACGCCACGATCGAGGCGGCGCGGGCCGGGGAGGCGGGCAAGGGGTTCGCGGTGGTGGCGAACGAGGTGAAGGAGCTGGCGCAGGAGACGGCGAAGGCGACCGAGGACATCGCGCGCCGGGTGGAGGCGATCCAGGGCGACACGTCGGGTGCGGTGGCCGCGATCGGCCGCATCGGTGAGGTCATCGCCGCCATCCACGACTACCAGACGACGATCGCCAGCGCGGTGGAGGAGCAGACCGCGACGACGAACGAGATGACCCGGGCCATCGGGGACGCCGCCCAGGGCGGCCGGTCGATCGCGGCCACCGTCGGCGAGGTCGCGCAGGGTGCCCAGCAGACCTCGGCCGGTGTCGGCGGGATGCAGGCCGCCACCGACGACCTGGTGCGGATGTCGCAGGAGCTGATGAGGTCGATCGAGGGCTTCCGGAGCTGAGCCGGCCGCTGCCGGCGCGGCGACACGCCGACGAGCCGCGCACGGTCAGTGACCGCCGTGGCAGGAGGCCAGGTGAGGGGCGGGTCACCCGATCGGAGGCCTCCGGTCGCCGGGGGCGGTTGCCGAGAACTGGGATGGGTGTTTGAGAATGCCACCAGTTCGCTGTGTCCCTGAGTCCCCAGCTCGTCCGGAGAGGTGCGATGCCCACGATCGGCGGTTCCCCCGCGCGCGCTCTCCAGCGCGCGCAGGTGGACCCCGGCGGCCCGGGCACCGGGCGCGCGCCCGGCAGGGGTCGCTCCGGGCAGGTCGGGCACGTGGCCGTGGTGCTGCGGTCCCAGGAGGACCTCCTCGCGGCCGCCCTGCCCTGGCTGGACGCCGGCCTCGTCGCCGGTGACCTGGTCGTGCTGACCTGCCCGGAGGAGACCGCCCAGCTGCTGGTCGAGGAACTGGGCAGCGCCGGGGCGGCCGTGGTCCGCGAGCCGCGGATGTCCCTGCGCGGTGCACGGGGGCCCGACGCGATCACCACCACCCGGCGGCTGCTCGACCGCGCCTCGAGCTCCCGCTCCGGCCGGCTGCGGGTCTTCGGCCACCCTGAGTTCGGGTCCACCCCGCGCGACTGGCGGGAGGCCCAGCGCTACGAGTCGGTGGTCAACGAGCTGCTGGCCGGCACCCGGATGTCGGCGCTGTGCCCCTACGACGAGCGCCTGCTGCCCGCCGCGGCGGTCGACAGCGCCCGGGCCACCCACCCCTTCCTGCTCGTCGACGGCGCCCCCACCGCGAACCCGGACTACCGGGCGCCCGCCAGCTACCTGGCCGAGCTCCCGCTGCCCCGCGAGGCGATGGAGGCCGGGCCCCCCGTCTTCGCCGTCGACGACGCCCCCACCCTGGCCGGGCTGCGGCACCAGCTGGCCGACGTGCTGGCCCGGTACGTCCCCGACCGGGACCGCTGCGAGGACATGCACCTGGCGGTCAGCGAGATCGCCGCGAACGCCTTCCGGCACGGCACCCCCCCGGTCTCTGCCCGGGTCTGGGCCGAGCCCGGCTGGGTGGTCTGCACCATCACCGACCGCGGCACGGACTTCGCCGACCCGCTGGCCGGCTTCGTGCCCGCCCACGGCGACGACCTCTCCCACGGCGGCATGGGGCTGTGGCTGGCCCGCAAGCTGTGGGAGCACGTCGACCTGATCGGCGGCCCGCACGGGCTCACGGTGCGGCTGAGCGCGCCCACCCGCTGAACCCTCCGCCCGGCGCTCCCGCGTCCGTGGCGAACCGGACGGGACGGTCTCTCAGACCTAAGGTGTCGGTGTGATCGTGGTGACCGCAGCCGGCGGACGGACCGGGACCGCCGTGGTCCGTGCTCTCCGGGAGCGCGGCGAGGCGGTGCGCGCCGTGGTGTCCCGCCCAGGACCCCGCCCGGAGCTGACCGACCTGGGCGCCGAGGTGGTGCGCGCCGAGCTGACCCAGCCGCTGCCCTGGTCGCGGGTGCTCGCGGGCGCCGACGCCATGTACCTCATCTGGCCCAACTTCGACCCGGACGAGGCCGAGGGCGCGCCCGCGCTCTTCCGCGAGGCCCGCCGCGCCGGCCTGCCCCGGCTGGTCTACCACTCGGTGCTCCGCCCGCAGCTGCGCACCATGCCGCACCACGCGGCCAAGGACCTCGCCGAGGAGGCGCTGGACGCCAGCGGGCTGGCCTCCTGGCGGGTGCTGCAGCCCTGCGCCTACGCCGACAACCTCGACGACGAGCTGCCGGAGGTCGTCGCCCGGGGTGAGCTGCGCAGCCTCTGGGGCCTGCGGACCGGGCAGTCACTGGTCGACCTGCGCGACGTCGCCGACGCGGCGGCCGTGCTGCTGACCGCGGACGGGCTGGACGGCGGCACCTTCGAGGCGGCCGGGCCCGAGCCGCTCACCGCCCCGCGGATCGCCGAGCTGCTCAGCGCGCGGGTGGGCCGGGAGATCGTCGCCGAGGACGTCGTCCCCGGCGGGGAGGTGCCCACCGCCTACGCCGCCCGCTGCCGCCGGACGATGTTCGACCACTACCGGGCCCACGGGTTCACCGGCAGCCCGCGGGTGCTCACCGACCTGCTGGGCCGCCCGCCGCGCAGCTACGCGGAGCACCTCGCCGACCTCGACCTGCCCGTCGAGGTCCTCCCGGACGACGAGCCGGCGTGACCGCGCCGGACCGGGTCGGACCCGACCGAGCGCGGCCCGACCGCACCGAGGGCGACGCGATGGACGTGATCCTCGCCCAGTGGGCGCGCGAGCGGCCCGACCTGGACTGCTCGCCGATGGGCGTCATCGGCCGGGTGACCCAGCTGCAGCGGGAGGTGTTCCTCGCCCAGCGGGCCACGTTCGCCCGGCACGGCCTGGACGCGCCGTCCTTCGACGTGCTGGCCGCCCTGCGCCGGGCCGGGCAGCCCTACCAGCTCACGCCGACCGCGCTCATGCGCACCGCGCTGGTCACCTCCGGGGCGATCACCCAGCGGCTGGACCGGCTCGAGGAGAAGGGGCTGATCACCCGCGGGCGCAGCGAGGCCGACGGGCGCGCCGTCGTCGTCACGCTCACCGAGGCCGGCCGCAGCGCGCTGGACGGCGCCCTGCCCGACCACCTGGAGACCGAGCGGGGGATGCTCGCCGGGCTGACCGCCGAGGAGACCGCCCAGCTGGCCGGGCTGCTGCGCCGCTGGCTGGTCTCGCTGGGCCGCGTACCGGGAGCGACGCCCGACGCCAGCTGATGAAGGACCCCGTCCCCCGCACGCCTCGCACGCTCGGCGCGAGCCTCTGGACGGGGCCGCCGGTCAGCGGTGGTCGGTGCCGGGTGGCATGCCCTCGTGCGTGGTCGGCGGTGAGCCCTCGCGCCGGTCGATGATGGTGAACCGCCGCCAGAGGCCGGACACCTGCAGCGGCCGGGCGACCGTGCCGGAGTCGACCACCAGGGGGAGCTCGATGCCACGGGGCTCGGCCATCCGCTCCAGCTGGACCAGGATCGACATGCCGGCGGAGTTCATGAAGGTGACGTCGCAGAGCTCCAGCTCGACGCGGTCCAGCGACGACGAGTTCAGCATCAGGTCGGTCATCGCGCGCACCAGCGGGCGGCGGCTCTCCTCGGTGAGCTCGCCGGCCACCCGGATCTGCGCCGTCGTCTCGTCCGGCTGGGCGATGGTGACCTGCACGCCCTCGCCGGGCGGCTCGGCGCTGCCCGAGGTGCCGGTGCTCTCGGGGTCGGGGCTCGGGGCGGCGGTGCCGGGAGCGGTCTCGTCCATGGCCGGGCTGTGCCCGGTCACGCCCCGCTTCATGCCCGCGACCCCTCGTATCGTCGGAGGCGAGCCGGGGACCGAGGAGGCGGAGTGACGGAGCGGAAGCCCGAGGGGATGTCCTTCGACACCTGGGTGGAGCGGCAGATCGACCGTGCGCGCGCCGACGGTGCGTTCGACGACCTCGGTCCCGCCGGCAAGCCGCTGCCCCGCCGGGATCGTGAGGAGACCGCCTACGACTGGGCGCTGGCCTGGGCCCGCCGGGAGGACGGCGACGCCGGGACGCTGGTCGCCGGGATGCTGCCGACCGGGTTCGCGCTGCGCAAGGAGCGGGAGCAGCTGCCGGCCCTGGTGGCCCGGCAGACCTCCGAGGCCGCGGCCCGCGCCGTCGTCGAGGCGCACAACGCCCGGGTCGACCAGTACTACCGCCGTCCCGTCGAGGGCGTCTGGGTCCCGGTCGGGATGGCCGACGTCGAGGCCGAGCTGGCCCGCTGGCGGGCCGCGCACCCGGAGCCGGCGGCCGACCCCGAGCCGGCGCCCGGACCGGCACCGGTTGCCCGACGGCGGTGGTGGCGGGTTCGCCGCGCGGCTGCCGGGTAGGTGCGGGGCCCCGACAGGAGGTCACGATGACCGAGATCCCAGACGCCGACGTGCCGGGCACCGACCGGGACCAGGCACGCGAGAACGTCCTCCGCGAGACGCCGCTCGTCCCCGAGTCCGTCGCGGACAGCGGCGACGACCCGCGCAGCACCCCCGAGCCGGCCAACCGGGGAGACCAGGAGCAGGACGGTGAGAGCGTCAAGCCGCCGTCCGGCAGCACCGACCTCGGCACCTGACCTGAGACCTCGCTGCCGTCGGGCCTCCCGCTACAGCAGGTCGAGCTCGTTGTAGGCCGCACCGCCGGAGAGCAGCGCGTAGCCCGGACCGCGGTCGAAGAACGGCTCGGTCTCCGGGCGGTCCGCCCGCATCGAGGCGCGCAGCTCCCCGGTGGCGGGCTCGTCGGCACTGCCGTCCTCCCGGACGACGACCCCGTAGTCGCGGCGCGCGCCCTCGACGCTGACCTTCCGCCACGCGATGTCGCGCAGCACTTCCGCGACCGGGCGGTCCAGCGGGTCGCCCCAGCCGCCGCCGCCCGTCGTCCGCACCCGGACGACCGTGCCGGCCTTGAGCGGCTCGGCGTCGGCGAGCGCATCGACCTCGTGCTCGTCGGGGCCGTCCGGGTCGACGGTGATGGAGAACGGCCGCCCGGCCTTGCCGCCGTTGACGCCCCAGCAGGACAGGATCGACCGGTCGGCGATGGACATGAAGTGCGCGTCGCGGAGGACCCGGATGTCCTTCTCGTAGCCGCAGCCACCGCGGTACCGCCCGGGGCCGCCGGAGTCCTTCGCCAGCGCGAGCCGCTCGATCCGCAGCGGGAAGCGCGACTCGGTGAACTCCGTCGGCAGGTTCCGGGAGTCCGGGACGACGTGGATGGTGTCCTCACCGTCGGCGTAGTACCGCCCGCCCGAGCCGCCGCCGAGCACCTCGCGCATGAGGTACGGCTCGCCGTTGGCGTCGGTGCCGTAGACGCCGGTGTACCGGATCGTCTCCTGGTCGGCGGGCATCCGGCCGCCGGTCGCCTTGGCCAGCACCCCGGCGAGCACGCCGAGCAGGCGCAGGATGACGAACGTCCGGGCGTTGGTGGGCGCCGGGAAGATCGGGGTGAGCAGGGTGCCCTTCTCCGGGAAGCGCATCTCGATCAGCGGCACGACGCCCTCGTTGACGTCGAGCTCGGCCATCCGCTCGGGGGTCTCCGCGAGGTTGCGCAGGATCGGCGCGAGCCACTTCTTGAGGAAGTTGCCGTCGGCGTAGTCGCCGCAGTGGTTGATCGGGCCCTTGGCCTGCGGGCCCGTGCCGGTGAAGTCGATGACCAGCGGGACGTCCTTGGTGGAGTCCATGGTCAGCGTGATCCGCTGCCGGTGCAGCTGCGGCTCCTCGACGCCGTCGTGCTCGGCGTAGTCCTCCCAGACGTAGCTGCCGTCGGGGATCTGGGACAGGATCTCGCGGCGGTAGACCTCGGTGGAGCTGGACAGGATCGACTCGAAGCAGGCCTCCACCGCGGCCACCCCGTACCGGTCGAACAGCTCGCCGAGGCGGCGCGCGCCCGCCAGGCAGGCCGAGCACTCGGCGTCCAGGTCGGCGGCGAGCGAGTCGGGCATCCGCGAGTTGCGGGTCATGATCGTCAGCGCGGCGTCGTTGCGCACGCCGCGGTCCCACAGCTTGATCGGGGGGACCATCAGGCCCTCCTCGAACACGCTGGTCGCCGCGCTCGGCATGGAGCCGGGCACCGCGCCGCCGATGTCGTCGTGGTGGCCGAACGCCTGGACGAAGGCCACCACGGTCGGGGACCCGTCGACGTCGGCGAAGACCGGCACCGTGACGCACAGGTCGGGCAGGTGGCCGATCCCGCCCTCGGAGAGGTAGACGTCGTTGTGGAAGAAGACGTCGCCGGGGTTCATCGTGTCGACCGGGTGGTCGCGGACCACGGGCTGCACCAGTGCGGAGTACGAGCGGCCGGTGAGCTTGCGCAGCTGCCGGTCGTGGATGCCGGCCCGGAAGTCGTGCGCGTCGCGGATCATCGGCGACCGCGACGTCCGGCCGATCGAGGTCTCGACCTCCTTCTCGATCGCGGCCAGCGTGCCGGCGACGATCTCGACCAGCACCGGGTCGGCGATGGGCTTGCTCATCGGGTGGTCTCCTTCGTGAGCAGCAGGTTGCCGAAGCGGTCGACGGTGGCGGAGAAGCCGGGGTGCACGGGGACGGTGGAGCCGAACTCCTCGATCACGGCGGGGCCGGCCACGACGTCGCCGGGGGAGAGGTCCGGCCGCCAGTGCAGCGGTGCCTCGACCCACTCGTCGAAGAACACCCGCCGGGTGCCCCGGCGGGAGTCGCCACTGGACGGCGCCGGCTCGACGATCTCCGGACGGCGGATCGGGCCGATCCCGCTGACCCGCAGGTTCACCCACTCCACGGCCTGCCGCGGGTCGGCGGCGAAGTCGTAGCCGTACAGCTGCCGGTGGGCGGCGTGGAAGGCGGTGGCCACCTCGGTCAGCGCGGCGGCGTCCAGCACGCCGTCGCCCACCGGGACGCGGACCTCGAAGGCCTGGCCGACGTACCGCAGGTCGGCGGTGCGCTGCATGCGCTGCTGGTCGCGGGGGAAGCCCTCGCCGTCCAGCGCCTGTGCGGCCTGGTCCTCCAGCGCGGCGAACGCCTCGGCCACGGCGTCCGGCCGCAGGTCGGTGTGCCGGGCGACCATCGTCTGCACGTAGTCGTTGCGCACGTCGACGGTGAGCAGTCCGAAGGCGCTGACGTTGCCCGGGTTCGGTGGCACCAGGGTGCGCGGCAGGCCGAGCACGTCCATCAGGCGGCAGGCCAGCAGCGACCCGGAGCCGCCGAAGGTGGTGAGGGTGAAGTCGCGGACGTCGAGGCCGCGAGCGACGGTGACCTGGCGCAGCGCGTTGGCCTGGTTCCACGCCGAGATCTCCAGGATCCCGGTGGCGGCCCGCTCGACCGACAGCCCCAGCTTCCCGCCCAGCTCCTCGAGGCCGGCCCGCGCGGCGTCGACCGACAGCGGGATCTCGCCACCGAGCAGGTGCGGGGGGATCCGGCCGAGGACGACGTGCGCGTCGGTGACGGTCGGCTGCTCACCGCCGTTGCCGTAGCAGATCGGCCCGGGGTCGGCGCCGGCCGACCTCGGCCCCACCTTCAGTGTGCCCTCGGGTGACAGCCACGCGATCGAGCCACCCCCGGCGCCGACGGTGACCACGTCGATCATCGGGATCTTGGACGGGTAGTCGCCGACCGAGCCCTCGGTGGTCAGCGTCGGCTCGCCGTCGATCACCACGGTGACGTCGGTGGAGGTGCCCCCGCCGTCGCAGGTGAGCACCCGGTCGAACCCGGCGGTGCCGGCGATCAGGGCCGCGCCGAGCGCGCCCGCCGCGGGGCCGGAGAGCATCGTGGTGATCGGCTGGTGCACCACCTCCGAGGCGCTGAGCACGCCGCCGTTGCTCTTCATCACGTAGAACGGCACGCCGGGGGCGATCTCGTCGAGCCGACGGCGGATGTTGGTGACGTAGGCGCCGACCCTCGGCTTCACCGCGGCGTCGACCAGCGTGGTCACCGACCGCTCGTACTCGCGGTACTCCCGCAGCACCTGCGAGCTGATCGAGACCACGGCGTCGGGATGTTCCACGTGGAGCACCTCGAGCATCGCCCGCTCGTGGGCGTCGTTCGCGTAGGAGTGCAGGAAGCAGACGCCGATGGTGGTGATGCCGGCGTCCCGGAAGAAGCGGGCGGCGGCGACGGCGTCGTCCCGGTCGAACGGCCGCACCTCGGCGCCGGTGACGTCGAGCCGGCCGCGCACCGTGCGGACCAGGTCGGCCGGGACGATCCGCGGCGGCTTGACCCAGAAGTAGCTGTTGCCGTAGCCGTCGGGCACCGACTGCCGGGCGATCTCCAGCACCGACTCGTAGCCCTCGGTGGTGATGAAGCCGATCCGGTCCAGCTTTCCCTCGAGCAGCTGGTTGGTGGCGACCGTCGTCCCGTGGCTGACCGCGGTGACCGCCGTGCCGTCCAGGCCGAGCTGGCCGAGCACCTTCTGCACGCCGGCGAGGAACCCCTCGGCCGGGTCGGCCGGGGTGGACGGCGTCTTGGTCGTGGCGACCTCACCGGTCTCCTCGTCGACGGCGACGACGTCGGTGAACGTGCCTCCGGTGTCGATCCCGATGCGTACCCGGCGCCCGCTCATGCCGAGAAACCTTAGCGGTGAGGTATCGCCACGGGAAGCGCGCACGGCGTTACGTTCAGGCGCACCGCCGACCTCCAGGAGCCCCTGTGCCCGATCGCCCGCCGATGACGTTGACCGCCACCGTGCTCGACACTCCCGACCCGCGTGGGCTGGCGCGCTTCTACAGCGAACTGCTGGGCTGGCCGATCGGCGAGGACGGCCCGGAGTGGGCGACCCTGGTGCCCGGCGGTTCGGGGTTGTCCTTCCAGCGGGAGCCAGGCCACGTGCCGCCGGTCTGGCCCGCGGGTCCCGGTGACCCGCGGATGCAGGCGCACCTGGACATCGCCGTCGACGACCTGGACGCGGCCAGCGCGTTCGCCCAGTCGCTGGGCGCCACGCCGGCCGCGTTCCAGCCGCAGGAGCACGTCCGGGTGCACCTCGACCCGGCCGGCCATCCGTTCTGCCTCTACCTGCCGGAGTAGGTCAGCCCGCTGCCCGCGGCTGTCCCGGTGGGTCCAGCAGCGCGTTGCGCAGGCCGCCGCCGGCGTGCACAGGGGTGCCGGCGCCGGTGAGCCGGTCGCGGAGGAAGGCGACCACCTCGGCCCGGGCGTCGTTGGTGGGGTGGCCGGGCGCCTCGACCTCGGGGTGGGTCAGCACCCGGTGCGCGGTCCTGCCGATCCCGGCGGGGTTGCCGGAGCGGGAGCTGATCACGATCGGCAGCCAGCCGTCGCCGAAGGCGGCGCGCAGGGTGCGGAAACGGTCGGGCGGGCAGGCCTTGTCCTCGCTGAACCGGAGGCCCAGCAGGCGCAGCCCCTCGCCGTGCACCCGCTCGACGACGGCGTCCCGCTCCTCGTCGGACATCCCCAGATCACCCCGCCGTCCGGGGGTGACGCCGACGGGCAGCGACGGGTGGCTGGCCACCGGGGCGAGCACCACCGGCTCGGTGGCGGCCGCGAGCGCGAACCCACCGCTGAGGCCCGTGCCGATCAGCCCGACGCCCGGTCCGCCCACCCGGTCGTGCAGCCGGCGGGCGACGGCGCGGACGTACCCGGCCACCGGGCGGTCGGCGCGCGTGCCGAACACGCGGAACTCGCGGGCGAGGCAGGCCCGCGCCGTCGACCCCAGCGCGTAGGCGGGGGAGAGGGGGCGGCCGGGCTCACCCCACAGCGAGACGACGGTGACGGTGAAGCCGGCCTCGACCAGGTGGTCGGCCAGTCCCAGCACCTGGGGCGTCACGCCGGGGACCTCCGGCAGCAGCACCACCCCGAGGCCGGAGCCGCGCGAGATCAGCGTGTGGGTGATGCCGGCGTCGGTGAACTCCTCGGACGCCCAGCCTGCCAGTGATGACGACTCTGTCATCGCTCGATCGTGGAGCACGGGGCACCGATCGGTCGAGCCCTCCCTGCGCCGATCGGGCCGGCCGCCTCACCCGCCGCGCCGGCGGCGCTTCTCCACCTTGACCACCAGCTCGCCCACCGAGCCGGTCAACATGCCCAGGCTGCCGATGACGAACAGCCAGATCCCCACCGTCTTCGTGCTCTCCCAGAAGAAGAGCACGCTGCCGACGAAGAAGGCGGTGTTGCCGACCAGCCCGAGCCCCAGGTGCACCCAGGGGAAGTCACTGAGCAGCTCGCCGATCCTGCGCTTCCGGGTGCGGTCGGCCCGGTCCGTGTCGGTCTCCATCCGCCCGCCCGTACCCGGCCGCACCGCCGCACTCCCGGCGGTCACGGAGCCGACACAGGACGGGGTGCCGCATGACGATCCGGCGTCGTTTCCGGTTCCGTTGTGCCCACCGGCCGCCCCGGGTCAGGCTCGGCTGATGAGCGCATCAGCACAGCCGGGTGGGCAGCGCGCCGCCGTGCTGGACGCGGCGCCGTCCCTGGTGATCTCCGTGGGGGACGCCGTCATCGACAGCGTGCCCGGCTGGCTGGAGCGTGCCGCGATCGCCGCGCTCGGCGTCGCGGCCGGCGCGGTCGCCGTGGCCGGCAGCGTCGGCGGCTGGCTGCTGACCGGCCGGGAGCGGTTGGATTCGGTGCGCAGGGCGATCCGGCTGCCGCGGCCGTTCCGCTCGGCCGGACCGGTCCCACCGGGCGCCGACCTGGAGATCGCGGGCCTGACGCCGATGTTCGTCCCGAACGCGGCGTTCTACCGGATCGACACCGCCCTCCGGTGCCGATCGTCGACCCGGCCGAGTGGCAGCTGGAGGTCCGCGGGATGGTGGACGATCCGTTCACGCTCAGCTACGACGAGCTGATGGGGATGCCCCAGATCGAGGCGGACGTCACGCTGTCCTGCGTGTCCAACGAGGTCGGCGGGGACCTGGTCGGCAACGCCCGCTGGCAGGGCGTGCCGCTCCGGGCGCTCCTGGAGCGCGCCGGGGTCCGGCAGGGCGCCACCCCGGGCCGGCACCGGATCGCCGCCCGGGCCACCGACGAGCTGCAGACCGACGTGCGCACCCCGGTCGCTCCGGACGGCGCCTCCGGCCACCCGTCGATCGTGGTGGAGGTGATCGACGGGTGAGCCGGCGCCTCCTGGTCCGGGGGTCCCCGGAGGCCGGTCAGGCACCCGGCCGGTTCGGTGCCCGCGCGCTCCTGGGGCTCGTGGCCCTGCTGGCGGGTGCGGTGCCCTTCCTGGGGCTGTGGCTGCTGGTGCAGCAGAACTGGTCGCCGCTGGCCTCCCTCGACGGGAACGTCGCCGCCGACCTGAACGACGTCGTCAGCGACTCGCCGCTGGCGGTGAGCGTGCTGCGCGGCGTGACCGACCTCGGCGGAGCCGGCGCGTCGGTGCTGGTGACCACCCTGGCGACGCTGTTCCTGCTGATCCGCCGGCACCAGCGGCTGGCGGCGTACGTCGCGGTCTCCGGGATCGGCCTCGCCGTGATCGTGCCGCTGACCAAGTACATCGCCGACCGGGCCCGCCCCGTCGTGGCCAACCCGGTCGTCGACACCCCGAGCAACGCCAGCTTCCCCAGCGGGCACGCGATGACGGCCCTGGTGACCTGGGGGGTGCTGGCGCTCGTGGTGCTGCCGCTGGTGCGGCGCCGGCTGCGGCCGTGGCTCATCGCCGGGGTGGCGCTGCTGGTGCTCGTCATCGGCTTCACCCGGCTGGCCCTCGGGGTGCACTTCGTCTCCGACGTGCTGGCCGGCTGGGCGCTGGGAGCAGCGTGGCTGGCGATCACCACGGCGGCCTTCCGCGGCTGGCAGCACGACCGGCACGGGTCCAGCGGCGAGCCGCTGGACCCGCTGGACGTGGACCCGGCGGAGGTCCCGCGGCCGGCGCCCACGCGCCAGTCGGTGCTGCCCGACGGTGGGACGGTCCGCAAGCTGGCCGGTGCGGCCGCTGCACTGTTCGCCACGCTCGCCGGGCTGGGCCTGCTGGTCACCGGCGTGCTGATGGACACCGCTCTCGGCCGGTTCGACCGGAGCGTCACCGTGTGGTTCGTCGACCAGCGCACCGAGACGCTGACGACGGTGGCCGAGGCGGTGGGCGCGCTGTCGGGAACCCGGGCGGTCATCGCCGTCGGGCTCACCCTCGCCGTCCTGTCGCTGGCCTGGGCCGGCAGCTGGCGCCCCGTGGTCTTCGTGCTCGTCACCGTCATCGGCGAGGTGGCGCTGTACTTCGTCATCGGCCTGGTGGTCGGCCGGGTGCGGCCCGACGTCGTCGACCTGACCGAGGGGCTGCCGGTGGGCGCCAGCTGGCCCTCCGGCCACTCCGGGATGGCCGTCGCCCTCTACGGCGCCCTGGCCGTGCTGGTGATCAGCTACGGGGTCGGCCGCCGGCGGTGGGCCGTGCTGGCGGTGCCGGTGCTGCTCGCACCGGCGATCGGGATCACCCGGATCCACATCGCCGCGCACCACCCGACCGACGTCCTCGCCGGGCTGCTGCTGGGCACCGGGTGGGTGCTGGCGTGTGCCTGGGCCGTTCAGCCCGGGTCCGGGCGGCGTGACCGGGGGCCGGTGGCCGACCGGCGGTCGGAGGTGCGGGCGTGAAGCGCTGGTTCGTCCGCGTCGGGCTGGGGCTGGTGGCGGCCGTCGTCCTGCTCATCGGCTACGGCACCCTCGTCGAGCCGCGGTTGATCCTCGACGAGGAGCAGGAGAGCGTCGAGCTGCCCGGCCTGGCCGCCGGCACGCCACCGATCGACGTCGCCGTCCTGGCCGACGTCCAGATCGGCATGTGGTGGGGCAACCCGGGCATGACCGAGCGCGCCGTCCGACGCGCGGTGGACGCCGAGCCGGACCTGGTGCTGCTGGCCGGTGACCTCGTCTACCACGCCGGCCCGGACGTCGAGCCCGAGGTCGAGACGGTGCTGGAGCTGCTGGCGCCGCTGCTGGACTCCGGCATCCCGACCTACGCCGTGCTGGGCAACCACGACTACGCGAGCGGTGCCGAGCAGGAGCTGACCACCGCGCTGGAGGACGCCGGGATCCCGGTGCTGCTCAACGAGTCGGTCCCGGTGCCCGGCACCGGGACCGACCCGCTGCACGTGGTCGGGATCGGCCCGGTGCGCCCCGGGCTGGTGGACGTCGACCAGGCCCTGCGCGACCTGCCCGAGGCGGCGCCGCGGGTGGTGCTCATGCACAACCCGGCCGCGTTCCCGGAGATGCCGGCCGGCAGTGCGCCCCTCGCCGTGGCCGGGCACACCCACTGCGGGCAGATCGCGCTGCCCGGCCTGCCGAACTGGTCCTACCCCGGGCTGACCGAGGAGGAGGAGGTCGTGGTCGACGGGTGGGCGCCGGAGGACCACGGTGCTCCGGGCAACGCGTTGTTCGTGACCTGCGGGATCGGCTTCAGCCTGCTCCCGGTGCGGATCAACGCCCCGCCGCAGGTCGTCTTCTTCGAGCTCGGTCCCCCGGACGAGGGCTGAGTCCTCAGTCGGTGAGCTGACGCAGGATCCGCTCGAGCGTCGTCCGGTCCTCGGCCGACAACCGGGCGAACAGCTCCGTGGAGTCGGCGGCCCGCGCCTCGTCGACCTCCCGCTGGACCGTCCGGCCGGCGTCGGTGGCCACCAGCACCACCGCCCGCCGGTCCCGCGGGTCGGCGGTGCGCTCGACCAGCCCGCGCTCGGCCAGGCCGTCGGCGACCTCCGTCGCCGACCGCGGCGCGATCCGCAGCGCCTCGGCGAGCTCGGAGAGCCGGACGCCGTCCCGCGAGCAGACGACGCGCAGGGCGCGGGCCTGGTGCGGGGACAGGTCCCAGGGCGCCAGCGTGGCGGTGAACCGGCGGCGCAGCGTGCGAGCGACCCGCATCAGCAGGTCGCCCAGGGGCGCCGTGCCGCCACCACCCATGCCCTCGCGCATGGGGGAACACTACCGGCAGTGGTGCGGTTACCACACCGTGAGGTAACCTCAGCAAACTTCCGAGAGAGGGGTGGTCGCCATCGACGACGCCTTCCAGCCCGGCCGGGGAGGCGGGCGCTCCGGCGGGCGGCCAGACCCGGCCGACCGCGCCCAGCTGGAGCGCTCGCCCGTCCGGTGGTCCCGGGTGGCCGGGCTGTTCCGCCCGTACCGCACGCAGCTCGCGACCGTGGTCGCGCTCATCGTCGCCAGCTCCGCCATCGCGCTGGCCACCCCCTTCCTCATCCGGCTGGTGATCGACGAGGCCATCCCGCAGCAGGACGTGCCGTTGCTGGTCTGGGCCGTGGTCGGCATGGTGGCGGTCACTGCCGTCACCGCCGTCCTCGGCGTGCTGCAGACCTGGCTGTCCACCACCGTCGGCCAGCACGTCATGCACGGCCTGCGGACGTCGGTCTTCACCCACCTGCAGCGCCAGTCGCTCGGCTTCTTCACCCGCACCAAGGGTGGCGAGGTGCAGTCCCGGCTGACCAACGACATCGGCGGCATGCAGTCGGTGGTCACCACCACCGCGACCTCCTTCGCCGCCAACGCCACCACGGTCGTCGGGACGGCGATCGCGATGGTCGCCCTCAGCTGGCGGCTGTCGCTGCTGTCCCTGGTCGTGCTGCCGCCGGCGATCTGGCTGACCCGCAAGGTGGCCCGCATGCGCCGCACCATCACCGCGCAGCGGCAGCGCCACCTCGCCGACCTGCACTCCCAGGTGGAGGAGGGGCTCAGCGTCAGCGGTGTGCTGCTGGGCAAGACCCTCGGCGCCGGGCCCGCGCAGTCGGCCCGCTTCGCCACCACCTCCGACGACCTGGTCGCCCTGGAGGTCCGCTCGCAGCTGGCCGGCCGGTGGCGGATGGCCACGATGAGCATCGTCTTCGCCGGCATCCCCGCGCTGATCTACCTGGCCGCCGGGCTGCCCGCGACGTCCGGCGGGATGACGATCGGCACCCTGGTCGCCTTCACCACGCTGCAGGGCGCGCTGTTCCGCCCGCTGATGGGGCTGCTGGACATCGGCGTCTCGCTGACCGCCTCGATGGCGCTGTTCAGCCGGGTGTTCGAGTACCTGGACCTGCCGGTCGACATCGACGACCCGGCGTCCCCGGTGCCGCTGGGCGACGTCCGGGGCGAGGTGCGGTTCGAGCACGTCGGCTTCCGCTACGCCGACGGGCACCGCGACGCGCTCACCGACGTCGACCTGGTCGTGCCGGCCGGCGCGACGCTCGCGCTGGTGGGGGAGACCGGGTCGGGCAAGAGCACGCTGGCCTCCCTGGTCGCGCGGCTCAACGACCCGACGTCCGGGCGGGTGACCATCGACGGCATCGACGTCCGGGACGTGACGCTGGCCGACCTGGCCCGCACGGTCGGCGTCGTCGCCCAGGAGACCTACCTGCTGCACGGCACGATCGCCGAGAACCTGCGGCACGCCAAGGCCGACGCCACCGACGCGGAGCTGGTCGACGCCGCCCGGCGGGCCCAGGTGCACGACGTGATCGCGGCGCTGCCGGCCGGCTACGACACCGTGGTCGGGGCCCGCGGGCACCGGTTCTCCGGCGGGGAGAAGCAGCGGCTGGCGATCGCCCGCACCCTGCTGCGCGACCCGCGGGTGCTGGTGCTCGACGAGGCCACCAGCGCGCTGGACAACACCACCGAGCGGGCGGTGCAGGCGGCGCTGGACGAGGCCAGCCGCGGCCGGACGACGATCACCATCGCGCACCGGCTCTCCACCGTGCGCGACGCCGACCTGATCGCGGTGCTCGCGCACGGCCGGGTGGTCGAGCAGGGCACGCACGAGGAGCTGCTCGCCCGCGGCGGCCGCTATGCCGAACTGGCCGGCGCCGCCGAGCGGGAGGCCGTGCTGGTCTCCTGACCCCCGCTCAGGGGCCGCCCTCCCGCGGAGCGCTGGTCAGCGCCAGCACGCTGCCGGCCAGCCCGATCACGACGACGGCCAGGCCCACGCTGACCCAGCCGAAGGTGTCCCAGTAGACGTCCTCGAGCTGGATCAGCAGGGCCGCCTCGTCGACCACCAGCGCCAGCCCGACGCCGAACAGCAGGCCCAGGGCGGCGCGGACCTTCGGCGGCCGGTTGCCCAGCGCCACTCCGCCGACGACGGCGAGCAGCAGGATGCCCCAGAGGTAGTGGTGCAGGTGCACGCCACCGGCCTGGACGTCCCCGAGGACGGCGACGTCGACGTGGATCAGCCAGGTGAGCAGGCGCAGCAGCGCGAACGTGGCGGTGAAGCCCCACCAGGCCAGGACGTAGCCGCGGCGGTCCGCGGCCACCTCCCGCAGCCGGTGCGGACGGCGGTCGGTGCGCTCGGGGGCCATGTCACGACCCTGCCCGACGGACCCCCGAGCGCGCTCGGGGGCCTGCGATCAGCCCTGGGTGCCGCCGTGCGCGGCCTTGGAGACGGCGTCCCACTCGCGCCAGTCGGCCAGCCGGGACTCGTAGTCCGCGGTCGCGATGGCCAGCGGGTTCTCGCCGAAGAAGATCCGCAGCGGCGGGTTCTCAGCGTCCACGACCGCCAGGACGGCGGCACGGGTGGCCACCGGGTCACCCGGCGTGCCGCCCAGGCGCTGGCGGCGCTGTTCGGCGGCCTTCTCGCGGAACTGGTCGTAGGCCGGGTTCGGAGTGGCGTGCTTGGCCGAGGCGCCACCCCAGTCGGTGGCGTAGCCGCCCGGCTCGATGAGGGTCACCCTGATGCCGAAGTCGGCCACCTCGGCGGCCAGCGACTGGGTCATCGCCTCCAGCGCCCACTTGGACGCGTTGTAGATGCCGATGTTCGGGAACGCCGAGATCCCGCCGATGCTGGACACCTGCAGGACGTGCCCGGAGCCCTGCTCGCGCATGAACGGCAGCGCGGCCTGGGTGATCCACAGCGCGCCGAACACGTTGGTCTCGAACTGCGCCCGGGCCTCGGCCTCGGAGATCTCCTCGATCATCCCGAACTGGCCGTAGCCGGCGTTGTTGACCACGACGTCCAGTGAGCCGAAGTGGTCGTGGGCCTGTCGGACGGCGGCGAACGCGGCCGCCCGGTCGTCCACGTCCAGCTGGATGGGCAGGACGGCGTCCCCGAAGCGCTGCACCAGGTCGTCGAGGGACGAGGTGTCGCGGGCGGTGGCGGCCACCCGGTCGCCCCGTGCGAGCGCCGCGATCGACCACTCCTTGCCGAAACCGCGGGATGCGCCGGTGATGAACCAGGTCTGTGCCATGGGGATCTCCTCGTGCGAGCGGACGTCTGGCAGACGGCAGCACCGGGCGGGTGCTCGCTGTTCCGGGTGAGGCGCGATCCCCGTTGCTCAAGCCGGCGGCCCGGCGTGCCGACCTGTCGCAGGGGACGTCCCCCGCGACAGGAGGAACACGGTGCAGACGGCAGGAGCCCTGGAGTTCGGTGCGCTGACGGCGCAGGAGCTGGAGAGGTGCACGGCGACCGCGGATCCGTCCGCGGTGCGGCTGCCCGCCGACCACCCGCACCACGACGGGGCCACGATCGTGCTGACCCGGTCCGACGCCGCCGCCAGCGACGCGGTCCGCCGCAACGCAGGCAGGCTGGCCCAGCGCTGGTCGGCCGGGGCGGACCCGGTCCGGACGGCGGGGGCGGCGGCCGGGCTGCTGGTCAGCGGCGCCGCGCTCACCCTCGCTGCCCGCGACGACGCGACCGGCGTGGCCGCCGGCCTGCTGGCGCTCGCCGTCGTGGGCTTCCTCCTCGCCCTCGCCGCCCAGGTCCGCAGCGGGCGACGTCACCGAGCCGGGGCGGCGGCGCTGGCCGCGCTCGCCGCCGAGCCCGGGGTGCTCGCGGCAGCGCCGGCTGCTCCGGTCCCCGTGCCCCTCCCGGTCACGCGCCCCGTCCCCGCCGCGCCGGCCGCCGGCAGGCGGCCCCGGGCGATCGCGCTCGCCGTCGTCGGTGGTGCGGTCCTGCTCGTCGGTGCGGGAGCGCAGCTGCGGCGCCGCTGACCGGGAGTGAGCCTCGCCGCAGTCGGCCCGGGACCGGAATGGTCGCCGTGCGCAACCACCTTGTGCCCGGCATGGACCTGTTCTCCCCCGTGACGCTCGGCGACGTCGAGCTCGCCAACCGCGTCGTGATGGCCCCGCTGACCCGCATGCGCGCCGGCGCCTCCGGCGTCCCGAACGACCTGCTCGTCGAGCACTACGCCCAGCGCGCCTCGATCGGCCTGATCATCACCGAGGGCACCTACCCGCGCTTCGAGTCGCAGGCGTTCGTCGGCCAGCCCGGCATCGTCACCGAGGAGCAGGCCGCCGGCTGGGCGCGCGTCGCCGAGGCGGTGCACGCCCGCGGCGGGAAGATCGTGATGCAGCTGATGCACGGCGGGCGGGTCACCCACCCCGACGTGAACGGCGGCCGCCGGGTCGAGGCGCCGAGCGCCATCGCGATCGACGGCGCGGGGCACACGGAGAAGGGCAAGCAGCCCTACCCGGTGCCGCACGCCCTCACCACCGAGGAGGCCGCGCAGGTCCGCGACGACTTCGTCGCCGCCGCCCGGCGGGCCGTCGCGGCCGGCCTGGACGGCGTGGAGGTGCACGGCGCCAACGGCTACCTGCTGCACGAGTTCCTCTCGCCGGCGTCGAACCAGCGCGACGACGTCTACGGTGGCTCGCCGGCGAACCGCGCCCGCTTCGTCGTCGAGGTGGTCACCGCCGTCGCCGAGGCGGTCGGTGCCGGCAAGGTCGGCCTGCGGATCTCCCCGGAGCACAACATCCAGGACGCCCTGGAGACCGACCGGGACGACGTCCTGGCCACCTACGGCACCCTGGTCGACCAGCTGGCGCCGCTGGGCCTGGCCTACCTGTCGATCCTGCACGCCGAGCCCGCCGGTGACCTGGTGCAGGAGCTGCGCCGCCGGTTCGGCGGGCCGCTGGTCGCCAACAGCGGCTTCGGCACCGTGACCACCCGCGCCGAGGCGGTCGCCCTGATCGAGGCCGCGCACGCCGAGGCCGTCGCCGTCGGTCGTGCCGCGATCGCCAACCCCGACCTGGTCCAGCGCTGGCAGGGCGAGCACCCGGAGAACGAGCCGAACGCGGCGCTGTTCTACGCGGCCGGCGCCGAGGGGTACACCGACTACCCGACCCTGCAGCTCAGCCAGAGCTGATCCCCGCCGTCGTGCGCCGGTCGTCGGAAGTCCGACGAGGAACCGACGACCGGCGTACGACGGCGACCGGGGGTCCACCGCGGGGCGGCCGGGACCTGACAGGCTGTCGGCCGTCCGTCCCCGGTGATCGAGAGGGGCAGTCGCGATGGCGCGCAGCCCGTACTTCCGCATGAGCCGGCGCACCGACCACCTGCTGACCGGCGGAGGGCTCGCGGTGGGGGGTGTCGCACTGCTGGCCTGGGGCACCGCCGAGGGCGTGCTGACGGCGGCCCGGACGGCCGGCGCCCTGCTGCTGCTCGCGGCCGGCGTGCTGCTCGTCGTCTCCGGGGTACGGGGCCCGCTCCGGGCCGACGGGTCGACGGCGCCCTGGTACCGCAACCGGACGACGTTCGGCCTGCTCCTGCTGCTGATGAGCGTCGAGCTGGCGCTGTGGAGCGTGGGTATGCCCGACCGCGCCGGCCGGTTGGGCGCCGCGACCGGGTTCCTCGTGGTGGGGGCGGTGTTGGTGATCCGCGGCGTCCGGTCCCGGCGGTCCACCGACTGACCGGCGTCGACCGGGACGTCGGCCGCGGCGGGCCGGCCGAACGGCATGCCCCGGCCGCTCCTCCCGCTCACGCACGGTGGCGGGCGACGGTCACGGACCAACCGTCCAGTTGCGGTGACCACTCCGCAGGAGTCGCGGGTCAGGGCTCCAGCAGGCCGGCCTCGTGGGCGAGGATCGCCGCCTGGGTGCGGTTGGTCAGGTCGAGCTTGGCCAGCAGCCGGGAGACGTAGGTCTTCACCGTCGCCTCGCTCACGAACAGCCGGCCGGCCAGCTCGGCGTTGGAGTCGCCGCTGCCCAGCAGCGCCAGCACCTCGCGCTCCCGGTCGGTCAGCGTGCTGACCCGACGCAGCGCCGCAGCCCGCCGGGGCGCGGTCCGGCGGTGCACGTACGAGTCGATCAGCGTCGCGGTCACCGCCGGGGAGAGGGTCGCCGTCCCGTCGGCGACCGCCCGGACCGCGGCGGCGATCTCCCGGGGCGGGGTGTCCTTGAGCAGGAAGCCGGCCGCACCGGCGGCGAGCGCGGCGTACACGTACTCGTCCTGGTGGAAGGTGGTGAGCACGGCGACCTGCGGTGGCTGCGGCAGCGCCAGCAGCTGCTCGGTGGCGGCCAGCCCGTCGAGCACCGGCATCCGGACGTCAATCAGCACCACGTCGGGCCGCAGCTCCCGGGCCGCCCGCACCGCCGCGGCGCCGTCCCCGGCCTCCCCGACCACCTCGAACCCGCCGGAGGACTCCAGCACGGTGCGCAGGCCGAACCGCACCAGCTCCTCGTCGTCCACGAGCAGCACCCGGACGTCGCTCATGTCGGCAGCACCGCGTCGACGCTGAAGCCGCCGTCCAGCCGGGGTTCGGCCGTGATCCGGCCGCCGAGGGTGCGCACCCGCTCACCCAACCCCACCAGCCCGTAGCCGTCACCGGGCACCGGCTGCGGTGGGCGGGTCGGGGGGCCGTTGACCACCCGCAGGCGCAGCTCGTCCGGGCCGTGCTCGACGGTGAGCTGCACCCGGGCGCCGGGGGCGTGCTTGCCGGCGTTGGTCAGCGCCTCCTGCGCGATCCGGTAGGCGGCCCGGCCCACCGCGGGGTCGACGGCGGGCCGTTCCGAGGCGAGGTCGGCGGGGTCGGCCAGGGCGACGTCCATCCCCGCCTCGCGCGCCTGGTCGACCAGCCGGGGCAGGTCCTCCAGGCCCGGCTGCGGGCCCAGGGGTGCGTCCTCGTCGACGTCCCCGGCGCGGAGCACGCCGACCATCTGACGCAGCTCGACCAGTGCGCGCCGCCCGGCGGTCTGCACCTGCCCGGCCAGCTGCTCGACCCGGTCGGCGTCGCGCGCGGCCAGCTCGATCGCGCCGGCCTGGAGCACCATCAGGCTCACCCGGTGCCCGACGGCGTCGTGCATCTCCCGCGCGATCCGGGTCCGCTCGAAGAGGACGGCGTCGCGGGCGAGCAGCTCCCGCTCGGCCTCGGCCCGCTCGGCGCGCTCGCGCAGCACCCCCAGCAGCTGCTCGCGGGTTCGCTGCCAGATCCCCAGGGCGGCGGGGAGGGCGACGATCGCCCCGGTGGCGGCGGCGACGACCGTCCAGCCCCCGACCGTGGCCGGGTCCGCGGCGACGGCGATCGCGACGGCCCCACCCATCCCCACCCCACCCCGGACCCACCACGAGTCGCTGTAGCGGCCGACGGCGTAGCTGGCCAGCAGCCAGGGCCCGGTGGGGGAGAAGCCGAGCGCGGCCGACACGGCGCACACCGCGAAGGGGACCGCGGGCTGGGTGCGGCGGAAGACGAACAACCCGAGGGCCATCAGCGCGGTGGCCACGACGACGGCGCCCAGGTCCAGCGACGGGGGCTCGAGGGTGCCGAAGCCGCTGACGATCATCACCACGCCCAGCCCGGCGAGGCCGGCCTCCAGCGCGATGCCGCGGGGGGGTGAGTCCCGGCCAGATGCGCTCGCGGACCCCCATGGGTCGGAGCGTAGGTCCCCTCCGGCGAGCTGCGGGTCACCCGCGGGTCGACTGCCGACGTCCTCTTCCGGATGACCGGGTCGCACCGTCCGGTGCGCAAGACCGCGGCCTCCGGCCGACGCGCTGACCAGTGGGTTCACCGCAGATTGGGGACACCACACCGAACCCCGGAGGCACCCATGATCTCGGTCAGCGGACTGACCAAGCGCTACGGCGCACGCACCGTCGTCGACGACGTCAGCTTCACCCTCGAGCCCGGCACCGTGACCGGCTTCCTCGGCCCGAACGGCGCCGGCAAGACCACCACGATGCGGATGATGACCGGGCTGATCCCGGCGACCGCGGGCACCGCGACGATCGACGGTCGGCCCTACGCCGAGCTGCCCAACCCGGGCGCCGTCGTCGGCGCCCTGCTGGACGCCTCGGCCGTGCACCCCGGCCGCACCGGCCGGGCGCACCTGGGGCTGCACGCCACCGCCGTCGGCGTCGACTCCGGGCGGGTCGACGAGGTGCTGGAGCTCGTCGGCCTCGCCGACGCCGCCCGCCGGCCGGTGGGCGGCTACTCGCTGGGGATGCGGCAGCGGCTCGGCATCGCCGGGGCGCTGCTCGCCGCCCCGCCGGTGCTGGTGTTCGACGAGCCGGCCAACGGGCTGGACCCGGAGGGCATCCGCTGGCTGCGCGGGCTGCTGCGCGGCCACGCGGCGCGCGGCGGAACGGTGCTGCTCTCCTCGCACCTGCTCAGCGAGGTCGAGCACACCGTGGACCGGCTGCTGGTGATCGGTGGCGGGCGGATCGTGGCCGACGGGCCGTTCGGCTCACTGCTGGGCGCCAGCGGCACCGCGGTGCGGTCGGTCGACCCCCGGGGCCTGGCCGACGCGCTGCGAGCCCGGGAGTTCCACGTGGAACGCCAGGCCGACGGCGTGCTGGTCGTGGACGGTGCCGAGCCCGCCACCATCGGCGCCATCGCTGCCGCTGCCGGGGTTGCGCTGATCGACCTGCACCCGGTGCAGCGCGGCCTCGAGGACCTGTTCTTCCAGCTCACGGACGACTCCGGAGCTGCCCCCACCCCCGCTGAGCACTGAGGAGCCCCGACATGACCACGAGCTCGAACACCATGACCCTCGACACTGCCGCTCCGGTACGGCCCGCCGTCCGTCCGACCCGCGCCTCGCTGCCGGCGCTCGTCGGCCTCGAGGTGCGCAAGACCCTGACCACCCGCTCGGGCCGGATGCTCGCCCTCGCCGCCGTGATCGCGGGGCCGGTGGGGATGGTCCTGCTGGAGGCGTCCGACGACGCCTTCCCCTCAGTGGCCGGCCCGTTCGCCGTGGTGGGCCTGATGACCGGCCTGCTGCTGCTGGCCATGGGCGTGCTCAGCACCGCCGGTGAGTGGACCCACCGGACCGCCCAGACCACCTACCTGCTGGTGCCGCAGCGCGGCCGCGTGCTCGCGGCGAAGACCGCGGCGACGGGGCTGCTCGGCGCGGGTCTGACGGCCGTGTCGACGGGCGCGTCGTGGCTGCTCCTCGCCGTGCTGGCCGACCCGAGCGTGTCCTGGGACGGCGCGGTCCAGGCGGCGCTGACCGCGGTTGGTGCCGGCGCCGCCTTCGCGCTGATCGGCGCGGGCGTCGGCGCGGCGACGGCCAACACCCCGGCCGCACTGACCGGGCTGTACCTGACCATGCTCGGCCTGGTGCAGATCATCCGGGCCTGGAGCACCGAGGTGGCCGACGCCGTCGACACGCAGCAGGCGGTGCTCCGGTTCGCCAGCGGCGATGCGGAGGTGGCCTCGCTGCTCACGATGGGTGGCTGGGTGGTCGTCGCGCTGGTCGCGGGCTGGGTGCTCAGCAGGCGGCGTCCCGTGCAGTGACCCCGCACCGGCTGCGGCCGGAGGTCGGGCTCCCCGCCGTTGTGCGCTGACCGTCGGTCCCCTGCGGGGGAACCGACGGTCAGCGCACAACGGCGCGTGCGGCTCCGGGTGCGCGCAGCGCCCGGGACGGCGCGGCGGGCTGGCGTCGGAGCGCCCACTCGACCACGGCCAGGTTGACCACCCAGCCGGCCAGCATTGCCGCCACCCGGCCGCCACCGGCGGGTTCGCCGCCCAGCAGTGCCCAGGGCAGGTGGGTCAGCACCTGGGTACCGGCGCCGAGGCCGATCGCGTAGCCGCGGGCCATCCAGGCACGGTGGTTCGTGATGTCGCGCCGCTGGATGGCCACGAACCCGAGCACGATGCAGCCGGCCATCGCCACGCCGAAGAACAGCCGGATCGGGGTCAGCAGCACGTCGTCGGCCGGGGGGCGTGCATAGAACAGCGTCATCCACACCCCGGACAGTGCGGCGACCAGCCCGGCGGGGATCAGCACGCGCCCGGCGAGCCGGTGCCAGCGGGGCCGGCGCCGGCGGATCCGGGGCACGAACTGGAACGCCCCCAGCAGGGAGTAGACGGTCGCGCTGAGAACGTGCAGCACGACGGGTGCCGGCGAGGTGACGAAGCGGGCGTTGGCCGCGGTCACCTCCGGGTCGCCGGCCAGCTCGGTGACCCGCACCGCACCGGCGAGCACCGGGACGAGGCTGAGCAGGAGGAGCCCTGCCAGGACCCACCACTGCCGACTGCTGGCGCGCACGATGCCTCCCTCGATCGCAGGTGTACGGCGTACACCCGATGCGTGCGACGGTAGGTGTACGCGGTACACCTGTCAACGGGGTACGTTGCCCGGGTGGCTCCTCCGGGGCGGCGCACGCCGCTGAGCACCGACCGTGTGCTGCGCGCCGCGGTCGACCTCGCCGACGCCGAGGGCGTCGACGCGGTGAGCATGCGGCGGCTGGCCACCGAGCTCGGCGTCGTCCCGATGGCGCTCTACAAGCACGTCGCGGGCAAGGACCAGCTGCTCGACGGCATGGTCGACGTCGTCGTCGGGGAGTTCGAGCCGGCCGACCCGGCGCTGGACTGGCGGGCCGCGGTGCGGGCCCGGGTGCTCTCGGCGCGGCGGGCGGTGCTGCGGCACCCGTGGGCCCGGCAGACGATCGAGTCGCGCACCCACCGGACGCCCGCGGTGCTCGGCTACATGGACTCCCTCGCCGGCACGTTCCGCCGCGGCGGGTTCTCGGCCGACCTCACCCATCACGTCATGCACGCGCTGGGCAACCGGATCTGGGGGTTCAGCCCCGAGCTGTTCGACGAGCCGCCCGCCCCGGACGCCGCGCCGCCCACGCCCGAGGAGCAGCAGGCGCTGGCGGCGCGATTCGCCGAGGAGTACCCGCACATCCTGGAGATCGCGGTGGCGGCGACGTCCGGCGACCTGTCCGGGGTCGGCGGGGGGTGCGATGAGCAGTTCGAGTTCGAGTTCGCCCTCGACCTGCTGCTCGACGGCTTCGACCGGCTCCGCGGGCAGGGGTGGACCTCCGCCCGCGGCTGACCTCAGGTGCGGTGTGTCATCTCGTCGTCCGGCGCCGGGCGGTGCCAGCCCTGCGCGACCGAGGCGCCGGCGCGGTCGGGGTCGTCGCCGCAGGCGGTGAAGAGCGCGCCGAGCAGGAACGGGCCGTGGTCGAGGGTCTCCCGCGGCAGTGGGCCGGTGGCGACCAGCGAGACCAGCCCGTGGCCGATGCTCCAGCTCTGGATCGCCAGGTCCAGCGGGACGACGTCGCCCCGGAAGCGCCCGGCGTCCCGGCCCCGGCGGGCGGCCTGCACCAGGTGCTCGAGGGTCGCGTCGGCGGCGGGGAGGTCCTCCAGGTCGACGCTCGCGTCGAACATGACCCGGTAGAGGTCCGGGTGGGAGAGGGCGTGGTCGAGGTACGCCGCGGCCAGGGCGGTCAGGTCGCACACCGGGTCGTCGGTGAGCGGCACCGCCTCCAGCCGGGCGCCCAGGCGGGTGAAGCCCTCCTGGCGCAGTGCCTGCCACAGGCCGTCCATCCCGCCGAAGTGCGTGTAGACGGCCATCGTCGAGACGCCGGTGCCGGCGACCAGGGAGCGCAGCGTGATCGGCTCGCGCGCCCGGAGCATCGCGGCGGCCCGCTCGATCAGCTGGGTGCGGACCGCCGGGTCCTTCGGGCGGGCCATGGGCTGGACAGTACATGCCATAACGTTGCTATGTTGAGCTTGCGCCCGGAGCCGCCGGGCCCTTCGGATGAGGAGTCAGCATGGCGATCACCCTGGTCAACCCGGCCGGTCTGCCGGTGCCCGACGTCTATCACCAGGTCTCGGTGGCGACCGGGTCGAGGCAGGTGTTCGTCGCCGGGCAGGTCGCCGTCGACGCGTCGGGGGCGAAGGTCGGCGTCGGCGACTTCGCCGCCCAGGTCGCCCAGGCCTACCGGAACGCCGGCACCGCGCTGGCCGAGGTGGGTGCGACCTTCGCCGACGTCGCGAAGATGACCGTCTACGTCGTCGACTGGACCCTGGACAAGATGCCCGCCTTCCTCGACGGGGTGGCCCGTGCCTCGGCCGAGCTGGGCGTCACCCCGGCCGCGCCGGCGTCGCTGATCGGCGTCTCGGTGCTCTTCGACCCCGACTTCCTGGTTGAGGTGGAGGTCACCGCCGTCCTCGACTGACGGCGGGGGCGGCGACGACGCGGCCGTGGTCGAGCGCGAGGCGGGGCGTCCACGTGCTCGACCCGGCGGGAGGGATCACTGCCGCGCGCGTTCGATCCGCGTCTCCAGCTGCCGCTTCCGGCGGTGCAGCTGCCACCAGCTCCAGGTGCCGGACACCTGCGTCCGGCCGAGCTCCGCGACGCCGGGCAGGCCCTGCGCCTCGAGGTCCCGGTCGACGTCCGCCGCGTCCGCCGACCCGCGGCCGTCCACCACCTGCTGGGCGGCGCGCACGCGCTGCGACGCGAGAGGGTGGGCGGAGATGCGCGCCTCGACCTGCTGGAGCTCGGCCCGCAGTGCGCTCAGGTCGCGTCGTCTCCCGATGGCCATCTCACGCCCCGCCCGTCGGAGTTCCGTTCACATCGACACCGTAAAGGCGCCGGTGGGCGGTCGGCACCTGCTGGACGACGTGTCGCCGCCTGTGCGCGCACGCCACTCCCCGGCTCAGCGGCGGCGGGCCGCCGGGGTGAGTGCGGGCGTCGTCCACATGTTGTCCCCGACGTTGACCGTGTGGCCGGGCGGGACGATCACGTCGATCCGGTCGAGCACGTCGTCGGAGAGCTCGACGCCGTCGGCGGCCAGGTAGGACTCCAGGTGCTCCATCGTCCGCGGCCCGACGATCGCCGAGGTCACCGCCGGGTGCCGGACGACGAACGCGATGGCCAGCTGCACCAGCGTCAGCCCGGACTCGTCGGCGAGCGCGCCCAGGGCGTCGGCGGCGTCGAGCTTGGCGGCGTTCGCCGGGTTCGCGGCGTCGTAGACCCCGGGGAACCGCTGGGCCCGGCCGACCGAGCCCGGGCCGCTGACCTCCGCGCCCTTGCGGTACTTGCCGGACAGCCAGCCACCGGCCAGCGGGCTGTAGCTGAGCACGCCCATCCCGTACCGCTGGGCGGTGGGCAGGACGTCGGCCTCCACGGCGCGGGTCAGCATCGAGTACGGCGGCTGCTCGGTGCGGAACCGCTCCCGGCCGCGGCGCTCGGCGGTCCACTGCGCCTCGACGATCTCCGACGCGGGCACGGTGGAGGCGCCGAAGGCCCGGATCTTGCCGGCGTGCACCAGGTCGGACAGTGCGCCCAGGGCCTCGTCGACGTCGGTGGCCGGGTCGAGGCGGTGCACCTGGTAGAGGTCGATCCGGTCGGTGCCCAGTCGGCGCAGCGAGTTCTCCACCGCCTGGGTGATCCAGCGGCGTGACATGCCGCGCTGGTTGGGGTCCTGCCCGAACGGCAGGCCGACCTTGGTGGCCAGGACGACGTCGTCGCGCCGGCCGCCGGCCAGGGCCTTGCCGACGACCTCCTCGGACTCGCCGCCGGAGTAGACGTCGGCGGTGTCGATGAAGGTGATGCCGGCGTCGAGGGCGCGGTGGACGATTCGCATCCCCTCGCCGTGATCGGGGTTGCCGACGGCGCCGAGCATCATGGCGCCGAGGCAGAGCTGGCTGACGGACATGCCGGTGCGTCCCAGGGGTCGCTGTTCCACGGTGTGCTCCTCGTCGGGTGGCTAGGCTGTGCCCGAAGCGGACAGCCTGTCCGTTCACCGTAGCGGACACCCTGTCCGGTTAGGAAGCCATGCCGCCGAGACGAGCCGACGCCGAGCGCAACCGGGAGCGGATCCTCGTCGCTGCCCGGGAGGGGTTCGCCGAGCCGGGAGCGCCGTTGTCGATGGCGGAGATCGCCCGCCGCGCCGGCGTGGGGATGGCGACGCTCTACCGGAACTTCCCGGGGCGGCGGGAGCTGCTGGAGGCGCTCTACACCGATCAGGTGGACGCCGTCTGCGCGGCGGCTGGGTCACCGGCGGGCGAGACGCCAGGTGACCGGCTCCTCGCCTGGGTGCACCGGTTCGCCGCGTTCTTCGCCAGCAAGCACCAGATCGCCGCCGAGCTGCTCGCCCAGGCGGAGGGGCCGGGGGCGGTGCTGGACCGCAGCCGCGAGCGGGTGCTGGCTGCCGGGCGGCCGCTGCTGGCCGCTGCCCAGGACGCCGGGGAGGTGCGCGGTGACCTGACGCTGGAGCAGGTGCTCGACATGGTCATCGCGGTCTCCGCGATCCACGGCGACCCCGACTACTCCCGCCCGATCCTGGCGACGGCACTGGACGGCCTGCGCGTCACCAGCGCGCGGTGACGACCGGCCCGGCCATCACGCCGGGGGGCGGCTGACCTGGTCCACCGAGGACTCCTGCGTGCCCGCGGCCAGGTGCTGGCGGCCGATGACCGCCAGCAGCTCCAGCTGGCCGACGGCCGCGCTGCCCGGTGGGGCGGTGAAGAACAGCAGCCGCTGCCGGCCGTCCTCGCTGAACAGCCGCTGGCAGTCCAGCTCCAGCACCCCGAGCGCCGGGTGCACGATCCGCTTGCGCACCGACCGGCGGACGGCGACGTCCCCGGAGTCCCAGAGCGCGGCGAACTCCGCGCTGGCCGCCTGCAACCGGGCGACCAGCTCCGCTGCCTGCGCGTCCTGCCTGCGGCGGGCGAGGGTGGCCCGCAGGTCGGCGGAGAACTCCCGGGAGTGCCGAGGGTGGTCCTCGACCGGGTAGATGCTGCGGCTGGCCGGGTCGGTGAACCAGCGGTACACGAAGCTCGCCTCGAGCCCGGCGGCCGGCCCGGGGTCGCCGAGCAGTGCCGCACCCAGCCGGTTCTGGGCGAGCGTCTCGTCCAGGTCGCTGATGATCCGCGCCGGCGTGCTGTCCAGCCGGTCCAGCAGCGCCAGCATCCCCGGCTGGACGTGCTCGGTGCCGGGACCGGTCGGCTGCACCGGCAGGCCGGCCAGGTGGAACAGGTGGTCGTGCTCGTCCGCGCTCAGTCGCAGCGCCCGCGCCAGCGCGGTGAGCATCTGCGCCGAGGGGTGGGCGCCCTTCCCCTGCTCGAGCTCGGTGTAGTACTCCACCGACGCCCCGGCCAGCGCGGACACCTCGTCCCGGCGCAGCCCGGGCACCCGTCGCCGGGGCCCGGTGGGCAGGCCGACGTCCGCCGGCCGGATGCGCGCCCGCCGCGAGGCGAGGAAGGCGCCGAGCTCTGCTGCGTCCACGTCCTCAGTGTCGGCACCCGGGGACCGGACAGCCAGGGGTCGTCATCCCCCGGGTGAGCGGCGCCTGGTTGCCCGTCGCCGGTCGGCCCACGGTGGTCGCAGTGCCGGTCCACCCGACCGGCAGGGAGGGAGAGGACCACCATGACCGAGAGCACTCCGCGCGTCGCCGTCGTCACCGGAGGATCCCGTGGCATCGGCCGCGCCGTCGTCCGCCGGCTGACCGCCGACGGGTTCGCCGTCGTCGCCGGCTACGCCGGGCGCACGGCCGATGCCGAGTCCGTCGTCGCCGAGGTGCGGCAGGCCGGCGGGCAGGCGATCGCCGTGCAGGCGGACGTCGCCGACGAGGCCGCCGTCGCCGCCGCGTTCGGCACCGCCGAGGAGAACTTCGGCGGTGTCGACGTCGTCGTGCACGCCGCCGGCCGGATGGCGCTGGCCCCGGTGGCCGAGCTGGACCTCGCCGACTTCGACGCCATCCACCGCACCAACGTCCGCGGCAGCTTCGTCGTCGCCCAGCAGGCCGCCCGCCGGCTCCGGGCCGGGGGTGCTCTGGTGCTGTTCTCCACCTCGGTCGTCGGCCGGCCACTGCCCGGCTATGGCGCCTACGCGGCGAGCAAGGGAGCGGTCGAGGCGCTCACCGCGGTGTTGGCCAAGGAGTGGCGCGGACGGGGCGTCACGGTCAACGCCGTCGCCCCCGGCCCGGTCGCCACCGACCTGTTCCTGCACGGCAAGAGCGAAGAGCTGCTCGCCCGGCTGGCTGCCGAGCCGCCGATGGAGCGGCTGGGGACGCCGGACGACGTCGCCCGGGTGGTCTCCTTCCTCGCCGGTTCCGATGGTCGCTGGGTGCACGGGCAGGTGTTGCGCGTCAACGGCGGGCTGGTCTGACCCGCCCCGCCCCGATAAGTCCACCCGAGAAACCCACCCCACGAAAGAGGAGAGTCCCGTGCCGTTCGCCAACCTCAAGGTCCCCGCCGACACCCTCACGCCCGAGTCGAAGCAGAAGCTCATCGACGCCGTCACCGACGCCTACGCCGACGTGTACGGCGAGCGGGCCCGTGCCACGACCCTCGTGCTCGTCGACGAGGTGGTCGAGGGCGGCTGGGGGCTGGGCGGTCAGGTGCTGACCGCCGAGATGCTCGGCCGCAGCTGACCGGCCGGGGGGGGGGGGGGGGGGGGGGGCCCCCCCCCCCCCCCCCCCCCCGCCGGTCAGCCCCTCGGCCCGCCGGCCGAGGCGTCGGCGCGGGTGCGCTCGTGGTGCCGGCGGGCCTTCATCCGGTTGCCGCAGGTGGCCATCGAGCACCAGCGGGCCCGGTTCGGCTTGCTGTGATCGATGAGGAACAGGGCGCACTCGTCGTTGGCGCACGGCCGGAGCCGCCCGGGGTGGGTGCGCTGCACCTCGTTCCACGCCAGCAGGGCGCGCACCGCCAGGCCCCGGGCCGGCGGCACGTCGGTGAGACCCCAGCTGACGCCGGCGTCCCCGACGGTGGGTGCCAGCCGGACGCCGGACAGCAGCGGCGTCAGCGACCCGGCCGGCTCCTCCCCGCGAGCGACGGCCTGGAGCGCGTCGCGGGCGATGCGGGTCGCGTCCTGCTCGGCCGCCGATCCGTCGCCGCCGTGGTCCCGCAGCCACGCCCTGCCCGGTTCGCCGGCCAGTAGGTCCTGCCGGGCGCCGTCGACGACCGGGGTCGTGTTCAGCAGCTCGAGCAGGAAGGCCTCGTCGGCCGGCGAGAGATCCGTCGGGTGCACCTAACCTCCCTGAGTCGGTTGACAGGTTACACACGGGCCTGCCATGTTCCTAACCACCAACAGCACTCAGAGGGGTTAGGCATCATGGATCACGTGCACCACCGGACCGCCGTCGTCGACGGGCGGCAGCTCTTCTACCGCGAGGCGGGTCCGGCCGACGCCCCGGTCGTCGTCCTGCTGCACGGCTACCCGACCAGCTCGTTCATGTTCCGCGAGCTGATCCCGCAGCTGGCCGACCGTCACCGGGTGATCGCGCCGGACATGCTCGGCTTCGGGCTGTCCGACGCGCCGCCGGTCACGGAGTTCGACTACACCTTCGATGCACTGGCCGACCTGACCGCCGGTCTGCTGCGCGAGCTGGGAGTGACGCGGTACGCCGTCTACGTCCAGGACTACGGCGCCCCGGTCGGCTGGCGGCTGGCGCTGCGCGACCCGGAGGCGATCACCGCGATCGTCACCCAGAACGGCAACGGCTACGACGCCGGCTTCGTCGACGGTTTCTGGGCGCCGGTCTGGGACTACGCGCGGGACCCGAACCCGGCCACCGAGGCGGCGATCCGGACCGCGCTGAGCCTCGACGCGATCCGCTGGCAGTACCTGCACGGGGTCGCCGACGAGACCGTGGTCAGCCCGGACACCTGGCACCACGACTCCGCGCTGGTGTCGCGCCCCGGCAACGACCTCGTCCAGCTGGCGCTGTTCCGCAATTACCGCACGAACCCGCCGCTGTACCCGGCGCTCCACCGGTACCTGCGGGACAGCCGGGTGCCCGTGCTCGCGGTGTGGGGGCGGAACGACGAGATCTTCGGCCCGGACGGGGCGCGCGCCTTCGCGCAGGACGCCGTCGACGCCGAGGTCCACCTGCTCGACGGCGGGCACTTCCTGCTGGAGAGCGCCGGTGGCCGGGTCGCAGAGCTGATCCGCGACTTCCTCGGCCGGCGGCTCAGCAGCGCCGGTCCGTCGCGCTGAGGCCGGCCAGCAGTCCGGCGGCGACCGCGCCGATGCCGAGCCACACCAGCGGTCCGGCGAGTACGACCGGCACCTGCCCCAGGCGCGGGTGACCGGCGTGGCGGCCGGGCTGCACGTGCTGATCACGTTCCCCGGCTCGGGCGCCGACGACGTCGAGCTGGCCGGGTCCATCCGGGATGCAGGGGTCGTCGCGCACCCGCTGTCGTGGCACCGGATGGCCCCCGGCCGCCCCGGTCTGGTCCTCGGCTACGCCGCGAACACCCCCGACCGGCTGCGCACCGCGGTCGACCGCATGGCGGCCGCGCTCCACCGCTGACGGGCGGCGAGGACGTCCGCCGAGATGGCGGTCACCGGGGTGATCGCACCCCTCGGGGGATCCTCCTGTGACTACGGTCGGGCCATGTCACGGACCTCGAGGACAACGGCTGCTCCCCTCGCCGCGACCGTGCTCGCCATCGCCGGCTGCAGCAGCTCTGCCGCGCCCGAGCTGGCCGTGTTCGACCGGCCCGCGACGGCGGAGGACGCCGTTCCCGACGGCGTCGACCTCCATCAGGAGCTGGGCGAGACCCGCTACATCGGGGAGGTGCAGGGCGCCCGCGTATACGCCGCGCAGGGGCCGGCCGACCGCCCGTGGTGCGTCGTCGCCCTGACCGGCACCGTCGAGGACGGGCACTGGGTGGCCGGCTCGTCGTGCGCGAACGACGCGGACTTCGGCCAGCGGGGGGTCTGGGTCGGGGTCGGCGGAGCAGAGGTCGAGGGCGGCACCGCACTGCTGCTCCCGGACGACTTCTCCGGGGAGCTGCAGGACCGCTGGCAGGTCGCCGGGCCGAACCTGGGCGAACCCGCCGAGTCGTAGGCGTGCGCTCAGCCCCGGCGGCCGAGGAGGTAGCCGATCCAGACGCCGAGCAGGGTGAGCAGACCGCCACCGGCGGCGCCGACCAGCAGGGGCTTCGCCTCCGCCGGCACCCAGCCGCCGGGCTGCAGTCCTGGGCGGGCGTCGAGGTACCGGTCCGGCATGCCGGTGGACGTTCCCGCGGGAACGTCCGCGGCGAGCGGCGCCACCTCGGCCACCACGTTCGGCTCGGTCAGCTCCTTGTCGATGGCGGCGAAGAACTGCCCGGCCATCCGCTTCGCGACGCCGGTGATCATCCGCTGCCCCACGCCGGCCACGGCCCCGCCGACCACGGCGTCCGCCGAGTACGTCAGCTCCGTCCCGTCGCCGGAGGGCTCCAGCCGGATCTGCACCGTCGCCCGCACCGACCCCGGCCCGCCGGACCCGGATGCGTGCATGACGTAGGACTTCGGGAACGACAGGTCGCTGAGCCGCACCTCACCGGCGTACTTGCCGCGCACCGCGCCCACCCCGGCCGAGACGACCATCGTGTAGCTGTCCTCGCCGACCTGCTGCAGCGACTCGCACCCGGGGATCGTGCGCGCCAGCACGGCCGGGTCGGTGATCACCGACCACACCTGCTCCGGGGCCGCCGAGAGCACCGCACTGCCGTCCAGGTTCACGCCATCGCTCCACTCGGGTTGTTGATCACGCGCTCGGTGTCCGAGCGCACCAGGTCGTACAGCTCGGTGGGGGAGATCGGCATGGCCGCGATCCGCCGTCCCACCGCGTCCTCGACCGCCGACGCGATCGCCGCGGACCCCGGGATGACGCCCGCCTCACCGGCGCCCTTGATGCCCAGCGCGTTCAACGGCGACGGCGTCTCCTGGTGGTCGATCACCACCGGCGGCACCTCGCTCGAGTACGGCATGAGGAAGTCCATGAACGAGGCGTTCGTCAGCTGCCCGTCGCGGTCGTAGGCCATCCGCTCGTACAGCGCCCCGCCCACGCCCTGCGCCACCCCGCCGTGCACCTGGCCCTCGACGATCATCGGGTTCACCACGTTGCCGCAGTCGTGCACCACCGAGTACTGCACGATCTCGATCTCCCACGTCAGCGGGTCGATCTCCACCTCCGCAGCGTGCGCGCCGGAGGCGAACGTCGAGCGCAGCGGCGAGTAGTAGTCGGTGTGCTCCAGCCCCGGCGCATCCCCCTCGGCCACCGGTGGCTTCGAGTCGTCGCCCGGCCCGGCGAACTGGGTGGCCTGCCGCGCGGCCTCGTCGAAGGCGTACCGCAGCGGGTTGGACAGCACCGCCACCGTGCGCAGCGGGATCGTCGCGCCCGGCGTCCCCTTGACCCCGATCAGGCCCTCGTCGATCTCCAGGTCGGCGGGGTCGACCTCCAGCACCTCGGCGGCGATCCGCAGCGCCTTCTCCCGCACCCCGCGCGCCGCCTGCGCCACCGCGTTGCCGCTGACCACGGCGGCCCGCGAGGCGAACGTGCCCACCGCGTAGCCGAACCGCCGGGTGTCGCCGGTGGTGACCTCGACGTCCTCGATGGGCACCCCGAGCTCCGCGGCCGCCAGCTGGGCGAACACCGTCTCGTGCCCCTGGCCCTGCGAGGTCAGCCCCGTGGAGACCAGCACCTTGCCGCTGCCCAGCACCTGCACGTGCGCGCCCTCGTACGGCCCGGGCCCGGTGCCCTCCACGTAGGGCGCCAGCCCGATCCCGCGCAACTTCCCCCGTGTCTCGGACTCCGCCCGCCGCTCGGCGAACCCGTCCCAGTCGGCGAGCGCCCGCAGCTTGTCCATCATCCCGGGGTAGTCGCCGGAGTCGTAGACCAGCGGCCGGCCGTCCTGGAACGTCAGGCCCCAGTCGTAGGGGAACTGGTCGACCTGGATGAGGTTGCGCATCCGCACCTCGAGCCGGTCCAGCCCGCGCTCCTGCGCGATCCGGTCCATCGCCCGCTCCATCGCGAAGCAGCCCTGTGGGCGCCCGGCCCCGCGGTACGGGGTGACGACGACGGTGTTCGTGTAGACGCTGTTCACCACCGCCCGGTAGACCGGGATGTCGTAGGGCCCGAGCAGCTGGGTCGCGGTGTTGATCGGCACGATGATCCCGTAGGGCGTGTACGCGCCGTTGTCGTGCCAGACGAGGACGTCGAGCGCGGTGATCCGGCCGTCGTCGTCGTAGCCGACCGTCACCTCCTGGCGCTGCTGCCGCTCGTGTGCGCTGGAGATGAAGTGCTCGCGGCGGTCCTCGGTCCACTTCACCGGGTGCCCGAGCAGCCGCGCGGCCATCGGCACCAGCAGCTCCTCCGGCCACGGGTGCACGATCTTCACGCCGAACCCGCCGCCGACGTCCGGGGCGATGACCTCGACCTTCTCCAGCGACAGCTCGAGCTTCGCCGCGATCGCCGCCCGCACCGACGTCGACGCCTGGGTGCTGGAGTAGACGCGCAGCGAGGAGTCGGCGTCGTCCCAGCGTGCGTGCACGCCCTTGCCCTCCATGGGCATCGAGGCGCTGCGCTCGAAGTACTGGGTGAAGGAGAGCGTGTGCTTCGACGCGGCCAGCGCCGCCTCGACGTCGCCGGTCTCCTGGTGGTGCCGGGCCGCGACGTTGTCCGGGACGTCCGGGTGGACGACGGCCTCGGCCCGCTCGGCGGCGTCGACCCCGACGACCACCGGCAGCTCTTCCCAGGTGATCGCGATCTTGTCCGCGGCGTCCTCGGCGACGTACCGGTCGGTGGCCACCACCATCACCACCGGCTCGCCCACGTGCCGGGCGACGTCCCGGACCAGCGGGTAGCCGGTGCGCGGGGCGGTGAGCTGCGGGTGCGGGATGAGCACCGGCAGCGGCTCGGCCATCGGGCCGGTGAGGTCCTCGTAGGTGTAGATCGCCAGCAGGCCCTCGACGTCCAGGGCGTCGGTGACGTCGATGTCGACCACCCGCGCGTGCGCGTAGGGGCTGCGGACGAACGCGGCGGCGTAGGCATCGGGCCCGATGTCGTCGAGGTAGCGGCCCTTGCCGACGATCAGCCGGGCGTCCTCCCGCCGGCGTACCGGCTCACCGAAGAACTTGGTGGTCACTGGGCCGCCTCGCGCATCGTCTCGGCCGCCCGCCGGCAGGCCTTCTTGATGTTGGCGTAGCCGGTGCAGCGGCACAGGTTGCCGCCGACCAGCTCGTCGACCTCCTCCTCGGAGATCGGCACCGACGCGTCCCGGGCGTCGAGCCCCGCGGCGATGGTGGTCAGGAAGCCCGGCGTGCAGAACCCGCACTGCAGGGCGTGGCACTCCCGGAACGCCTCCTGGATCGGGTGCAGCACCTCCCCGCCCTGGTGGTCCGGCCGGCTCAGCCCCTCCACGGTGGTCACCTCGTGCCCGTCGATCTGCACCGCGAGCACCAGGCAGGAGCGGGTCGGCTCGCCGTCGACCAGCACCGTGCACGCCCCGCAGACCCCGTGCTCGCAGCCGACGTGCGTGCCGGTCAGCCCGAACCCGTGCCGCAGCGCGTCGGACAGCAGCCAGCGCACCGGTACGGATGCTTCACGTGCAACACCGTTCACGGTGACGGAGATCTGCCGGGTCTGCTCGGTCATGCGGCGGTCCTCTCCGTGGCCTCGGCCGCGGCGTCGGCCAGGGTGCGGGCGGTCAGCGTGGCCACCAGCAGCCTGCGGTAGTCGGCGCTGGCGTGCAGGTCGCCGTCCGGTTCGACCAGGCCACGGGCCAGCTCGCCGGCCGCCGTCCAGTCGGCCTTCTCGACCGGCCGGCCGCCCACCGCGTCGGTCAGGTCGTGCACCTCGGGCACCAGCCCCACCGACAGGTAGGCGGCCTGGGCCGCGGCGACCCGGCGGTTCTCGTCCAGGGTGACGACGACGGCCGCGCCGCACACCGCGTAGTCGCCCTTGCGGCGGGCGATCTCGGCGAACGCCGTCCCCGAGCGCTCCGGCAGGGCGGGGAAGAACGCCTCGGTGACGACGGCGGGCCCGTGCACCGAGGTCTCCAGCGGTCCGACGAAGAAGTCCCGCCAGCCGATCGTCTCCGGTCCGCCCGGGGTGGCGACCGTGACGGACCCGTCCGTCAGCGCCAGCACCGCGGTCATCTCCCCCGAGGGGTCGGCGTGCGCGATCGAGCCGACCGTCGTCCCCCGGTTGCGGATCGCCGGGTGCGCGACGTTCGCCGTCGCCCGGCCCAGCAGCGGCTGGACGGCGGCCGCCTCGGCCGAGGCCAGCAGTGTCGAGTGCCGCACCAGGGCGCCCACCCGGACGCCGTCCGCGCTCGCGGAGACCCGGTCCAGCCCCGGCACCCGGTTGATGTCGACCAGCGTGGTGGGCGCGGCCAGCCGCATGGACAGCAGCGGCAGCAGGGACTGGCCGCCGGCGAGCACCTTGGCGCCCTCGGTGTCGAGCAGGCGCAGGGCCTCGTCGACGGACGACGGGTCGGCATAGCCGAAGGGGGCGGGTTTCACCGGCTGCGGGTCACCTCCGGGCTCGATTGCGGACGGCGGCTGTGGAAGGCGTCACTCTGTCACCGCCGTCCTGCGGGGCGGAAGTACCTCATTGCTAAATCTTCGTTGCGCCGAACGGGGCGGCGAGCGGCCCCATGGGGTGTCCCGTGCTGTCACGATGCGGCCGTGTTCCCGTGCACCGACCTGCCGCCCGCATGACCCCCGCGACGACGGTGCGGGCGATCCGCGGCGTGCTGCTGGCCCTGGGTGCCGTCGCATCCGGGACGGGCACGCTGGTGGCCGCACGGGGGGCGTCGGCGATCCCGGGTGGCGCGCCGACGACGGCCGGTGTCGAGAGCGTGCTGCGCTTCTACGCCGTCTGGTGGGCGGCGCAGGGGCCACGCGCCTGGCGGCTGGCCCGGGATCCCCAGCTGGACGCCGGCGAACTGCGCTCGATCTGCGGCACGACCGTCGTCGGCGGGGTGGCGCGACTGGCGGCGATGCGGGCGAGCGGGCGGCCACATCCGCTGTTCCAGGCGCTGACGGTCGCGGAGCTCACGCTGCCACCGGTGCTGATCGCCCTGCGCGGGCGGCTGCCCGAGCACGGTGGAGCCGGGGCGGGCGAAGTACTTCACCGCTGAGACATCTCTCCGGTAGCGTCCGCGAAGGTGAGCGACTCCCAGGGCGTCCGGCACGTCTCGCTGCGCAGCGGCGTCTACGCCGACTCGGTCCGGTTGATGCAGGTCAGCCGCGAGATCGGCGGCCGTGACGGGGTCACCGCGGTGCTCGTCGCGATGGCCACCCCGCTCAACCTCGAGCTCGCCGCCGGCATGGGCCTGGCCCCTGAGGGCGAGGCGAAGCCCGACCAGCTGCTCATCGCGCTGCGCGCCACCGACGACGCCGAGCTGACCGCCGCGGTCGCCGCCGTCGAGGCCGCGCTGACCGCGCGCGAGGACCGCGGCTCGGCCCAGGCGATCCCCGCCCGCACCGTCGGTGCCGCGCTCGCCGACGCCGGTGACCCGGCGCTGGCCATCGTCAGCGTCCCCGGGCAGTACGCCGTCGCCGAGGCCGCCGACGCGATCGCCGCCGGCCGCAGCGTGCTCGTGTTCAGCGACGGCGTGCCGGTCGAGCACGAGGTCGCCCTCAAGCGGGCCGCGCACGACGCCGGCGTCCTGGTGATGGGGCCCGACTGCGGCACCGCGATCGTCTCCGGCGTCGCCCTGGGCTTCGCCAACGTCGTCCGCCGCGGCCCGGTCGGCCTCGTGGCCGCCAGCGGCACCGGGGCCCAGCAGGTCAGCTGCCTGCTGGACGCCGCGGGTGTCGGCGTCTCGCACGTGCTCGGCGTCGGCGGTCGCGACCTGTCGACGGCGGTCGGCGGGCTGGCGACCCTCGACGCGCTCGCCGCCCTCGACGAGGACCCGGCCACCGAACGCGTGCTGCTGGTCTCCAAGCCGCCCGCGCCCGAGGTTGCCGAGCGGGTGCGGCAGGCCGCCGGCCGGCTGGCCACGCCGGTGCGGTCGGCCGCGCTGTCCCCGGAGTCCCCGGACCTCACCGCGGCGGTCGAGGCGCTGCTCGGTGACCTCGGCGTCGCCGTCCCCGAGTGGCCTGCCCGCCCCGGCGCCGCCGACGCCGTCCCGCCGGGTGCGGTGCTCAAGGGCTTCTACTCCGGCGGCACCCTGGCCGACGAGGCGATGCTGCTCGCCGCTCCCACGCTCGGCGACGTCCGCTCCAACACCCCGCTGCGGCCCGAGCTCGACCTCGGCACCGACCTGCGGGCCCGCGGTCATGTGGTCGTCGACTTCGGCGACGACGCGCTCACCGTGGGCCGCGCGCACCCGATGATCGACCCGACGCTGCGGCTGGAGGCGATCGCGGCCCTGGCGCAGAGCGGTGAGCCCGCGGTCCTGCTGCTCGACGTCGTCCTCGGGCACGGCGCCGACCCCGACCCGGCCGCCACCCTCGCCCCCGCGCTGCAGGCCGCGGGGCTGCCGGTGGTCGTCGCGCTGGTCGGCACCGAGGCCGATCCGCAGGGCTGGTCGCGGCAGGCCGATGCGCTCGCCGAGGCCGGCGCCGCGGTGTTCGCCAGCAACGCCCAGGCCACCCGGTACGCCCTCGACCTCATCGGAGACCAGTCGTGAACCCCCTGCTGTCGGCAGCGCCCGCGATCGTCGCCGCGGGGGTCGAGGTCTTCTCCGCCGCCGTCCGGGCCCAGGGCGCGCCGGTCACCGACGTCGACTGGCGCCCGCCGGGCTTCGGCGCCGCCGCGGACATCGCCCAGCTCGCGCTCGACCAGCGCCGCGCCGCGGCGAACCGGACGGCGGTCGAGCGGCTGATGGCCGCCGGCTCGCACCTGGTCGACGTCCGGCCCGCGCACGAGGTGCTCGACGTCGGCGGCCGCACGCTGCTGCACTCCGGCCCGCCGCTGACCTGGGAGACGGCGTCCGGGCCGATGCGCGGCGCGCTCATCGGCGCCTGCCTGTTCGAGGGCTGGGCGTCGTCCGTCGAGGACGCCGAGCGCATCCTCGCGGCCGGCGAGATCACCCTCGACTCCTGCCACCACCACCGCGCCGTCGGCCCGATGGCCGGGGTGACCAGCCCGTCGATGTGGATGTGGTGCCTCACCGACCCGGTGCACGGTGGGCAGGCCTTCTGCAACCTCAACGAGGGCCTGGGCAAGGTGCTGCGGATGGGCGCCTTCAACGACGAGGTGCTCACCCGGCTGGCCTGGATGCGCGACGTCCTCGGCCCCCTGCTGTCCCAGGCCGTGCGCTCGCGCACCGAGCCGCTGGACGTCAAGGCCGTGCTCGCGCAGATGCTGCAGATGGGCGACGAGGGGCACAACCGCAACCGGGCCGGGTCGCTGATGACCCTGCGCGAGCTCTCCCCGGCGATCGTCGCCGTCGACGCGCCGTCGGCCGACATCGCCGCCGCGCTGGCCTTCATCGGCGGCAACGAGCACTTCTTCCTCAACCTCGGCATGCCGACGGCGAAGCTCGCGCTGGACGCCGCCCGCGACGTCCCCGGCTCGACCATGGTCACCGTGATGTCGCGCAACGGCACCGAGTTCGGCATCCAGACCGCCGGCACCGGGGACCGCTGGTTCACCGGCCCGGCCAACACCCCGGTCGGGCTGTTCCTCGGCGACTACGGCCCCGACGACGCCAACCCCGACATCGGCGACTCCGCGATCATGGAGACCTACGGCGTCGGCGGGTTCGCGATGGCCGCCGCCCCGGCGATCGTCCGGTTCGTCGGCGGCACCGTGCCCGACGCGCTGGCGACGACGGAGCGGATGTACCAGCTGACCCTGGCCGAGAACCCGGCGATGCAGATCCCGATCCTCGGCTTCCGCGGCTCACCCACCGGGATCGACGTCCTGCAGGTGGCGCGGACCGGCTGGCTGCCGCAGATCAACACCGGCATGGCCGGCCGGGTCGCCGGCACCGGCCAGGTGGGCGCCGGCCTGGTGCAGCCCCCGCAGCAGTGCTTCGAGCAGGCCCTGGCCGCGCTCGCCGAGGAGTCCCGCGCCGCCTGAGGGCGGAGATGGCCATTTCTGCCCTCCCGTTAGCGAGGTGGGTGCTCGGGTAGTGCGCGACGCATGCGACCGGGAACCCGGTCGGAACGCCGACGGAGGGACGCCCATGGCCAGCTGCGAGGTCTGCGGCAACGACTACCGGCTCAGCTTCGAGGTGCACGCCGCCGGCGCGGTGCACACCTTCGACAGCTTCGAGTGCGCCATCCACGCGATGGCGCCGGTCTGCGAGCACTGCGGGGTGAAGGTGGTCGGCCACGGCGTCGAGGCCGACGGCGTCTTCTTCTGCTGCGCCTCCTGCGCGCGCATGCACGGCGCGCCCGGCAGCGCCGGCGAGCTGGTCGACCACGCCGGCCGCGCGCCGGACGAGCGCTGACCGTGGACGCCTACCCCGTCGTCCGGGCCCTGGTCCGGCCGTTCGTCCTCGCCCTGTTCCGCCCCCGGGTCGAGGGCATCGAGCACCTCCCGGCCACCGGACCGGTGATCCTGGCCGGCAACCACCCCTCCACCCTGGACCAGTTCTTCCCGCCCGTGCTCCTCCGCCGCCGGGTGACCTACCTGGCCAAGAGCGAGTTCTTCACGCTGCCCGGACTGCCCGGCAAGGCCATGCGCCTGCTGCTGGAGAGCATCGGCATGGTGCCGCTGGACCGGGGCGGCGCGACGGCCGCGGAGGCGGCGCTGCGGCGCGGCCGGGAGGTGCTCGCCGACGGCGGCCTCCTCGGCATCTACCCCGAGGGCACCCGCTCGCCCGACGGCCGGCTGCACCGCGGCAAGACCGGCGTGGCCCGGCTCGCGCTGGCCACCGGGGCGCCGATCGTGCCGGTCGCCGTCATCGGCAGCCACGCGCTGCACCCGGCCGGCGCCCGGCTGCCCCGGCCCGGCCGGGTGGTCATCCGGTTCGGCGCGCCGCTGGACTTCTCGGCCGAGCGAGGCTCGCCCGACGACGGCGCCGTGCTCCGCCGCCTGACCGACCAGGTCATGGCCGAGCTCCAGCGGCTCTCCGGCGACGAGTACGTCGACCGGTACGCCGCCGACGTCAAGGCCGAGCTGGGTGGCCGGGCGGCCTGACCGCCGCGATCCCGACGTCGTCCGGGTGAGCAAGCGGCTGTCCTACGTGCTGCGGCACCGGCCGGACGCCGTCGGCATCACCCTGGACGACGCCGGCTGGGCCGACGTCGACGAGCTGCTCGCCGCACTGCACCTCACCCGGGCACAGCTGGCGGACGTCGTCGCCCGCAACGACAAGCAGCGGTTCGCGCTGGACGCCACCGGCAGCCGCATCCGGGCCAGTCAGGGCCACAGCGTCCCGGTCGAGCTCGGGTACGTCGCCGCGGTCCCGCCGGACGAGCTGTTCCACGGCACCGTCGCGCGGTTCCTCCCCGCGATCCGCGCCGAGGGGCTGCGGCCGGGGAACCGGCACGCGGTGCACCTGAGCGCCGATGTGCAGACCGCGCGGCGGGTCGGCGCACGGCGGGGGACACCCGTGGTGCTGCGGGTGGACGCCGCGGCGATGGTCCGGGACGGCGCGACCTTCACCCGCTCGGCGAACGGGGTGTGGCTGGTGGGCGCCGTGCCGACGCCGTACCTCCAGCGGTTGGACTGAGCGACGACCGGGCAGGGGGGCCTGGTCCGCGTTCCGAGCCAGGAGGTCCCATGCCCGCCGTCTACACCGCCGTCGCCACCTCGACCGGGGACGGCCGCAACGGCCACACCCGCTCCGACGACGGGTTCGTCGACCTCGACCTCGCGGTGCCGAAGGAGATGGGCGGCCCGGGTGGTGCGACCAACCCCGAGCAGCTGTTCGCCGCCGGCTACGCGGCCTGCTTCCACTCCGCGCTGAAGGCCGTCGCCGGGCAGCGGAAGGCGCCGATCGCCGACTCCGCCGTCACCGCCGAGGTCGGCATCGGCCGCACCGACGCCGGCGGGTTCGGGCTGGAGGTCGCCCTGCACGTCGAGCTGGGCGGCGTCGACCAGGCGACCGCGGAGGCCCTGGTCGAGGCCGCCCACCAGATGTGCCCGTACTCCAACGCCACCCGCGGGAACGTGCCGGTGACGCTGGAGACGACCGTCGCCTGAGGGAACACCGGACGCGCCCCAGCCACTTGCTGCTGACATGCAGATCGACCTCACCGGCAAGAAGGCCCTGATCACCGGCTCGTCGCAGGGCATCGGCCTGGCGATCGCCCAGGGACTCGCGGCGGCCGGTGCGTCCGTCGTCCTCACCGGACGGGACGCCGCGAGGCTGGACGCCGCCGCGGGCAGCGTCGCCGGGGAGGTCACCACCGTCGCCGGTGACGTCACCACCGACGAGGGGACGGCGACGCTGCTCGAGCAGGTCCCCGACGTCGACGTGCTGGTCAACAACCTGGGTGTCTTCGGCGCGAAGCCGGCGCTGGAGATCACCGACGACGAGTGGCGCCGTTACTTCGAGACCAACGTGCTCACCGGCGTCCGGCTCACCCGTGCCTACCTGCCCGGGATGAAGGCACGCGGCTGGGGCCGGGTCCAGTACATCGCCAGCGACTCCGCGGTGACCGTCCCGGCGGAGATGATCCACTACGGGATGTCCAAGACCGCCCTGCTCGCGGTCTCCCGCGGCTTCGCCAAGGACGCCGCCGGCACCGGGGTCACGGTGAACTCGGTGATCGCCGGGCCGACGCACACCGGTGGTGTCGAGGAGTTCGTGTACTCGCTGGTCGGCCGTGACCTGCCGTGGGACGAGGCCCAGCGGGAGTTCATGCTGCGGCACCGCCCGCAGTCGCTGCTGCAGCGGCTCATCGAGCCCGAGGAGATCGCCAACATGTGCGTCTACCTCGCCTCGCCGTTGGCCTCGGCGACCACCGGGGGAGCGCTGCGCGTCGACGGCGGCTACGTGGACGCGATCCTGCCCTGACCGCTGGCGCGTCGGCCGGCCTTCCGGACGGGGAGGCTCCCTAGAGTTCCGCTCACCGACGACGAACGGGGCGGGATGACGCGCGCGCAGCAGGGCTGGACGGCGGCCGCCGCGGCGCTCGCGCTGGCCGTCGTGCTCCTCGCCGTCCCCCGGGCGTTCGACCCGCTCACCCCCGGCCTGGACTGGCTGCTCCTCGCGCTCGGGCTGCTCCCGGCCGCCGTACTGCTCGGCTCGCTGCTGCCGGTGGCGCGGCTCCCGGTCGGCGGGCTGCTCGTCGCCGGCGGGGTCTGGCCGGTCGTCTCCGGCGCCCGCGGGCTCGCCGCCATCGAGCGGTTCGACGTCCGGATGGCCGGCAACGACGTCCGGTCACTGGTCGCGCTGCTCGCTCCGGCCGTGCAGCTGGCCGTCGGCCTCGCGCTGCTCTGCGCCGGGCTGGCGCTGTTGGCCCGCAGCCGCGGGGCGCTGCGGGTCGCCGCCGTGCTCGGTGGGCTGTGCGCGGTGTGGACGGTCGGTGAGGTCCTGATGTGGCCGCTGTCGGCCGTCGACGACCTGGGCTGGGGCGTCATCGACGTCCGGGTGTGGCTCACCGCGCTGCTCCACCTGGCGGCCGGCGTCCTCCTGCTCGCGCTGGCGGCGTTCGCCCCGCTGGCGCCCGTCGGCACCGCGCCCACGGACCGGCCGCGCCGGCGTCCGTCCCGGCGGTCGCTGCTCCTGGCCGGCGGGGCGGCCGTGGTGCTCGCCCTCGTCCTCGCCGTCTCCTGGTGGCGCCAGTCCGCACCCCGAGTCGTGGTCGCGGAGACGTTCCCGGACCCCGCGCTGGCCGGCTGCGTGAGCACCGCTCTCGGGCAGGGCGGCATCGCCGATCCGGACGCCGAGGTGTCGGCAGCCGACCTCGGTGCGATCACCAGCCTCACGTGCTCCGGCTTCGGCCCGGTCGCCGATCTCACCGGCATCGACCGGCTCGACGGCCTGGTCAGTCTCGACCTCACCGGTGGCCAGGTCAGCGACCTCGCCCCGCTGGCGGAGGTCTCCGGACTGGCCGACCTTCGGCTGGCGGAGAACCGGATCAGCGACCTCACGCCGCTGGCGGAGCTGGACCTGATCAACGTGGACCTGCGCGACAACCCGGTCGGCGACCTCACCGGCCTGGAGGGCCAGGACCACCTCTCGACCCTCGACCTCTCCCAGGACGCGGTCACCGACCTCTCGCCGCTGCGCGGGCTCCCGCTGCTCTCGACCCTCACGCTGACGAACAACCGGGTCACCGACCTGTCCCCGCTCGCCGGCCTGCCGTACCTGAGTGACCTGGGGCTGTCGGGCAACGCCGTCGTCGACCTCACCCCGCTGGCGGAGGTGCCGACGATCCGGTTCCTCGGTCTCGGGAACAACCGGGTCACCGACGTGACGTCGCTGGCCGCCCTCACCGGGCTGGAGCGGCTGGACCTCACCGCGAACCAGGTGGGCGACCTCGCGCCGCTCGGTGGCCTGCAGTACCTCGACGAGCTGCGGCTCTCCGACAACGTCGTCACCGATCTCGGGCCGTTGAGCTCGGCCCCCGTGCTGCGGGTCGTGTACGCCGACGGCAACCGGATCAGCGACCTGACGGGCCTGGCGGGTGCACCCGACCTGCGCGAGCTGTGGCTGGGCCGCAACCCGCTGACCGACGTGACGCCGCTGCTCCAGGTGCCGATGCTGACCGGCGTCGACCTGCAGGGCCTGCCGTCCGACCTCCCCGGGGTGGCCGAGCTGCAGGCCGCTGGCATCTACGTGGGCGGCTTCGCCCGCTGAGGTGTGCCCGGGCGCGGCCCGTGGCACAGACGGGAGGTGTCCCGCATCCTGGTCACCGGCTCCTCCGACGGGCTCGGCCTGATGGCCGGGCAGTTGCTGGCCTCGCAGGGGCACGCCGTCACCCTGCACGCGCGGAACGGGTCGCGCGCCGACGACGCCCGGGCGGCGCTGCCCTCCGCCGACGCCGTGGTGGTGGGCGACCTGTCCACCCTCGCCGGCATGCGGTCGGTCGCCGCGCAGGCCCGCGACCTCGGCCGCTTCGACGCCGTCGTCCACAACGCCGCCGTCGGCTACCGGGAGCCCCGGCGGATTGAGACCGAGGACGGCCTGGCCCACGTCTTCGCGGTCAACGTGCTGGCCCCCTACCTGCTCACGGCGCTGGTGCCGCGACCGGATCGGCTGGTGTACCTGGGGTCGGGGATGGCCCACGGCGGGAGCCCGGCCCTGGACGACCTGCAGTGGACCCGGCGGCGGTGGAACGGCTCGCAGGCCTACGCCGACAGCAAGCTGTGGGACGTCGTCCTCGCGTTCGCCGTCGCCCGGCGGTGGCCCGACGTGGCGTCCAACGCCGTGGAACCGGGGTGGGTGCCGACGAGGATGGGCGGCGCCGGCGCCCCGGACGACCTGTCCCAGGGCCCGGTCACGCAGGCGTGGCTCGCGGCCGGCGACGACGCCGCGGCCCGGACCAGCGGCGGCTACTGGTACCACCAGCGGCCCCGGGAGGCCCCTCGCGCGGCGTCGGACGTCGCGGTCCAGGAGGGTCTGCTCGCCGCCTGTGCCGATCTGACCGGCGTGCCCCTGCCCTGATCGTCAGCCCAGGGTGGCGGCGATCGCCCGGATGACCCCTGCGGCCTGCGTCGAGGCCACCTCCCGGGCAGGCCCGGCGGGCACGTCGGCCAACTCGATCAGCACCGCCGTGACCGCCGCCGCGACCAGCCGCCCCGGGACGGCGTCCGCCGGCAAGCCGGTCTCCGCGGCGAACGCGGCGGCGAGGTCGGCGGTCTGCGCGTCGGCCCGCGCCCAGCGCAGCGCCCGCAGGTCCGGATCGGCGACGAACGCCCGGCGGGAGGCCTCGCGCACGTCGTCCTGCCCGTCGGGCCCGGTGACATCGGCCAGGCTGCCGAGCACCAGGTCCAGCACCCGGACACCGTCGGGCCGGTCGTGCAGCGCCCGGCCGAGCCGGGAGGAGTACTCCGCGACCAGGGAGAGCGCCAGATCGGGCTTGGAGCCGAAGTGCAGGGCGACGGTGCGCTCGGCGACGTCGGCGCGGCGGGCGATCTCGGCCATGGTCGTCGCCCGGTAACCCTGTTCGGCGAACAGGTCGAAGGCCGCGGCCTGGATCGCCCGGCGCCGTCGCTCCTTGCCGCGCTCGCGCAGACCCTCGGTCACCCGAGCCATTCTACGGTCGGATGTAAAGTTGCAGCCGGACGCAACTATGCGTTCGACTGCAACTCGTTGACTCTCGGCCCCGGCCGAGGAGAGGACGGTGAGCGATGGCCGCCACCATGCGGGCCCAGCGCTTCCACAAGGCGACGCGCGAGTGGGCGATCGAGGACGTGCCGGTACCCGAGCCCGGGCCCGGTGAGGTGCTGATCCGGGTCGCCTACTGCGGCATCTGCCACTCCGACCTGAGCCTCATCGACGGAGTCTTCGGCGGTGACGACGTGCCGGACGTCGTCACGCAGGGCCACGAGGCCGCCGGCACGATCGCGGCCCTCGGACCCGGGGTCACCGGCTGGCAGGTGGGCGACCGGGTGATCCCGTCGGCCGGGCGGCCGGACATGACGTGCGAGTTCTGCCGGCGCGGCGACTTCGCGCACTGCGCGAACATCCAGCTGATGGCCTTCGCCTACGACGGGGCCTGGGCGGAGTACACCGTCGCCCGCGCCCTGGGCCTCACCAAGGTCCCCGACGAGGTGCCGCTGGACCAGGCCGCGATCCTCGCCGACGCCGTCTCCACGCCGTTCGGCGCCGTGGTGCGCACCGGGCAGGTGCGGATCGGTGAGGCCGTCGGCGTCTGGGGCGTTGGTGGCGTCGGGACGCACATCGTCCAGCTCGCCCGGCTGGTCGGCGCCAACCCGATCATCGCCTTCGACATCGACGAGGGGATCCGCCAGCGGGCGCTCGAGGTCGGCGCGGACTTCGCGTTCGACTCCCGCGACCCCGACCTGCGGGCGAAGGTCGCCGAGGCCACCAAGGGGCACCTGCTCGACGTCGCCTTCGACGCGGTCGGCCTGAAGGTCACCTTCGAGCAGGGGCTGCGGATGCTGACGCCCGGCGGCCGGCTGGTCGGTGTGGGCCTCAGTGGCCAGGAGGTCTCGCTCGGCTCGACCGCGGCCTTCGGGCTCTCCCGCAAGCAGGTGCTCGGCCACCTCGGCTACCAGAACGAGGACATCGGCACGCTCGTCGACCTGGTCGCCGCCGGCCGGCTCGACCTGTCCCGCTCGATCAGCGGGGTCGTCTCGCTGGAGGACGTCGGCGAGGGCATCCGCCGGCTGCACGAGCACGACGGCAACCCGATCCGCATCCTCGTCCAGCCCTGATCACGCCGGCGGCGCCGGTCCGGGAGCCCTCGGACCGGCGCCGCTCGTCGTCCCTCAGGCCTTGATGATCGCGGCGACCGGTCCGCCGCCGCTCGGGCCCTGGTGAACCGCGGCGACCGACACGAACACCGCCGGGTCACCGGTCACCGAGGCGGCGACGCCACCGACGGTGGCCTTGATCTGCCGGTGCCAGAAGACGTCGGAGTCGTCGAGCATGGCGTTGCGCCGGCCGCGCACGTAGCCGGTCGGGTCGGCCTCGCACTTGAGGAAGACGTTGACCAGCCGGTCGCCCAGGTCGGACACGTGCGGCCGCTCGGGCAGCTCGAGGCCGGCCTCGCGGATGGCGTTCCAGATGCCGTCCTGGTCCAGCGCGTCGGTCATGACCGAGTGGCCGATCCGGTAGTTCCCGCCGTGCCCGCGGGCGTTGCCCACGACCACGATCTGGGCCCGGTCCAGCTCCACCCCCGAGGAGCAGGAGGCGACCGCGCTGAACAGCGACAGGTCGCGCATGACCTGCTCCTGCGTCGGCATCTCGATCTCACCCAGGGCCACCGCGATGCCCAGCGCCGTCGTCCCGTTGGACAGGTCCATCGAGCCGTGCGGCTCGTCGTAGTAGGTGTCCTTGCCGCGGGACTTCGCCTCACGGATCGTCTCGATGGTCAGCAGCGGCGTCTTGGTCTGCACGTAGTGGACGTCGGCCGGGTCGGTGATCCCGGCGGCCGCCATCGCCCGGCGCACGCCCTCGGCGACCTTCTCCACCATGGCGATGCGCCCGATGTCCTCGGGCAGCAGCACGTCGCTCATCGCGTAGCCGACGGTCAGCCGCGGCTCGTCGGTCTTCTCCACCGACTCCTCGGGCAGCGTGGCGAAGATCGTGGCGTGCGGGCTGATCACGCCGTCGGTGCCGCCGGACCACACGATCGGGATCTGGGCGACGTCCTCCTTCGAACGGCTGCCCTTCTCCAGCAGCACCTCGCGGAAGGCCCGGTCGGCGATGATCCGGGTGTAGTCGTTGACGCCGCCGTTCCCCTCGGTCTTGCCGATGACGGCGACCACCCGGTCGGCCTCCATGACGCCGTCGTCGATGAGCTTGGCCAGCTCGGAGGCGTCACTGACGTTGTGCAGCGGGACCTTGCGGACCTCGATCGGTGCGGGCACGGCGGTTCTCCTCGTTGGCTCAGTCGGACAGGGGCTCAGTCGGACAGGACGGTGCCGACGTCGGCGGTGACGGCGTCGGAGATGTGCTCGAGCGAGGTGACGACGGCGCGGGCGCCGGGTCGCCCCTCGGCGAAGCGGAGCGCGGCCTCGACCTTCGGGCCCATGCTGCCGCGGGCGAACTGCCCGGCCGCGGCGTGCGCCCGCAGCTCGGCGGTGGTGACCCGGCCCAGCGGCCGGGCCGCCGGCGTGCCGAAGTCGACCATCACGTGCGGGACGTCGGTGGCGATGACCAGCGTGTCCGCCCCGAGCTCCGTGGCGAGCAGGGCCGCGGTCAGGTCCTTGTCGATGACCGCCTCGACGCCGCGCAGCGCGCCGCCGTCGGCGCCGTCGTCGACCACCGGGACACCGCCGCCACCGGCGCAGACGACGACGAAGCCGGCCGCGGCGAGCGCCCGGATCGCCGGGCCGTCGACCACCGACCGCGGCTCCGGAGAGGCGACCACCCGGCGCCAGCCGCGCTCGCCACGGTCCTCCCAGACCTGGCCCAGGTCGATGAAGTGCTGGGCGCGGTCACGGGGCAGGTGCCGGCCGACGGGTTTGGTCGGCGAGCGGAACCCGGGGTCGGCCGGGTCGACCAGGGTCCGGGTGACCAGGGCGGCGGTGCGCTGGGGCAGCCCGCGCGCGGCGAGGGCCGCGTCCAGCTCGTCGGCGATGGTGAAGCCGATGGTCGCCTGGGTCTGGGCGACGTTCCAGTCCAGCGGGACCGGGGGCACCTCGTGGGCCGCGAGTTCGTTCTTGACCAGCAGGTTCCCCACCTGCGGGCCGTTGCCGTGGGTGACCACGACCTCCACCCCGGTGGCGACCACGGCGGCCAGGTGACCGGTGGCGACGGCGATCGCCGCGCGCTGCGCGGCGGGCGTGGCCGACCCGTCCGGGCCGGTCATGGCGTTGCCGCCCAGGGCGACGACCACGAGGCGGGGAGGGGTCACCCGCCGGACCCTAGCGGCAGAGTGCCTTAGCGGTGAAGTACCTGCCTCAGGCGGCGACGACGAGCGCGGCGTCGTCGGACACCGGCACGGCGAACTCGTCGGTGGCGGCGGTCGCCAGACGGGCGGCGTCCCGGCTCAGCGGCGGGGGCGGGAGGGCGGGCAGCTCGGAGGTGAGCAGCACCCGGACCTCCTCCGGCTCCTCGGCCACGGCGGGCGCCTCGGGCGAGTCGTCGGTCGCGGTGTCGTCGCTCGTGGTCTCGTCGCTCGCCTCGAGCACCGCGACGTCCTCGCGCGGCTCGGGCTCGACGTCGTCCCAGTGCTCGGCGAGGTCGGCGATCACCTGCAGGGCCTCGTCGTGCAGCTGCTCGACGAACGCGTGCCCGGCAGCGGCCATCTCCTCGAACGGGGCGGCGCCCTCGGTGGTGTGCAGATCGGTCACATCGGTCTTCTCGGCAGTCCCGGACCAGACCGTGACCTCCGGGTTCCGTTACTCAGCGGCGCCAGAAGTCGAAGCGGTCCCGGCCGGGCCGGAAGCCTGCCTGCTCGACGACGTCGACCGCGAGGTCGAACCGCTGCCCGACCAGGTGCGGCTGGTGCGCGTCGCTCCCGAAGCTCACCGCGTCCCCGCCCTCCTCCCGGTACCAGCGCAGCAGCTCCACCGACCAGAGCGGGCTGGTGGTGTTCACCTCCAGCGCCCGGCCGCTGCCGGCGAGAGCGCGGAAGACCGCCCGGTACTCCTCCTCGAACTCCGCCTCCGGGTAGGCGTCCCGGCCCCCGGGCCAGTACCGCCGCGGGTAGTCGCAGTGCGCCAGCACCTGGAAGACGTCGCTGGACTCGATCATCCCGACCATCTCGACGAGGTAGCGGCGCATGGTGCCGACGACGTCCGTGCCCGGCGCGTGGAGCAGCCGGTTGACCCCCATCAACCGGCCCTCGACCGGCAGCGAGTGGAGCGACCCCAGGATGCGGTCGACCGGGGAGGCGCTCAGGTGTGCGGCGACGCTCGCCCCGAACAGGTGCGGCTCCCCGGCCTCGACGCCCGACCACACCCGCAGCTGGGGGTAGCGCTGCCGGGCCTCCCAGATCGTCTCGGCGTAGAGGTCGACGTCGATCGGCAGCTGGTTGGCCGGGTGGCGGTCGGACAGCCCCTGCGCGGTGGCCCGGTCGGCGGCGTCCCAGACGGTGAAGTCCAGGTGCTCGGTGAAGGCGATCGCGGGCAGGCCGATCTCCACGGCGTGCGCGCAGGCCCGCAGCAGCGAGGCCCGTGGCCCGGTGTCCCAGGAGAACTCGCTGTGCACGTGGTTGTCCGGCGGCAGCATCAGTCGCCATCCAACCGTTCGTCCACAGTCTCCGCACACCGGGTCCCGGTTGTCGGTGCCGACGCCTACGGTCGGGGGTGTGACGACGGTGGCACCTCCCCCGACCGAGCTGGCCGACGAGGCCCTCGGTGTCCTGCGCGAGCTCACCGGCCGCCCCGAGGCGGTCTTCCGCGAGGGGCAGGACGCGGCGGTGGCCGCGCTGGTCGAACGGCAGCAGCGGGCGCTGGTCGTGCAGCGCACCGGCTGGGGGAAGTCGGCGGTCTACTTCGTCTCGACGGCGCTGCTCCGCCGCCGCGGCGCCGGCCCGACCCTGCTGGTGAGCCCGCTCCTCGCGCTGATGCGGGACCAGGTGGCCGCGGCCGGTCGTGCGGGCATCAAGGCGGTGGAGATCTCCAGCTCCAACGTCACCGAGTGGGACGACATCAACGCCCGGCTGGCCGCCGACGACGTCGACGTCCTGCTCGTCTCGCCCGAGCGGCTGACCAACCCCCGGTTCCGTGACGAGCAGCTGCCCGGCCTGGTCGAGCGCTGCGGCCTGCTGGTGGTCGACGAGGCGCACTGCGTCTCCGACTGGGGGCACGACTTCCGCCCCGACTACCGGCGCATCCGCGACCTGCTCGGCCAGCTGCCCCCGGGCACCCCGGTGCTCGCCACGACGGCGACGGCGAACGAGCGCGTGGTCGCCGACGTCGCCGAGCAGCTCGGCGCCGGCGGGGTCGAGGTCACCACCGTGCGCGGGCCGCTGGCCCGCGACTCCCTGCGCCTGGGCGTGCTGCGGCTGGACACCGACCGGGCCCGGCTGGCCTGGCTCGCCGCGCACCTCGCCGACCTCCCGGGCAGCGGGATCGTCTACACGCTCACCGTGGCCGCGGCCGAGGAGACGGCGGCGCTGCTGCGCGACGCCGGGCACGAGGTGCGGGCCTACACCGGCCGGCTGGACGACGCCGACCGCAAGGACGCCGAGGAGGCGCTCCGGGAGAACCGGGTGAAGGCGCTGGTCGCCACCTCGGCGCTCGGCATGGGCTTCGACAAGCCCGACCTGGGCTTCGTCGTGCACCTGGGCGCGCCGTCGTCGCCGGTCAGCTACTACCAGCAGGTCGGGCGCGCAGGGCGCGCCGTCGAGCACGCCGACGTGCTGCTGCTCCCCGGCCCGGAGGACATCGCGATCTGGCAGTGGTTCGCCACCTCCTCGATGCCGCGGGAGGACCACGCGGCGGCGGTGCTGGCCGCCATGGCCGACGGCAAGGCCTGGTCGGTGGCCCGACTGGAGACCGTGGCCGACGTCCGCCGGTCCCGGCTGGAGCTCCTGCTCAAGGTGCTCGCCGTCGACGGGGCGGTCGAGCGGGTGCAGGGGGGCTGGCGGTCCACCGGCGTCCCCTGGGTGTACGACGCCGACCGCTACTCCCGGGTCACCGCCACGCGGGAGTCCGAACAGCGGGCGATGCTGGCCTACGCCAAGCCCGTCGACACCGCCGAGTGCCGCATGGCCTTCCTCCAGGAAGCGCTGGACGACCCGACCGCGGCCCCCTGCGGTCGCTGTGACGTGTGTGCCGGCCCCTGGTACTCCACCGACGTCCCGGCCGGCGCCGCCGAAGCGGCCTCGGCCCGGCTCGACCGGCCGGGCGTGGAGCTCTCGCCGCGCGCCCAGTGGCCCACGGGTGCCGACCGGCTCGGAGTCGAGGTGAAGGGCAAGATCGCTCCCGGGGAGCAGATCACCGCAGGGCGTGCCGTCGCCCGGCTCACCGACCTCGGCTGGGGGCAGCGGCTGCGCACCCTGCTCGGCGACGACGGGGTCGGCGGGGTGGCGACCCTGGCCGACGACCTCGAGGCCCCGCCCCTGGAGGAGGACCCGGACGCCGCCTACGACGTGAGCCACCGGGTGATCCGCCCGGGGCTGCCGAACGACGCGCCACCGGACGACGAGCTGCTCAAGGCCTGTGGCCGGGTGCTCGGCGCCTGGGACTGGGCGCGGCGCCCCGGTGCTGTGGTGGCCATGCCCTCGCGCCGGCGGCCCGCGCTGGTCACCGGGGTGGCGGAGGGTCTCGCCCGCATGGGGCGGCTCCCCTACCTCGGGGCGCTCGACCTGGCCCACGGCGGGCCGACCGGCGGGCCAGGGGGCAACAGCGCCTTCCGGCTGGCCGGGGTGTGGCAGCGGATCGTCGTCGGACCCGAGCTGCGCGACCGGCTGGCGGCCCTGGGGGACGAACCCGTGCTGCTCGTCGATGACCTGGCCGACTCGCGCTGGACGATGACCGTCGCCGGCCGCGAGCTGCGCCTGGCGGGCGCGGGCTCGGTGCTCCCCTTCGTGCTGGCGCTCTCCGCCTGAGGTTGTCCACAGGTTTTCGAACAGGTGTGCGAAACCTGCGGTAGCGTCGCCCCCATGACGCTCGCGCACCAGCCGTCGATGTGGGACGTGGCCGAGGAGCCGGAGCTGACCCCGCTCGCCGGTCGGGTCACCCGGCACCAGTTGAGCCGCGGCGCCTGGGTCGACCACCTGCCGGGCTGGGTGGAGGGCTCCGACGGCGTGTTGGACGTGCTGCTGGGCGACATCGGCTGGCGGGCCGACCGGCGGCAGATGTACGACCGTGAGGTCGCCGTGCCCCGACTGCTCCGGTGGTACGGCGGAGGCGAGCAGCTGCCGCACCCGCTCCTCACCGAAGCCCGGCGCCAGCTCGACGCGCACTACGGCCCGGAGCTGGGTGAGCCGTTCGTCAGCGCGGGCATGTGCCTCTACCGGGACGGGCGCGACAGCGTTGCCTGGCACGGCGACCGCATCGGTCGCAGTCGCACGGAGGACACCATGGTGGCGATCGTCTCCTTCGGGTCGCCCCGACCGCTCCAGTTGCGTCCGGTGGGCGGTGGCGAGAGCCTCCGCTTCCCCCTGGGGCACGGCGATCTGGTCGTCATGGGCGGTTCCTGCCAGCGCACGTGGGAGCACTGCATCCCGAAGACGACCAAGGCGGTCGGGCCGAGGGTCAGCGTCCAGTACCGACCCCGCGGGGTGGCCTGAGCGGCGTTCTCCCAGGTCAGCAGCCCTGAGGGGTCTTCCGAAGACCCCGCGGGACCCCCCGGTTTGCAGGGCCCTCTGAGGGCGTGTAATGTTCTCCATGCACCGAGCGAGAACGGACCGGGCCGCAAGGCCTGGGAAACCGCCGGCCGAACCCCCCGAGGGTGAGCCGCTGCGGAGCCCGGTGTACAGTGGGAACACCGCCGCGAACGAAGGCCGAAGCAATTCGGTCGGGTTTCGTGCGCGTCCGCTCCTTGAGAACTCAACAGCGTGCCGAAAGTCAGTGCCATATAGTTAAACCCCCATTCGGCTTGGTCGCCTTCGGGTGGCTGGGTTGGGGATTCCTTTGGTTGATTGACATCGAGAGTGCTAGCTCTCGGTTCTCAGCCGTGGGTTGAATTCATCTACGGAGAGTTTGATCCTGGCTCAGGACGAACGCTGGCGGCGTGCTTAACA
>NZ_JBJHAI010000004.1:0-199689 GCF_054050955.1 Modestobacter sp. SYSU DS0290
GGGGGCGCCGCCGCCCCGGCGGGGCGGGGGGGGGGGGGGGGGGGGGGGGGGGGGGGGGGGGGGGGCGGGCGCGCCCCCCGCCCCCCCCCCCCCCCCCTCCCCGGTCTGCGCGGGGACCGCGGGCCGGGACACCGCCGGCGCGGGCGCGGGCGCGGACGCCGGGACGCCGGAGACCGCCGTGGCGTCCTTGCGGTTGCCCGGCTTGCCGCCGTCGAAGCCCGCGGCGATCACGGTGACCCGGACCTCGTCCCCGAGGGCGTCGTCGATGACCGCCCCGAAGATGATGTTGGCGTCCGGGTGCGCGGCGTCGCTGACCAGGGACGCCGCCTCGTTGATCTCGAACAGACCGAGGTCCGAGCCACCGGAGATCGACAGCAGGACGCCGTGAGCGCCCTCCATCGAGGCCTCCAGCAGCGGCGAGGCGATCGCCTGCTCGGCGGCCAGCAGCGCCCGGTTGTCGCCCCGCGCGCTGCCGATGCCCATCAGCGCCGAGCCTGCGCCGGACATGACCGACTTGACGTCGGCGAAGTCCAGGTTGATCAGGCCGGGCGTGGTGATCAGGTCGGTGATGCCCTGGACGCCGGACAGCAGCACCTGGTCGGCGGTGCGGAAGGCGTCCATCACGCTGACGTTCCGGTCGCCCAGCTGCAGCAGCCGGTCGTTCGGGATCACGATCAGCGTGTCGCACTCGTTGCGCAGCTCCTCGATGCCCGACTCGGCCTGGACGGCCCGCCGCTTCCCCTCGAAGGAGAACGGGCGGGTGACCACGCCGATGGTCAGGGCACCGAGCTTGCGGGCGATGGAGGCGACGACCGGGGCACCACCGGTGCCCGTGCCGCCGCCCTCGCCCGCCGTCACGAAGACCATGTCGGCGCCCTTGAGCACCTCTTCGATCTCCTCACGGTGGTCCTCGGCGGCCTGGCGACCGACGTCCGGCTGCGCACCGGCGCCCAGACCGCGGGTGAGCTCGCGACCGACGTCGAGCTTGACGTCGGCGTCGCTCATCAGCAGCGCCTGTGCATCGGTGTTGATCGCGATGAACTCGACCCCCTTGAGGCCCACCTCGATCATCCGATTGACCGCGTTCACCCCGCCGCCGCCGATGCCGACGACCTTGATGACCGCGAGGTAGTTGTGCGGAGGTGTCATGCGGCGCTCCCCAACTGAACCCTCATCCTCATGTAGAGCCTTATAGTTATGTCAACTCGGGCGTTGGGGACGAAGTTAGGTGCCCCCCAACGGCCCAGCAAGCACCCCTCCGGGCTCGGCGTGTCCCACGGGCACCACCTCACGAATCTCCCCCGACCCGTCGGTCACATCTGTCTCACGGATAGTGACGACCCGCGCGGCGGGCGTCTCATGTGCCGGTGCAGACGGCTGGGACGCCGCCCGGCACGCCGAGACGGGGAACTCGCTGGACATTTTCCGGCCCGGGCGTGTCGTCGCGCGCGGCGCGTTGCCTCCGGGTGGACGTCCGGAGGTCGATCCGTCCACCCACCGCCGGGCTGCGGAGGCCTCGGCTCAGCGCAGGACGACGGCGTCGGGGGTGCTGACGTCGAGGGTCCCGGCCGGGTCGAGGGTGCCGGCGTCGATCTGCTCCAGCAGGGCGTCGAGCACCTCCGCCTTGCGGTCGGTGCGCGCGGCGCTGCCCCACAGCACGGCGCGGCCGTCGGTCAGCGTGAGGGTGACGTCGTCCGGCCCGTCGGCGGAGACCGCGGTGACCTGCTCGCGCACGTGCCGCGGCAGCGCGGTGAGCGCACCCAGCGCCGCGGTGGTGGCGGCGTCGTCCGGACCCGGGTCGGCGACGTCCAGCGGCACGACGCCCTGGGGGGCCGGTCCGGTGATCGTGTCGAACACGACGCCGGTGTCGTCGACCAGCTGCCGGCGACCGGCGTCGGACACCACCGCGACCGGACGGCGCTCGACCACGGTGACCACCACGGTGTCCGGCCAGCCCCGGGTGACCTCGACCGAGGCGACGGGTGGCAGCCGGCCGACCCGTTCGGCGGCGCCGGCGGTGTCGACCCGGACCAGCGGCGTCCCCTCGTCGATCCCGGCGCTCGCCACCACCTGCTCGGTCGAGAGGGCCACCACGCCGTCGACGCGGACCTCCTGCACGGCCAGCACCGGGGAGCCCAGGAGCAGCCAGGCGACCACACCGACCGTGCTCAGGGCGACCGCCAGGGCGGCCACCAGGCGACGCCGCGGGCGGGCCGTCCGGCGCGGCCGGCGCCGTGGCCGCAGCGGCGTGACCGAGGACGCGCCCCGGCCCGGGGCCGTCCCGCGCCGGACCGACCGGGCCCGGTCCCGCGTGGTCGACCCCGTGCGGCTCACCGGGGCGCCCCCGGTGCGGTGGTCGCCTCGGTCCCCGGGTCCGGGTCGGCGATCGCGGCCAGGATCTCCGGCCCGACCATGGAGACGTCCCCGGCGCCCATGGTGACCACCAGGTCACCGGGGCGCGCCCGGGCGGCCATCGTGGGGGCCGCCGCCGACCACGACGGCTCGAACGCCACCCGTTCCGCCGGCAGTGGCACCGCCTCCGCCACCAGCGCGCCGGTCACCCCGGGCACCGGGTCCTCACGGGCGCCGTAGATGTCCATCACGACGACCTCGTCGGCGAGCCCCAGTGCCTGCCCGAAGCCGACGGCGAACTCCGCGGTCCGGCTGTAGAGGTGCGGCTGGAAGAGCACCAGCAGCCGGCCGGAACCGGTCACCGCCCGGGCGGCGCGCAGCTGCGCGGCCACCTCCGTGGGGTGGTGGGCGTAGTCGTCGTACACCCGCACCCCGGCGACGGTGCCCTTGAGCTCGAACCTGCGGTGCACCCCGCCGAACCGGCCCAGGCCGCCGATGAGCCCGGCGGCGGGCAGGCCCAGCTCCAGCCCGGCCAGCAGCGCGGCCGCACTGTTGAGCGCCATGTGCGCACCCGGCAGCCGGATGTGCACCTCACCGAGCACCCGGCCGTCCAGGACGGCGGTGTAGCGGGTGCCGTCGGGTCCGACCCGCAGGTCGTCCAGCCGGAGGTCGGCGCCCTGCCCCTGGCCGTAGGTGCGCACCCGGGCGGGGCCGCGAGCTGCCGGTCCACCCGCCACCTCCGCGAGCCGGGCGGCGCCCGGGTCGTCGGCGCACAGCACCAGGAACCCGTCCGCCGGCACCGTGCCCACGAAGGCGTCGAAGGCGGCCTCGACGGCCGCCAGGTCGCCGTAGTTGTCCAGGTGGTCGGCCTCCACGTTGGTCACGATCGCCGCCCGGGGCGCCAGCAGCAGGAAGGAGCGGTCGCTCTCGTCGGCCTCGGCCACGAAGACGTCCCCCTCCCCCGCGTGCGCGTTGGACCCGGACTCGTTGAGCGTGCCGCCGATGGCGAAGGAGGCGTCCACCCCGCAGGCCTGGACCGCGACGGTCAGCATCGACGTCGTCGACGTCTTGCCGTGCGTGCCCGCGACGGCGACGCTCCGCCGGCCGGCCATCACCGCGGCGAGCGCGACCGCCCGCGGCACCACCCGCAGACCGCGCTCGCGGGCAGCCGCCAGCTCGGGGTTCTCGGCCCGGATCGCGGTGGAGACGACGACCGTGGCCGCGTCCCCGAGGTGGGCCGCCTCGTGGCCGACCTCCACGCGGGCGCCCAGGGCCGCCAACGCCCGCAACGCCGGGGAGTCGCGGCGGTCGCTGCCGGACACCTGCAGGCCGCGGGCCAGCATGATCCGGGCGATCCCGCTCATCCCCGCGCCGCCGATGCCGATGAAGTGCACCGCCCCGAGGTCCTCCAGCGCCGGGATCGGCCCCCGCCACCCGGCCACGTCCGCCGCACTCATCGCGCCACCACTCCCAGGACCATGTCGGCGAGCCGTTCGTCTGCGTCGCGGGCTCCGGCAGCGGCCGCGCGCCCGGCCAGCGCGGCCAGCCGCACCGGGTCGGTGAGCAGCGGCAGCAGCTCCGCGCCGATCCACTCCGGGGTCAGGTCGGCGTCGGCCACCAGCAGCCCGCCCCCGGCCGAGACCACCGGCAGGGCGTTGAGCCGCTGCTCGCCGTTGCCGATGGGCAGCGGCACGAAGGCCGCGGGCAGCCCGACCGCGGACAGCTCGGCGACGGTCACCGCACCCGACCGGCACAGCGCCAGGTCGGCCGCGGCGTAGGCGAGGTCCATCCGGTCCAGGTAGTCGACGACGACGTAGGGCGCCGCGCCGGCCGGCCGGGCGGGCACCTCGACGTCGGTGTTCTTCGGCCCCCGGGCGTGCAGGACCTGCACCCCGGCGGCGGTGAGCGCGTCGGCGGCGGCCACCGCGGCCCGGTTCAGCGAGGCCGCGCCCTGCGAGCCGCCGAAGACCAGCAGGGTGGGCCGGTCGGCGTCCAGGCCGAACGCGGCCCGCGCCTCGGCGCGGCGCGCGGACCGGTCCAGCCCGCTGATCGAGGTGCGCAGCGGCATCCCGACGTGCTCTCCCCCGCGCAGCGGGGTCCCCGGGACGGTGACCGCGACCCGGGCGGCGAGCCGCGCCCCGATCCGGTTGGCCAGCCCGGGCAGCGCGTTCTGCTCGTGCACGACGACCGGGATCCCGGCCCGCCGGGCGGCCAGGTAGGCCGGCAGCGCGACGTAGCCGCCGAACCCGACGACGACGTCGGCACCGAGGTCGGTCAGCAGCGCGCGGGTCTCCGCCACGGCACGGCGCACCCGTCCCGGCACCCGGAGCAGGTCGACGGTGGGCTTGCGGGGCAGCGGGACCGGCGGGATCAGGCGCAGGTCGTAGCCGCGCGCCGGGACCAGCCGGGTCTCCATGCCGCGGGCGGTGCCCAGGCAGGTGACCCGCGGGGTGCCACCGGGGGCGCCGGTGCGCCGGGTCAGCGCGTCGGCGAGGGCGAGCATCGGCTCGATGTGGCCGCCGGTGCCGCCGCCGGCGAGCACGACGTGGACCCCGGCGGGGGAACCGGGGGCGGGGTGGGGCTGGGTCACTGCGGGCGTCCTGGCCGTTCCGTTCTCGGGCGGGACCGCGGGACCGACCGGCCCCGTGCCCCGCGGGCAGCCCCGGCGGCACCGCGGTCGCGGCGGTCGCGGGGGTCGACGGGGACGGGCACGGCCGGGGTGCGGCCGCGGTCGGTCGGGCGGTCACCGGCGGGCTGCCGGCCGCGCACAGTCTGCCGCTGGACCCCACCCCGGCGCGCGTCCGGGGCGTCCGGCCAGGGGTCCGGGGCGCTGCGCCGGGCAGGCCGGGGGGTCTCCCGGGGACCCGGTCGCACGGCCTCCTGCTCCTGGGTGCGCAGCCCCGGCACCCGGGTGACCGTGCGGCCCTGGCGCCGCCGGGCAGCGTCGGCCACCGGCTCGGTGCCCTGCCCCGACCGCGTCGGGCGACGACGGCGGGACGGCACCGGGTCGACCGGGGTGGCCGGGACCGGCAGCAGCAGCCGGGCGGCCCAGCTGCGGCGGGTGGTGCGCTGGTGCGCGATCGCCGCCGGCTCGGACCGGGCGAAGCGGGCGAGCAGGCCGATGACGAACAGGGTCAGCACCAGCGAGGTACCGCCGGCGGAGATCAGTGGCAGCGTCACGCCGGTGACCGGCAGCAGGCCCACGACATAGCCCATGTTGATCGTGGCCTGCCCGATCAGCCAGAAGGTGATCGCGATGCTGGCCAGCTGGACGAACCGGTCGGTGGAGCGGCGGGCGATCCGGAAGCCGGCGTGGGCCAGCATGCCGTACAGGCCGATCACCACCAGGCAGCCGAGGAAGCCCAGCTCCTCGCCGATGATGGCGAAGATGTAGTCGGACTCGGCGTGCGGCAGCATCAGGTTCCACTTCATCGCGCTGTTGCCCAGCCCGACGCCCCACACGCCGCCGGAAGCGAGCGCGTAGAAGCCGCGGATCGCCTGCATGCCGTCGCCCAGCGGGTCGGCGAACGGGTCCAGGAACGAGGTGACCCGGGCCAGCCGGTACGGCGCCACCGCCACCGTCACCGCCACCACCGCGGCGACCACCCCGACCGCGCCGCCGATCCACTTCCAGGACAGCCCGCCGGCCCACATCAGCCCGGCGACGACCAGGCCCAGGCTGACCACCGCACCCATGTCCGGCTCGCGGAGCAGCAGGAGGGACATCACCCCGAAGACCGGGATGACCGGGACCAGGAGCGACCGGGTGGTGAGGTAGCGCTCGCGCAGGGCAATGACGTGGGCGCCCCACAACGCGAAGACCAGCTTGGCCAGCTCCGAGGGCTGGAAGTTGGTGAAGCCGAGGTCGAACCAGGCGCGGGAGCCGTTGAGCTTCAGCCCGATGCCCGGGACGAGCACCAGCACCAGCAGCGCGACGGCCAGCAGCATGCCGCGGCCGGCCCACTGCCGGATGCGCCCCACCGGCAGGCGCATCGCGACGAGCATCCCGGCCAGGCCGATCAGCGCGAAGACCAGTTGCCGGACGCCGGGCAGCCAGGCGGGCTGGCCGGCGGTGGCCGCCTCGATCGCGGAGGCGGAGAAGACCATGACCAGGCCGATGGCCAGCAGCATGCCCGCCGAGCCGAGGACCAGGTGCGAGCTGGTCATCGGCCCGTCGAGCCAGGCGGGGCCGCGCAGCCGCCAGCGCACGCCACCGGCGGTCCGGTCGGCGGCGGTGCGGTCCCCGGCGCGCTCGGTACGCGGGCCGCGCTCGCGCGTGGTCGCGGTCATCGGCAGCTCACGGGCGCACTACCTCATCCCAGTGCGCGGACCGCGTCCGCGAAGGCACGGCCCCGGTGCGCGTAGTCGGTGAACACGTCCATCGAGGCGGCCGCCGGGGCGAGCAGCACGGTGTCGCCGGGGCGGGCCAGCCGGACCGCGGCCGCCACCACCTCGCGCATCACCTCGTCGCCGTACGTCACACGGCCCCCATCGGTCACCACCGCACCATCGTCGCCGCTGGGGACCACGGTGCGCGGGACCGCGGGGGCGTGTCGCGCCAGAGATCGGGCCAGCTGCTCCCGGTCCCGGCCCAGCAGCACCACGCCGGCCAGCCGCGGGGCGACCGCGGCGACCAGCGGGTCGATGTCGGCGCCCTTGAGCAGGCCGCCGGCGATCCACACGACCCGGGGGTAGGCGGCCAGCGACGCGGCCGCGGCGTGCGGGTTGGTCGCCTTGCTGTCGTCCACGAAGTCGACGCCGTCGACCGTGCCGACCAGCACGTTGCGGTGGGCGCCACCGCGGAAGCCGGCCAGCCCGCGGCCGATGTCGGCCGGCGCGATGCCGGCCACCCGGGCCAGCGCGGCCGCGGCCAGCGCGTTCACCGTGTTGTGCGGACCGCGGACCTGCAGGGTCTCCAGCTCGGCGAGCACCTCACCGGCGGGCGCGCCGGCGAACGCCCGGTCGACCAGCGCGCCGGAGCGGACGCCGAGCTGGCCGCGGGCGGGCTCGTCGAGGGTGACCGTGACCGGCCGGCGGTGCCGGGCGACCAGGGCCGAGGCGACCGGGTCCCCGGCGTCGGCGACCGCGACCGGGGCGTGCAGCAGCAGCCGGGCCTTCGCGTCCCGGTAGGCCTCCGGGGAGCCGTGCCAGTCGACGTGGTCGTCGGCGACGTTGAGCACGCAGGCGCCGGCCGGCGCGATCGAGGAGGACCAGTGCAGCTGGAAGCTGGACAGCTCCACCGCGAGCGCGTCGTAGGCCGGGGCGCCGTCGGCGTCGGTGGCGGTGACGACCTCGACCAAGGGGCGCCCGACGTTGCCGGCGGCGACCGCCCGCCGGCCGCCCGCCTGCAGCACCGCCTCCAGCATCGTCACCGTGGTGGTCTTGCCGTTCGTGCCGGTGACCGCGTACCAGGGCGCGGGCTCGCCGTCGGGGCCGGGCAGTCGCAGCCGCCAGGCGAGCTCCGGCTCCCCCACCACCTCCAGCCCGCGGGCGGCGGCGGCGACCAGCAGCGGGTTGTCCGGGCGCCACCCCGGTGAGGTGACCACCAGGTCGACGTCCTCCGGGGGCAGGCTCAGCGGCCCCAGCCAGCGGGCGCCGGCGGCGACCAGCTCCGCCACCACCGCGGGTTCCGCGGCGTCGGTCAGCGCGACGTCCGCGCCGCGGGCCAGCAGCACCCGGGCGGCGGCCGCGCCCGAGACGCCGAGCCCGGCGACGAGCACGCGGTCGGGGACGCGGGGGGTGGAGGTCGGGGAGGTCACCGGCCCAGCCTTCACAGTCCGGCGAAGGAGAGCCAGTCGGCGTAGAACAGCCCCAGGCCGAACGCCACCGCCATCCCGGTGACCAGCCAGAACCGCACGATGACGGTGTTCTCCGCCCACCCGGCCAGCTCGAAGTGGTGGTGCAGCGGCGCCATCCGGAACACCCGGCGGCGGGTGGCCCGGAAGAAGCCGACCTGGATCACCACCGACAGGGTCACCGCGACGAACAGCCCGCCCAGCACCACCAGCAGCAGCTCGGTGCGGGTGACGATCGCCAGCCCGGCCATCAGCCCACCCAGGGCCAGCGACCCGGTGTCGCCCATGAAGATCCGCGCCGGCGAGGTGTTCCACCACAGGAAGCCCAGGCAGGCGCCCATCGCCGCGGCCGCGACGAGGGTCACGTCCAGCGGGTCGCGCACCGTGTAGCAACCGTCGACCAGCTCGGCGGCGCAGTCGTGGCCGAACTGCCAGAACGAGATGATCACGTAGCTGGCGAAGACCATCGCCGAGCAGCCGGCGGCCAGGCCGTCGAGCCCGTCGGTGAGGTTCACCGCGTTGGAGAAGCCGGCGATGAACAGGTAGGCGAAGGCGACGAACAGGAACGCCGGCAGGGTCAGCGGCGCGATGTCCCGGACGAAGGAGACCGCGGTGCTGGCCACCGCGGCGCCCTGGTCGTCCTCCACCAGCGCCAGCACGGCGAAGGCCAACCCGACCACCAGCTGGCCGACCAGCTTGGCGGTCTTGTTCAGCCCCAGGCTGCGCCGGTACCGGATCTTGAGGTAGTCGTCGAGGAACCCGACCGTGCCCAGCCCGATGAGCAGGAACAGCAGCAGGAGACCGGTGGTGGTCACCCCGCGCCCGGGCTGGCCGATGAGGAACAGGTGGGCGATGAGGTAGCCGCCGACGGTGGCCAGCACCATGACGGTGCCCCCCATGGTCGGGGTGCCCTTCTTCGCCAGGTGGCTCTGCGGCCCGTCGTCCCGGATCTCCTGGCCGAACCCGTGCCGGCGGAACGCCTTGATCGCCAGCGGGGTCAGCAGGATCGAGATGATCAGCCCGAAGGCGGCCGCGACCAGGACGGACTTCACGCGCCGGCCCCGCGGTCGGCGGGGACGTCGGACAGGACGTCTGCGGCCAGCAGCTCCAGGGCGTAGGCCCGGGACGCCTTGACCAGCACCACGTCGCCCGGTGTGAGCACCTCGGCGAGCAGCCGCCGGGCGGCCTCCCGGTCGGGCACGTGCACCACTTCCTCCTGTGTCTGGGCCTCCGCCGCGCCACTCGCCGACCGTTCGGCGAGCGCGCCGGTGTGCAGCCCGATGGCGTCGTCCCCCACGGAGACGAGCAGGTCCACGCCGCTGCGCAGGGCGTCCCGGCCCAGCCGGGCGTGCTCGGCGTCGGCGCCGGGGCCGAGCTCCCCCATCGCGCCGAGCACCGCGACGCGGCGGCGCGCGGGCAGCCGGGCGAGCGCCGCCAGCGCCGCGCGCATGGACTCGGGGTTGGCGTTGTAGGCGTCGTTGACGACCGTCACCCCGTCCGCGCGGCGGGTGACCTCCATCCGCCAGCGGCTGCGCGGGCCGGCAGCCGACAGCGCCGCGGCGACCGCCCCGGGGGCCATCCCGGCCGCCAGCGCGGCACCCGCCGCGGACAGCGCGTTGGCCACCTGGTGCACGCCGACGACCTGCAGCTGCACCGGGTGCTCCTCGCCCGCGGCCACCAGGGTGAAGCGGGCACGGGCCTGCTCGTCGAGCTCGACGTCGGCGGCCCGCACGTCGGCGTCCTCGGCCAGCCCGGTGCGCAGCACGGACGCGGCGGTGCGCGGCGCCATGCCGGCCACCCGGGCGTCGTCGGCGTTGAGGACCGCGGTGCCCTCGGCCGGCAGCGCCTCGACCAGCTCGCCCTTGCTGGCCGCGATCACCTCGGCGCTGCCGAACTCGCCGAGGTGGGCGGAGCCGACGTTGAGCACGACGCCGATGCGCGGGCGGGCGATGCCGCAGAGCCGGGCGATGTGACCGGGGCCGCGGGCGCCCATCTCCAGCACCAGGAAGCGGGTCGCGGCGTCGGCGGTGAGCACGGTCAGCGGCAGGCCGATGTCGTTGTTGAACGACCCCTGCGGGCTCACCGTCGGGCCGGCGGCGGCGAGCACCTGGCCGAGCAGGTCCTTGGTGGAGGTCTTCCCGGAGGAGCCGGTGATCCCGACCGTGACCAGGCCACCGGCGACCAGCCGGCGGTGCACCTCGGCGGCCAGCCGGCCGAGCGCGGTGACCGGGTCGGCGACGACGACGGTGGGCAGCGCGGGGTCGGCCCGGGTGGCCAGCGCCCCGGCCGCTCCGGCCGCCGCCGCGGCGGGCAGGTAGTCGGCGCCGTCCACCCGCTCGCCGGGCAGCGCGACGAACAGGTCGCCGGCGGCCAGCCGGCGGGAGTCGGCGACGACCGCCCCCGTGACGGCGCCGGTCCCGGCACCGACCAGCTCGCCGTCGACGGCGGCGGCGACCTCGGCCAGGGTGAGGGTGATCATGCGTGCACCCGCGCGCCCAGCACCTCGCGCAGCACGGTGCGGTCGTCGAAGGGGAACACCTGCCCTGCCACCTCCTGACCGGTCTCGTGGCCCTTGCCGGCCACCAGGAGCGTGTCACCCGGGCGGGCCAGCGCGACCGCGGCGGCCAGCGCCTCGCGCCGGTCGCCCACCTCCAGCACCTCTGCCCGCCGGTCGGCGGGCACGTCGGCGGCCCCCGCACGGACGGCGGCGCGGATGGCCGCCGGGTCCTCCGAGCGCGGGTTGTCGTCGGTGATCACCAGCACGTCGCTGCCGGCCGCCGCGGCCGCACCCATCCCCGGCCGCTTGCCGGGGTCGCGGTCACCGCCACAGCCCAGCACGGTCAGCAGCCGGCCCGGCGTGGCGGCGCGCAGCGCGTCCAGCGCGGTGGTCACCGCGTCCGGGGTGTGCGCGTAGTCGACGACGACGACGAACTGCTGCCCGGCGTCGACCGGCTCCATCCGCCCGGGGACCACGGTCTCGGCGAGGCCCGCCACCGCCGCCTCCACCGGGACGCCGACGGCGTCCAGCAGCGCGACGGCGAGGACGGCGTTGGCGACGTTGAACGCGCCGGGCAGCCGCAGCCGCGCGGGCCAGGACCGGCCGCCGGGGCCGTGCAGGGTGAAGCTCGACCCACCGGCCGGCAGCGCGGTGACGTCGGTGGCCGACCAGTCGGCGGCGGTCTCCCGGGTGGCGGCGTCCCGGGTCGAGACGGTGACCGTGCCGGGGCGCACCAGGCGGCGCCCGTACGGGTCGTCGACGTCGACCACCTCCACGGCCGCGCGCCCGTCGAACAGCAGCGCCTTGGCGGCGAAGTAGCTCTCCATGTCGCCGTGGTGGTCCAGGTGGTCGCGGGAGAGGTTGGTGAAGCCCGCGGCCGCGAAGCGCACCCCGCCGACCCGGTCCAGCGACAGGGCGTGGCTGGAGACCTCCATGACCACCGCGCGCACGCCGGACTCGACCATGGTCGCCAGCAGGGCGTGCAGGTCCGGCGCCTCCGGCGTGGTCCGGGCGCTGGGCAGCGTCGTGGTCACCGGCACACCGTCCGGTCCGGTGCCCCGGGTGCGGGTCTGCACGGTGCCGATCAGCCCGCTGGTCCAGCCGGCCGCGGACAGCCCGGCCTCGACCAGGTAGGCCGTCGTCGTCTTGCCGTTGGTGCCGGTGATGCCCAGCACGGTCAGCTGCTCGCTGGGCCGCCCGTACACCCGGCCGGCGACCGGTCCGAGCACCGCCCGCGGCCGCTCGACCAGGCAGACCGGCAGGCCGGTCGCCCGGGCGGCGTCCGCGCCGGCGGGGTCGGTGAGGACGGCCGTGGCCCCGCGGGCGGCGGCGTCGGCGGCGAAGCGGGCACCGTGGGTGCGGGCTCCGGGCAGCGCGGCGTAGAGGTCGCCGGGGCGGACCTCGGCCGAGGCGTGGGTCACGCCGGTGACGGTGGTGCCGGCGTCGCCCTGGGCCGGGTCGCCGATGAGGTCGGCGAGCTCGGCGAGCCGGAGCGGGCGGGTCCCGGCGGGCCGGGGCACCGAGCCGGGGACGGTCGGGGTCACGACAGCCCAATCTACCGGCGCCGGGTGCCGCGACCCGGTCGCCCACCCGAGCCCGTGTCGCGCGCCGTCCGGACCGCTCGGGGGCTGGCCGGTCAGGGGACCGAGAGGGTGAAGTCCGGGCGCGGCGCACCCGAGGGCACCACCCCACCGGCGGTGAGCGCGTACCGCATGACGTCGGCGAAGACCGGCGCGGCGACCTGGCCGCCCTCGGCGTCGCTGGTGGGGCGCTCCAGGTCCACGGCGACGACGTACTGCGGGTCGTCGGCCGGGGCGTACCCGACGAAGGTGGTGAAGTAGCCGCCACCGGCGTAACAGCCGCACTCGGGGTTGGCGCGCTGGGCGGTGCCGGTCTTCCCGGCCACCCGGAACCCGTCCACCTCACCCAGCGGCGCGGTGCCCCCGGGCCCGACGACCGCCTCGAGCATGTAGGTGAGCTGGTCGGCGGTGTCCTCGCTGACCACCCGGGTCGGCTCGGGCCGAGCGGCCTCGGTCACCGTGCCGTCGGGCGCGGTGACCGAGTCGACCACCCGGGGCGGGATGCGGACCCCGCCGTTGGCCAGGGTCTGGTAGACCGACGCCATCTGCAGGGTGGTCACCGAGATGCCCTGCCCGATCGGCACGTTGGCCGCTCGGCTGGCGGTCCAGTCGGCGGAGGACTGCAGGATGCCGGCGCTCTCGCCGGGCAGCTCGATGCCGGTGGTCGACCCGAGGCCGAAGGCCCGCAGGTAGCGCTCGAACGTGCTGTCGCCGACCTCCCGGGCCAGCATGATCGAGCCGACGTTGCTGGACTTGGCCAGGATGCCGGTCACGGTGAAGTCGATGGGCTCGTGGTCGTGCGCGTCGGTGACGACGACGTCGCCGGCCTGGATGTGGCCGTCGACGGTGAGCACGGTGTCGGCCCGCGCCTTGCCCTCCTCGATGGCGGCGGCCAGGGTGACCGCCTTCATCACCGAGCCGGGCTCGTAGACCTCCGACACCACCGGGTTGCCCAGCAGGTCGGGGTCGGTGCTGCTGTAGGAGCCTGGGTCGTAGCCGGGGCAGCCGGCCATGGCCGCGACCTTCCCGGTGGCCACCTCCAGCACCACGGCCGAGGCGGTGGTCGTCGCGCCGTCGGCGCAGGCGGCGTCCAGCCGCTGCTGGACGACGAACTGCAGGTCCTCGTCGAGGGTGAGCGTGACGGTCTCGCCGTCGACGGCGGGGGTCGTGTCGTCGATGCCCGAGGGGATGGGGTTGCCGCGCCCGTCGACCTCGATGCGCTCCTCGCCGTCGGTGCCGGAGAGCACGTCCTCGTAGCGCTGCTCGATGCCGGCCAGCCCCTCGCCCTCGCGCCCGACGAAGCCGACGACCTGGCCGCCGACCGCGCCGGCCGGGTAGAGCCGCACCGGGTCGTCCTCGAAGAAGATGCCCTGGGACTCCTCCAGCGCGCGGATCCGGTCGGTGACCTCGATGGGGACCTGCTGGGCCAGCACCACGTAGCGGGAGTCCCGGGAGAGCTTCTCGGTCAGCTCCGCCGCCGGGACGTCGAGCAGCGTGGTCAGCGCGAGGGCGGTGCGCGCCGGGTCCTCGACCAGGGTCGGGTCGGCGACGACCCGCTCGGCGTCCACCGAGTACGCCAGCACGGAGCCGTCCCGGTCGGTGATCTGCCCGCGGACGGCGGCGATCGGGTAGACCTTCATCCGGTCGTTCTCCGCCGCCTGCGCGTACGGCGCGCCGTCGACGCCCTGCAGCACGACCAGCTTGGCGACCACGACCACCAGCAGGGTGACCAGGAAGGCCAGGCCCCACCGGTTGCGCTGATCGCGCTGGGCCAGGCCCAGCGGCTCCCGCCGGCGTCCGCCCTCCCGCCACGGCCGCCCCTCGCCGGCGCGGCCCGCCGGCCCGGTGGGACGCGGCGGGGTCCGCCGGGCCGTGCCGGGGCGGAACGGGGGCGGTGGACCTGCTGGTGGCACGGATCAGTTCCCGGGGGTCTGGGGGTTCTGCGGGGTGTCGGGCTCGGGGGCGGGGGCGGGCTGGGCGGTCCCGACCAGCACCGAGGTGCCGTCGGGTTGGAGCACGAGGTGCCCGGCGGCACCGGGCGGGACCAGGCCCACCTCGGTGGCGGCGCGGGCGAGCTCTGCTGCACTGTCGGCAGCGATCACCCGCTGCTCCAGCCGAGCGACCTCCTCGGCCTGCTCGGCGTTCACCTGGCGCTGCCGGGTGGCGTCCAGGGAGTCCACCGCGATGGCCGTGTTCAGCAGCAGCAGGCCCAGCGTGGTCGTCACCAGCAGCGCGACGACCAGGAGGACGAACGGGGCCCGCCGGCGGCGCGGCGCGCGCCCGGGGCGGGGGGCGGGACGGGAGGCGCCGGCACCGCCGGGCACCAGCCGCAGTTGCGGCCGCGGCACCGGGCCGCTGCGCCGGGTGGGGGCGGTGCGCGGGGCGTGCACCGGCCCGGTCACGGCGGTGCGGGCCCGGGGTGCGCCCACCCGGCCGGTCGTCGCCCGTGCCGGGGCGCTCACGCGGCCCTCCGGACCCGCTCGGCGGCGCGCACCCGGGCGGAGGCGGCCCGGGGGTTCACCGCGACCTCGGCCTCGGTGGGGGCCTCGCCCCCGCGGGTGACCAGGCGGAGCACCGGGGCGTGCTCCGGCATGGGCACCGGCATCCCGGGCGGGGTCCGGTCGGTCGCCTCGGCGGCGAGGGTCTGCTTCACGATGCGGTCCTCGAGGGAGTGGAAGCTGATGACGACCACCCGGCCACCGACGGCGAGCGCGTCGATGGCGGCCGGGAGGGCACGGTTGAGGACGCCGAGCTCGTCGTTGACCTCGATGCGCAGCGCCTGGAAGGTCCGCTTGGCCGGGTGCCCACCGGTCCGCCGGGTGGCGGCCGGGATGGCGTCCCGGACCAGCTCGGCCAGCCGGGCGGTGCCGGTGAACGGCTCGCGCGCCCGCTCGCGCTCGATGGCGGAGGCGATCCGGCCGGCGAACCGCTCCTCGCCGTAGACCTTCAGCACCCGGGTCAGCTCGCCGCGGCTGTAGGTGTTGACCACGTCTGCGGCGGTCCGCGGTGCGCCGGGGTCCATCCGCATGTCCAGCGGGGCGTCGGTGGAGTAGCTGAAGCCGCGGGTGGGGCGGTCCAGCTGCAGCGAGGAGACGCCGAGGTCGAACAGGACGCCCTGGACCTCCGGCACGCCCAGCTCGCCGAGGACGTCGGGCAGCTCGTCGAAGACGGCGGGCACCAGGGTGGCCCGCTCCGTGCAGCCGGCGGCCGCGATCCGGGCGGCGGCCTCGGCGCGGGCGTCGGGGTCGCGGTCCAGGCCGATCAGGCGCAGCTCCGGGTGGGCGCGCAGCAGGGCCAGGGAGTGACCGGCCAGCCCGAGGGTGCAGTCGACCAGCACCGCGCCGGGGGCCTGCAGGGCCGGGGCGAGCAGCTCGGTGACCCGGTCCAGCAGGACCGGCACGTGCACGGCCGGGCCGGCTGCCGGGGTGCCGTCCGGGAGGTCGTCCGGGGTGGTGCTCATCGGTGGACTCCTCTCCGGACGCGGGTGGGTGGGGCGCAGTGGGGGCGGTGGAGCGCGGTGGTGCCCCGGTGGGCCGCCACCCGGGCCCGCCGCCCCGCAGGGCTCGCCTGGCGCCGGGGAAGCGGTGCCAGGTGGAGCCCTGCTGGGGCGGCTCGGGCGGGTGGTGCCCTGCGCGGGTGGTGCGGGACGTCGAGCCGGGGGGAAGTCGGCTCGCTGTCCGGTGGGCCCGAGCCGGGGGGAAGCCGGTTCGGCGCCCGGTGGGTCGAGCCGCGGGGAAGTCGGCTCGGCCCGGTGGGGGGTGGGGCAGTCGGTCGGTGGGGCCGGGTGGGGTGCTGACGGGCTCAGGAGAGGGTCGGCATCCCCTCGCTCTCCATGGCGGCGAAGACGGCTTCCTGCTCGGCCACGTAGGCGTCCCAGGTGGCGCTGTCCCAGATCTCGAACCGGGTGTCGACGCCGACGACCACGACGTCGCGGTCCAGTCCGGCGTACTCGCGGAGGCTGGCCGGGATGGTGATGCGACCGGTCTTGTCCGCCTCCACCTCGACCATCGAGCCGAAGCTCATCCGGGCGTGCATGCGGGCGGCGTTGGTGTCGGCGGGGGCCATGGCCTTCAGCGCGGCGCTCTGCTCGGCGACCCGGGCCATGGTGAGGCCGTAGATGCAGCGCTCCTGGCCCTTCTTGATCACCATGCCGCCGGCCACCAGCTCGCGGTAGCGGACGGGGAGTGCGAGCCGGCCCTTCTCGTCGAGGCGCAGGGGGTAGCTGCCGACGAACACCGGATCACCCCCCGCATCTGTCCTCCTGTGGCTCTGTCGGATCCCATCCGTGGTCCCGACCTCCCCATCCGGCGACACATTAACCCACTGGCCCCCACCAGACACCACTCCGCGCCGTGTCGGCCCCTCCGCCCCACCGCCCTCCACCGGGCTCCCCCGACGGCCGGCTCCGGCCCGCCCGGCGTCCCCCGGCGCACGACCGCCCGCCGGGCGCCCCACCGGGGGGCTTTCGCACGTACCGTGGTCCGGGTGACGGAGGGCACCACGGAGCTGGATCCGCGAGCGGACGGGGCAGGGCTCGGGGTGACCGCCCTCGACACGCCCTCGGACGGCGCCGAGATCGACGTCGCGGCCGCCGGCGCACAGCTGGCCGCGTCGATCGGCCGCGTGGTGGAGGGCAAGCCCGACGTCGTCCGGCTGGCCCTGGTCGTCCTGCTGGCCGAGGGGCACCTCCTCATCGAGGACGTGCCCGGCGTCGGCAAGACCACCCTGGCCAAGGCGCTGGCCCGGTCGATCGACGGCACCGTGCGCCGCATCCAGTTCACCCCGGACCTGCTGCCCAGCGACGTCACCGGGGTGGCGGTCTACGACCAGGAGAGCCGCGCCTTCGAGTTCAAGCCCGGCGCCGTCTTCGCCAACGTCGTCGTCGCGGACGAGATCAACCGCGCCTCCCCCAAGACCCAGTCGGCCCTGCTGGAGTGCATGGAGGAACGGCAGGTCACCGTCGACGGGATCACCTACGAGCTGGCCCGGCCGTTCATGGTGGTGGCCACCCAGAACCCGCTGGAGATGGAGGGCACCTACCCCCTCCCCGAGGCCCAGCGCGACCGGTTCACCGCCCGCGTCTCGATGGGCTACCCGGACCGGGACGCGGAGCTGGCGATGCTCGACGAGCGGTCCAGCGCCGACCCCCTGGGCGGGCTGACCCCGGTCATCGACGCCGCGGGCGTCCGCGCCCTGGTCACCGCCGTCAGCCGGCTGCACGTCGCCGAGCCGCTGCGCCGCTACGTCGTGGCGCTGGTGGAGGCCACCCGCCGCTCCCCCGACCTCCGGCTGGGCGCATCCCCCCGGGCCGGCCTGCAGTTGCTGCGCGCAGCCCGGGCCGCGGCGGCGCTGGCCGGCCGCGACCACGTGCTCCCCGACGACGTCCAGGCGATGGCGGTGCCGGTGCTCGCCCACCGGCTGCTGCTGAGCCAGGACGCGGCGATGGCCCGCCGGGACACCCAGCGCGTGGTCACCGACCTGCTCGCCACCGTCCCGGCCCGCGGCCGCTGAGCCCGGCACCTCCCGAGGTCACCCGGTGGCACGCACCCGGCTCCGCGACGCCGTCTCCTCGCTGACCCTGCGTGGCCGCTGCCTGGTGGCCGCCGGCCTCACCCTCGGCGGGCTCGGTGCACTGCTGGGCGAGCGCAGCCTGCTCCAGCTCGCACTGTTCGTCCTCGCCCTGCCGGTGCTCTCCGCCGTCGGCGTGGCCCGGCAGCGCTTCCGGCTGGCCTCCCGCCGTTCGGTCACCCCCGGCCGGGTGCCGCGCGGCGGCGACGCGGAGGTGCTGCTGGAGGTGACCAACACCGACCGGCGCCCCGGCGGCCTGTGGCTGCTCACCGAGCAGGTCCCCGCCGAGCTCGGGGTCCGGCCGCAGTTCGTGGTCGAGCGGCTGGCGGCCGGCGCGACCGCCGCCCTGCGGTACCGGGTGCACGGGGGCCGGCGCGGCCGGTTCCCCCTCGGGCCGCTGCGGCTGCGGCTGGTCGACCCCTTCGGGCTGGTGCTGCGCAGCGCCGCCGGCGCCGACACCGCCGCGCTGGTGGTGGTCCCGCGGGTGCGCCCACTGTCCGGCACCGGGCCCCTCTCCGGCAGTGGCGGCACCGGCGGCGAGGGCACCCGGCGCTCGATCGCCGTCCACGGGGAGGACGACGTGAGCACCCGCGAGTACCGCCGCGGCGACGACCTGCGGATGGTGCACTGGCGGGCCACCGCCCGCACCGGCGAGCTGATGGTGCGCCTGGAGGAGCGGCCCTGGCGGGCGTCGGCCACCCTGCTGGTCGACTGCCGGTCGACCGGGCACCTGCTCGGTGGCACGGCCGCCGGTCCCGCCGGCGACCAGGCGCCACCCGCGGACACCCTGGAGTGGGTGGTCGAGGCCACGGCGAGCATCGGCAGCCACCTGATCGGCCGCGGCGCCGGGCTGCGGGTGGTCACCGAGGCCGGTGAGCTCCGCCCGGCCACCGGTGCCGGTCCGCTGGGGCCGGGCGAGCTGCTCGACCGGCTGGCCGAGCTGGGCCCCTCGCGCCACCCGTCCCTGCAGCCGGGGCTGGAGGCGCTGCGCCGGGCCGGGGACGCCGGAGGGGTCATCGCCCTGCTGGGGCTGCTCGGCCCCGACGACGCCCAGGCCCTCGCCCGGGCCCGGTCCGGACCGGGCACCGACCTGGCCGTGCTGATCGACCCGGCGAGCTGGCTGGACGCCGGCGCGGTGCGCGGCCGGCGGCCACTGGCACCGGCCGCCCGGGCCCAGGTGGTCACCCAGCAGCAGCGGGCCGCCGAGCTGCTCACCGCGGCCGGCTGGCAGGTCGCGCTCGCCCGGGCCGACACCGGCGTCGACCAGCTGTGGCGGTCCCTCGGCACCCCGGCCGTGCAGGTGCCGGCATGACCCGCCCCGCGCCCGCTGCGCCGCCCGAGCGCCCCGGCCCCGCGCTGGCCGCCGCGGCCGCCGTCGCCCTGGGCAGCCTGGCGCTGGCGCCGGTGTTCGCGACGGCCGGGTGGCTCCCCCCGGCGCTGCTCGTCGTCCTCGCGGTGGGGCTGGGTGGGGTGGCGCTGCGCGCCGCTGCCGGGCGGATGCCGGACCCGGTGGCCCGCCGGGTCCGGCCGCTGGTGCCCCTGGGTCAGCTGGCCCTGGTGCTGGCCGCGCTCACGGCCGTCTTCGCGCCGGGCGAGGCGTTCGCCGGGGTGCTGCCGACCCCGGGCAGCGTCTCGGAGCTGGCCGCACTGCTGGCCGACGGCACCGAGGAGATCCGCGAGCAGGCCACACCGGCGCTCCCGCTGACCGGGCTGGTCGCGCTCACCGCCGTCTTCGTGGCGCTCGTCGCCCTCGCGGTCGACCTGCTCGCCGTCCCGGCCCGGCAGCCCGCCCTGGGCGGGCTGGGGCTGCTGGTCCTCTACTGCGTGCCGGTGAGCACGATCACCGGCGACGTCGCGCTCGTGGCCTTCCTCGGTCCGGCCACCGGGTTCGCCCTGCTGCTGTGGACCGACCAGCGGACCCGGCTGACCACCGGCGCACGGGCCGGCAGCGGCTCCCCGCTGGGGACGGGCACGGTGCCTGCGCTGCGCACGGGGGCGATCGCGCTGGTGGTCGGGGTCCTGCTGTCGGCCCTCGTGCCCACGCTGGACGAGGGCTCGCTGGCCGCCCGCTGGGGCTCTGGCGGGAACGGCACCGGCACCGCGCTCGACCCGGTGGCCGAGATGCGCGGGCAGCTGAACCGTCCGTCACCGGTCGACCTGCTCAGCGTGCGGTCCGACGGCGACCTGGGCTACCTGCGCTCGGTGGTGCTCGACCGGTTCACCGCGGAGGGCTGGGAGCGGAGCAACGCCGACGGGCAGCGCTCCATCGCCGGGGACCGCTCGCTCGCGCCGCTGCCCGGTGGGGTGGCCCACCAGCAGGTGACCGCCCGGATCACCGCTGTCGGCCTCGACGACCAGTTCCTCCCGGTCCCCTACTCCCCGCAGACGGTGGACGTCGCCGACGGCGACGAGGGGAACTGGCGGTTCGACCGCGCCGGCCGCACCGTCTTCGGCCGCGGCACCACCACCGCGGGCCTGGTCTACGAGGTCACCGCCGACCGGCCGGACCCGAGCCAGGCGGACCTGGAGAACGCACCGGCGGCCGAGCCCGGCAGCGACGGCACCGACCGCTACCTCGAGCTGCCGCCGCTGGACCCGGCCGTCACCGACCTGGTCCTCCAGCTGACCACCCAGGACCAGTCACCCTACGAGCGGGTGCGGGCGGTCTTCGACCACCTGACCGACCGGAGCAACGGGTTCGTCTACAGCCTCTCCACCCAGCCGGGCACCTCCGGTGACGACCTCGCCGACTTCCTGGAGCGCAAGCGCGGCTACTGCGAGCAGTACGCCGGGGCCATGGCGGTGCTGGTCCGCGCCGCGGGGGTGCCCTCCCGGGTCGTGCTCGGCTACACCCGCGGTGCGGAACGGCCCGACGGCACCCGGGTGATCACCAGCGACGACGCGCACGCCTGGGTCGAGGTCTACTTCCCCGGGCAGGGCTGGATCCCCTTCGACCCCACCCCGATCGACGCCGACCGTGCCGCGCAGCTGCCGTGGGCGCCGCGGGCCGACGTCGTCGCTGCCGAGACCACCGCGCCGGCCGCCCCGAGCGCCGCGGTGCCGGCACCGGCCGGCCCCACCGCCCAGCTGGACCGGGACGACCAGTACGTGCCCCTGGCCACCCCCGAGGCGGCGGCTCCGTCGCACGGCCCCTGGCTGGCCGGCGTGGCGGGGCTCCTGCTGGTCCTGGCGCTCGCCGCGCTGCCGGCGGTGGCCCGCCACCGGCAGCGGCTGGGCCGGCTGGAGGACGGCCGACCGGCGGCGCTGTGGGACGAGCTGCTGGCCACCGCCACCGACCTCGGGCTGGTGGTCACCGGGACCGGCACGACCCGCCAGCTGGCCCGGCAGCTCACCGAGCAGGTGGCCGGCTCCGGCGGGACGGGCGCCGGCGGTGCGGGGGTCGACTCGATCGACGCCGCCCTGCGGGTGCTGACCCGCGCCGAGGAACGGGCCGTCTACGGCCCACCGGCGCCGTGGCCGGCCGACCCGGAGCTGCGCGCGGCGCTGGGCACCGTGCGGCAGGCGATGCTGCGCAGCGTGGGCCGGCGGCAGCGGGTGACGGCGGCGGTCTGGCCGGCGTCGACCCTGGCCGACGCCGGGCGCTGGGTGTCCGACCGGGGCCCGCGCCGCCCGCGTTCGGCCTGACCGAGCGGCCCGCCGGGGACGCTCGCTACGGTCGTTCCCGGCCGGCGAGCACGCCGGGCCACCCCCACCTCCGGAGTGCCTCGTGCGCGAGATCGCCGTCTTCGCCGGCAGTGCCCATCCCGAGCTCGCCGAGGAGATGTGCGCTCAGCTGGGCGTGCCCCTGCAGCCGGTACGGGTGACCCGGTTCGCCAACGACTGCCTCGAGGTGCAGCTGCAGGCCAACTGCCGGGAACGCGACGTCTTCCTGGTGCAGCCGCTGGTGACGCCGGTGCAGGAGAACCTGGTCGAGCTGCTGCTGATGATCGACGCCGCACGGGGAGCCTCGGCGGCCCGGATCACCGTGGTCCTGCCGCACTACGCCTACGCCCGGTCGGACAAGAAGGACGCACCCCGGATCTCCATTGGCGGCCGGCTGATCGCCGACCTGCTGGTCGCCGCCGGGGCCGGCCGGGTGCTGGCGATGACGCTGCACTCCCCCCAGGTGCACGGGTTCTTCAGCGTGCCGGTCGACCACCTGCACGCGCTGCGCGAGCTGGCCGACCACTTCCGGGCGCTCGACCTGTCCCGCACCACCGTCGTCTCGCCCGACCTGGGCAACGCGAAGGAGGCGGCCGCCTTCGCCCGCCGCCTGGGCGTGCCGGTCGCCGCGGGGGCGAAGCAGCGCTACGCCGACGACCGGGTGAGCATCAGCGCGGTGATCGGGGACGTCGCCGGCCGCGACGTGATCGTCCTGGACGACGAGATCGCCAAGGGCAGCACCGTGCTGGAGCTCATCGACCGGCTGCGGGACGCCGGCGCCCGGTCGATCCGGGTGGCCTGCACCCACGGGCTGTTCGCCGCCGGTGCGCTGGACCGGATCGGCGCCCAGCCGGACGTGCGGGAGATCGTCTGCACCAACACGGTGCCGGTGCCGGCCGGGGCGTCGGAGAAGCTGACCGTGCTGTCGGTCGCCCCGGCGCTGGCCCAGGCGGTGCAGCGCATCCACGACGGCGAGTCGGTCAGCGCGCTGTTCGACACCGTCCCGTCCGACACCGTCCCGTCCGACACCGTGCCGCCGGCCGTGGGGTGACCGGCGCCGGAATCGGCACAGCCGCCGTCCCGGCGGGACGGCGGCTGTGCGGTGAGGTCGGGCCGGGCTACTGGTCGTAGCGCCGGCGGAAGCGCTCCTCGAGACGGTTCTTCAGCGGCTGGCGGCCGGCCTTGCTCTTGCCGACCTTGCCGCGGGCGGCCGTGGCACCTCCCGGTCCGGTCGCGGCCGGACCGGCCTCGACGGCGCCGGTGGCGCCCTTGTAGTTCAGCGCGCCGAGGGCGGCTCCGCCGAAGGCGATCAGGGAGCCCAGCACGCCGACGACGACGTTGGGCAGGGCCACGCCGCTGACCATGACGGCCAGACCGACGACGACCAGCAGCGCGCCCAGCTGGACCTTGCGGCGGGCCTTCTGCCGGCGGTCACCGGTGCGGACGGTCGAGGCGAACTTCGGATCGTCGTCGACGAGGGCGCGCTCGATCTGCTCCAGCAGACGCTGCTCGTGCTCGGAGAGCGGCACGTCGACCTCCAGGTGCGCAGTACACAACCCACTGACGACAGTCCGCCCGTGGTGGCTCCGAGGATACGAGCCGTTCGCGGGGTGCGAAAGGCGAGCGGCTCCCGACACACCCGGGAGAGCGGTGATCTGCCTCCCGGCACCTCTCGCGACAGGTCAACGGGCGGCTCCGGGCGAGCGCCGCGCACCCTCCCCGAGCGCCGGCCGCTCACCGGGCACCCGCGTGCGGCCGAGCAGGGTCGCCGGGCGGACGACGCCGGCCCCGAAACGCCGGGCGGCCCGGTCGGCGGCCAGCTCGGCGTCCCGCCGGCCGTGCTCGCGGGCGCCCAGCTCCAGCTGCCGGGCCGTGGCGTCGGCCGCCACCAGCCGTTCGGCCCGCACGCCCACCAACCGGATCCGGGCCCGGTCCAGCCCCAGCCCGTCGAACAACGCCCGGGCGGTGTCGTAGAGCTCCTGCCCCACGTCGGTGGGCACGTCCAGCGTGCGCGACCGGGTGATCGTGGTGAAGTCGGCGAAGCGCACCTTGAGGGTGACCGTGCGGGTCAGGTGGCCGGCCGAGCGCAGCCGTCCCGCCGTGCGCTCTGCCAGGTGCAGCAGCTCCCGATGGACGACCGCGGGGTCGTCCACGTCGGTGCCGAAGGTCTCCTCCGCCCCGGTGGACCGGTCGGGCTCGTCGGGCACCACCGGCCGGGGGTCCCGGCCCCACGCCAGCTCGTGCAGGTGCGCCCCGGCCGCCTGGCCCACGGCCCGCTGCAGGGTGCGCGCCGGCACGTGCGCCAGGTCGCCCACCGTCTTGAGCCCCAGCCGCAGCAGCACCTCCTCGGTCTTGGCGCCGACACCCCACAGCGCCCCGACCGGCAGCGGGTGCAGGAACTCCATGACCTCGGCCGGGCGGACCACCAGCAGCCCGTCCGGCTTGGACCGGGTGGAGGCGAGCTTGGCGACGAACTTGCTGCCGGCCACCCCCACCGAGCAGGTGATGCCCTGCTCGTCGAACACCCGGGCGCGCAGGAGCTCCCCGATCGCGACCGGGTCGCCCAGCCGCCGACCGGCGCCGGAGACGTCCAGGAACGCCTCGTCCAGGCTCAGCGGCTCGACCAGCGGCGTGATGGACCGGAACAGCGCCATCACCGAGCGGGAGACCTCGGCGTAGAGCGCCAGGTCGCCGGGCAGCACGGTGGCGGTCGGGCACAGCCGGAGCGCCCGGGACGTCGGCATCGCACTGTGCACCCCGTAGGCCCTCGCCTCGTAGGTGGCCGAGGTGACCACGCCGCGGTTGCCGGCGCCGCCGACGATCACCGGGGTGCCGGCCAGCTCGGGGTGCCGGCGGACCTCCACGCTGGCGAAGAAGGCGTCCATGTCGACGTGCAGCACCGTGCAGCCGGCAGCCCGATCGGACACCCCTGACACCTCCGTTGCGCACACCCCGTGGCCTGCCCGGCGGCCGCCTTCCCCGCGACCGTCGAACAGGTGTTCGATGCCGGCGAGCGTAACCGGTCGCCGTCCGGTGGGCCCGCCGCTCGGAGGTGTGGCGAGTCGATCATCGCGGTAGAACTGCCCCGGGCCCGCCGACCGGTGGCCCCGACTCGACGATCGGAGGAGCCATGGCGCTCGACGACGAGGACATGACCAGCACCGAGGGCCCGGCCGACTCCGGTGCCGGTGAGGGCACGCCCGGCCAGCACGACGGTGGCGCGGACGGCGGCGCGGACGGCGGCGCGGACGGCGGCGCGGACGGCGGCGCGGACGGCGGCGCGGACGGCGGCGCGGACGGCGGTGCCGACGGTGGCGCGGACGGCGGCGCGGACGGTGGCGCCGACAGCGGCGCCGAGGGCCCGGCCGACTCGGGTGCCGCGGACGGCGGCGCCGCGGGCGTGCACGACGGCGGCGCGGACGGCTCGGCCTGACCGTGCCCGACCCTGAGCTGCAGGACCGGGCGCCGTCCTCTCCCCGGGAGGGCGGCGCCCGTCCCGCGCTGCGCCGGTGCATCGCGGTCGACCCCGAGGAGTTCGCCGCCGGGCACTGGTCCCGCCGCCCCCTGCTGTCCACCGCCGCCGAGCTCGGCGGCACCTTCACCGACCTGCTCAGCCTCGAGGCGGTCGACGAGCTGCTGAGCACCCGCGGCCTGCGCACCCCCTTCCTGCGGATCGCCAAGGACGGCGCGGTCGTCGACGCCAAGCGCTTCACCAGCCCGCAGGGCGCCGGCGCCGAGGTGGCCGACCAGGTCTCCTCCGACGCGGTGCTCCGGCTGTTCGCCGACGGCTCCACCGTCGTGCTGCAGGGCCTGCACCGCCTCTGGCCGCCGCTGATCGACTTCGCCGGCCAGCTCGCCGCCGACCTCGGCCACCCCACGCAGGTCAACGCCTACGTCACCCCGCCGTCCTCGCGCGGGTTCTCCCCGCACTACGACGTGCACGACGTCTTCGTGCTGCAGGTCGCCGGGGAGAAGCACTGGACGATCCACGAGCCGGTGCTCCCCGACCCGCTGCGCACCCACCCCTGGACCGACCGGGCCGCCGAGGTGGCCGCCGCTGCCGAGCGCCCGCCGGTGATCGACACCGTGCTGCGCCCCGGCGACGCCCTCTACCTGCCGCGCGGCTACATCCACTCCGCGGTCGCGCTCGGTGAGATCAGCGCCCACCTGACCGTCGGGATCCACTCGGTGACCCGTTGGGGCGCGGTCGAGTCGGCACTGGACCTGGTGCGCACCCTGGCCGCCGACGACCCGCAGCTGCGCGGCTCGCTGCCGCTGGGCGTCGACCTGGCCGACCCCGACGCCACCGCCGACGACGTCGCCGCGGTGCTGGCCGGACTGCACCGCTGGCTGGACTCCGTCGACCCGGCCGCCGTCGCCGACTCCCTGCGCGCCCGCACCTGGGCGCAGGTGCGCCCGGCGCCGGTGGCACCGCTGGCCCAGTCGGCCGCCGTGGCCGCGCTGGACGCCGACACGGTGCTGCGGGTGCGCCCCCTGCTGCGCGTCCAGCTGCGCGAGCCGGTGGGCGACCGGGTGGCGCTGGTCGCCGGCCGGCGCACCCACGACCTGCCGGCGTCCACCCACCCCGCACTGGCCGCGCTGCTGGGCGCCGGCGAGCTCAAGGTCGGCGACCTGCCCGGGCTGGACGCCGCCGACCAGCTCACCCTGGCCCGCCGGCTGGTGACCGAGTCGATCGCGGTTGTCCCCGACGCCCGGGCCGGAGCACCCGTGCGCACCGGCGGGCACGATGGGGGCCATGGCGTCGTCGGTGGGTGAGGAGCCCCCCACTCCCCGGCACCCCGCCCCCCGGCCGGCCGGCCGGCTCGACGACGCCCGCTGCTCGGTGCAGGCGCTGCTGCGTGGCGACGCCCCGACGGCGACCGCGCCGCCGGCCCGGCGCTGGCTGCTGGTGGAGCAGCCCGGGCCCTGGGGGCGCGACGCCCTGCTGGAGTCCCGGTTCGACCGGGCGGTGGCCCCGCAGCTGGCGGCACGGGCGCGGGAGGCCGGCGTCCGGGTGCAGCTGGTGCGCCGGCCCGGCGGGCGGCTGGCGGACACCGGCCGCCGGTGGGCGCTGGCCGACACCACCCCCGGGGTGGAGATCGTTCGCTGGGCGACCCGGGAGTCCGACGCCGAGCTGCTGGAGGTGCCGTGGGACGGCTCGGTCGGGAAGCCGACCGACGTCCCCACGTACCTGGTGTGCACCCACGGCGCGCACGACGCGTGCTGCGCCGTGCGGGGCCGGCCGCTCACCCAGGGCCTGACCGCCGCGGGGGCGGCGGAGGTGTGGGAGACCAGCCACCTCGGCGGGGACCGGTTCGCCGCGAACGTGCTGGTGCTGCCCACCGGGCACGTCTACGGGCAGGTGCCCACCGACGGCGCGGAGCTGGTGGCCGCCCACGCCCGCAGTGAGGTGGCGCTGCCGTGGCTGCGCGGCCGGTCGGGCTGGGCGCCACCGGTGCAGGCCGCCCAGCAGCACGCCCGGGCGGAACTGGGTCTGCTCGGCGTGCACGACCTGCCGCCGGTGCGCTCGAGCCGCCTGCCCTCCCCCGCCGACGGGGTCGAGCGCTGGGCGGTGACCCTCACCGCGCCGGACGGGGAGGTGCTGGTCACGATCGAGAGCCGCCGCTCGGAGGTGGCCGCGCTGACCACCTGCGCCGCACTGCGTCCGGTGCACTGGCGCACCTGGCACCCGTTGTCGCTGTCGTTGCGGGCGCCCGCGCCGACGGCCTGACCCTCAGCGCAGCGCGCGCCCGCGGGCGGCCAGCAGCGGGATCGCCAGCTCCGCCGAGGTGAGCGAGCCGTGGTAGGCGGCCAGCAGCGCGGCGTGCGGGGGCTCGGTGGCCCCGGCGGGGAACGACCAGGTGCCCCGGGCGAGGACCACCACGTCGCCGATCCGCTCGGCGACCGCGGGGTCGACCGGGCCGAACACCCCGGCGGCGACGGCCTCGTCCCGGCCGGCCACCCAGGCGCGCTCGCCGAGCAGCTCCCGCCAGGTGGCCAGCACGTCGCCGGCGGCGCCGGGCTCGGTGTGCACGTAGCGGGCCCGCGGCTCGCCGGTGAGCAGCCGGACGCCGTCGGTGAGCGCGGGCTCCTCGGTGACGTCCAGCCGGGTGTCGTTGGGGACGTCGACCATGCCGTGGTCGGCGGTGACCAGCAGGACGGCGTCGTCGGGCAGGCCGGCGGCCAGCTGCTCGACCACCGCGTCGACGACGGCGAGCTGGGCCCGCCAGCTGGGCGAGTCGACCCCGCGGACGTGCCCGGTGAGGTCCAGCTCGGCGGTGTAGGCGTAGACCAGGCTGGGTTCCCCGGCGGCGAGCGCGCCGTGCACCAGCGCGACCAGGTCACCGGGGCTGTACGCGGGCGTGTAGTCCGCCCCCCGGTACGCCGCCCGGGTGAGCCCGGAGCCGGCGAAGGAGTGCGGGCCGACCGCGGTGCAGCGGACCCCGGCAGCGGTGGCCTGCTCGAAGACGGTGGGCCGGGACTGCCACTGCCGCGGGGCGGGGTCGTCCTTCCACTGCACGTGGTTGAGCGTGCGGCCGGCGCCGGGCACCTCGGTGACGAAGCCCAGCACCCCGTGACTGCCCGGGGGCAGCCCGGTGCCCAGGGTGGTGAGGCTGACGGGGGTGGTGCTGGGGCAGGGCGCGGAGAGGACCCCGGCGGGGGTGCCCAGGGCGTTGAGCACCGGCGCGGTGTCCGGGTGGGCGGCGACCAGCTCGGCCCCCAGGCCGTCGACCAGCAGGACGGCGACCCGGCGGGCGCCGTCGAGGGCCTCGGTGAGGCGCAGCGGGTCAGCGGGCAGGTCACCGCGCTGCACCGGGACGCCCAGCGCGGTCGCCACGCTGGGCAGGACGTCGGCGAGGCTGGCGCTGCCGTAGGCCGGGACCGCGAACTCGTCCGGGAGGCGCATCGGCTCGGCGGTGGTCAGGCGCCGACGGGTCGGGTGGCCAGCACGTGCAGGCCGGTGGCGACGTCGCGGTAGGGCGAGGCGCCGGCCAGGGCCAGCTCGAGGGCGCGGACGGCGTCCGGGGCGGCGCCGGAGGAGGCCTCCAGCAGGTCGGCGACGACGGACACCCCGCGCCACTCCCCCGGCTGCAGGCCGGCGCCGGCGACGAGGGCGAGCAGCTGCTCGGGGTCGAAGCGCCGCCGGGCCGGGCCGCCGCGGGCCGGGGCGGGGTCCCGGTCGGCGAGCAGCTCGCGCGCCTCGACCGGGTGACCGGCGACGGCGCGGGCGAGCACGGCGCCGGCCCGGTTCGCCGCGGCGAGGGAGAGCGTGCCGCCGGGTCGCAGGACTGCGGCGATCTGGCCGAGGGTGCTGGCCGGGTCGTCGACCACCTCGAGCACGAAGTGGCAGAGGACCAGGTCGAAGCCGGGGGCCCCCGGTCCGTCCGCGGTGACCGGCGGCATCCGGTCGGCGTCGCCCTGCAGCCCGCGCACCCGTGCCCCGACGCCGGCGGTGTCGGCCCTCCGGTGCAGGGTGGCCAGGGCGTCGGCGCTGGGGTCGACGACGGTGACGGTGTGCCCGAGCTGGGCCAGCGGCACGGCGAACATCCCGCTGCCGCCACCGACGTCGAGGACGTGCAGCGGGCGGCCGGCGGTGACGACCGGGTCGAGCGCGGCCCAGACGGCCGCCGTCCGGGCGGGGGCCTGGGTCGGCGCGGCGGAGGAGGTGGGCGGCACGTGCGGAGCCTAGTGCGGCGCGGCCGGGGCCACAGCACGGTGGACGGGGCAGCCCTCCGGACCCGCCGGGCACCACCCGTGGGGCCGGGGTGACTGTTGGGGCAGTCGTCATCTGCGGTTCGCGCGCCTGCCGGGCAGGGGGCGGTGTCCCTCCCTACCGTCCCGCCATGCCGAGCTACCGACTGATGGACGGGTACGGGTACCCGACCGACACGTTCACCGCGGACTGCGACGAGGACGCCAGGATCTTCGCGATGTCCCGGGCGGAGGACTACCCGCGGCCCGAACCCCGGTTCGGTGGCCGGCGCGACTTCCAGGTGCACCGCCAGGACGGCGAGCGCTGGCGCCTGCTGGTGGCCTGGGCCCCCGCCTGAGAAAGGACCCGTCCCCCTCACCCCTCGCACGCTCGGGGCGAGCCTCTGGACGGGGCCGAACTGCAGTCTCGACGTCAGTGCCCCGAGCTGCCGGGGCTGGAGTGCCACAGCTTCCGCGGCGGCGCGGCCGCTGCCCGGCGGGCTGCAGTCGCGGCGCCGTCGCCGGCCGGCTTGATGTCGGCGTAGGGCGACATCCGGAAGCCGGTCGGGTGCACCAGCACCGGCCGCACCACCACCGGCCGCGAACCGTGCGAGGCCGCCGCCCCGGCGATCGCCTGCTCGGTGTACTCCCCCGGGGCCGCCATCAGCTCCGCCACCGCGGCCGGCCCGCCGGTCTCCCACGCCTCGTGCAGCGCGGGGAGCTCCCAGGCCCCGGTGGCCCGCAGCGACACCCCGCGCGGACCGGTGCGCCGCAACACCCCGCGGACCACCAGCAGCCAGGAGTGGAAGACCGTGCCGGCGTAGGGCCCCTGGGCGTCTTCGAAGAAGGTCGAGTCCGCACAGCCGGTGCCGTCGTCGAGGGTCACGAACACCACCCGGCGGCCGGACCGGATCGGCGGGGTCTGGGTGGCCACCTTCACCCCGGCCACCAGCACCTCCGACCCGCTCCGGCACCCGAGCAGCTCCCCGGCCGGGACCGCACCGAGCGCGGCGAGGAACGGCCGGTAGAAGTCGACGACGTGCCGGCTGGCGTCCAGCCCCAGCACCTCCAGCTCGGCGCGCACCCGCTCGGCGTCGGTGAACTCCGGCAGGCCGGAGGGGACGAACTCAGGCGGCCCACCGTCCCCACCGGCGCCCCCTCCCCCGGGCTCCCCGCCGGCGTCCTCCAGCCCGAACAGGTCCAGCCCGAGCTGGCCGGTGCTGCCGGCCTTCCGGCCGCTGCGGCTCCACCGGTCCAGCTCACCGATCTGCAGCAGCAGGTCGCGCCGGGTCAGCTGCTGGCGCCGGCGGGCCGGCCGGCCGGCCTCGCTGTCGCGCACCCCGAAGCCGTAGACCGAGTCGAAGCCCCCGGCCAGCACCAGCCGCTCCACCACCGGCCGGGACACGTTCGCCCGGGTCCAGAAGTCGGCCAGCGAGCGGTACGGCTGCCCGGCGACCACCCGGCTCACCTCGTCGTCGTTGATGCCCTTGACGTCGGCCAGCGACAGCCGGATGCCGTACCGCGCCGGGGTGGGCATCGACGCGGGCATCCACTCCGGCCGCTGCCACCCGCCCCCGCCGGACCCGTCCCCGCCGGGCCCGTCCCCGTCGGGCCCGTCCCCGTCGACCCGCTCCACCCGGTAGGCCCCGGTGGAGGCGTTGACGTCCAGGCCGAGCACGCGCACCCCGAAGTTGCGGGCGTCGTCGAGGATCAGCCGCTTGGGGTACATCCCCGGGTCGTGGGTGAGCACCCCGGCCAGGAACGCCGCGGTGTGGTGGGTCTTCAGCCAGGCCGACTGGTAGGTGGGCAGCGCGAACGCCGCGGCGTGCGCCTTGCAGAACCCGAAGGAGCCGAAGGCGACCAGCACCTCCCACACCTGCTCGACCACCGCGACGGGGAAGCCCTCGTCCAGGGCGCGCGGGGCGAACCACGCCTTCACCTCCGGATGGGCGTCGCGCTCCCCCAGCGCCCGGCGCACCTCGTCGGCCTCGGCCAGCGAGCAGCCGGTCATCGCCGCGACGATCATCAGCACCTGCTCGTGGAAGACCACCACCCCGGCGGTCTGCTCCAGCGCCGGCTTCAGCGCGGGGTGCAGGTACTCGGGTTCGCGCCAGCCGTTCCGGGCCAGCAGGAACGGGGTGACCATGTCGCTCTTGACCGGGCCGGGCCGGAACAGCGAGATGTCGACGATGAGGTCCTCGAAGGTCTGCGGACCGAACTTGCCGACCAGCTCCCGCTGCCCGGGTGACTCGATCTGGAACATCCCCAGCGTCCGGGTGCTGCGGATCAGCTCGAAGGTGGCCGGGTCGTCGCGCGGGACGGCGTCGATGTCGACCTGCTGACCGTCGACCCGGGCCACCTCGTCCATCGCGTGGGCGATCGCCGACTGCATCCGGATGCCCAGCAGGTCGAGCTTGAGCAGCCCGAGCTCCTCGACGTCGTCCTTGTCGAACTGGCTCATCGGGTAGCCCAGGTAGCTGCTCTCCACCGGGGTGCGGTCCAGCAGGGTGGCATCGGAGAGCAGCACCCCGCACGGGTGCAGGGCGATGTGCCGGGGCAGCCCGTCGAGCCGGGCGACCAGGTCGAAGAGCAGGTCGAGATCACCGCTGCCGCCCGATCGCCTGGACCCCAGCCGGCTGGCCCGCAGCTCCGGGAGGTCGCGCAGCGCTGCGTGCACCTGGTCGGCCCGGATGTGCGGGAACGCCTTGGCCACCGCGTCGATCTCGGCCGGGGGCAGCCCGAGGGCGGCTCCGACGTCGCGGATGGCGTGCCGCACCCGGTAGGTGTCCATCATCGAGATGCAGCTGACCCGGTCGGCGCCGAAGCGCTCGATCACCGCGTCGTAGACCTCCATCCGCCGCGCGGACTCCACGTCGATGTCGATGTCGGGCAGCTGGTGGCGCAGCGGGGAGAGGAAGCGCTCCATCAGCAGGCCGTAGCGGATCGGGTCGACGTCGGAGATGCCCAGCAGGTAGGTGACCAGGCTGCCGGCGCCCGAGCCCCGGGCCGCCGCCCGCACCCGCAGCTCCTTGATCAGGGTGACCACGTCGGCGACGGTGAGGAAGTAGGAGGGGTAGCCGAGGGAGTCGATCACCGCCAGCTCCTCCTCCAGCCGCTCGCGCACCGCGGCGGTGGGGGTCATCGCCCGCCGGCCGAAGCCGGCCTCGCACCGGGCGCGCAGCACCTGCGAGGGGCCCATCCCCCGCTCGGCGGCGGTGGTGACCACGTCGAGCTCGGGGTAGCGGACGCTGCCGATCCCGAGGTCGGTGCGGACGTCGACGGTGCACTGCTCGGCGACCCGGGCGGTGGTCTCCAGCAACCGCAGCGCCGCGTCGCGGTCGGGCCCGGCCAGCTCCGCGGCGAGCTCGGCCATCTCCTTGCCCGACTTCAGGTACCCCTCGGCGGTCCGCCGGTCGACGTGCCGCTGCCCCAGCGGGACCAGCCGGCGGGCGGCGTCGAGGACGTCGGCGGTGGGGGCGTCGAGCGCGTCGACGTAGCGCACCGCGTTGGTGAGCACCGCCGGCACGCCGGTCTCGGCCGCCAGCCGGAGCATCGCCTGGGCGCGTGCGCGGTCGCCCCGGCCGCGGTGGTGGACCACCTCCAGGACCAGCCGCCCGCCGTCACCGGAGCCGTCGAAGACCGCGCGCCAGGCGGCCAGCCGGGCGCGGGCGAGGTCGGCGTTGCCGTCGGCCAGGGCCCGGCCCACCGACGAGTCGGGGCCGAGCACCGCCAGCAGCCCGGCGGCGTGCTCCCCGGCCAGGGCCAGCGAGCTGATCGGCTCACCCCGGGTGCCGCCCAGGTGGGTGGCGCTGGTCAGCCGGCACAGCGAGCGCCACCCGGCGCCGTCGCGGGCCAGGAAGGTGACCCGCGGCAGCCGGGGGTCGACGCTGGCCCCGCCGCGGGCCGGCGACCGGCGGCCCGCGGGGTGGTGCGCCCGGCGCAGCTCCGCCGAGCGGACCCGCACGGCCTCCCCCGGCTCACCGCCGGCGACGGGGTCGAGGGCGAGGTCGACCCCGAACAGCGGCCGGATGTCGGCCGACCGGCAGGCGAGGGCGAACTTGACCGCGCCGTAGAGGCCGTCGCGGTCGGTCAGCGCGAGCGCCCCCATGCCGTGCTCGGCGGCGCGGGCCACCAGGTCGGCCGGGTGGTTGGCGCCGTGGCGCATCGAGTAGCCGGAGGCGACGTGCAGGTGGACGAAGGGGTCGCCGCTCACGGGCGGGGCCGCCCGGCCGGACGGCGGCCGTCACCCGGGCGGGTGCGCACCGGCGCCGGCGGCGGGGTGCGGCTGATCGTCGCCTCGACCACCCGCAGGAAGGTGGCGACGTCCCGGACCAGGTCGTCGGCCTCCCGCTCGGTGACCGCGGAGGACAGCCCGGCCTCGGCCGCGGCCCGCTTGGCCGCGCCGGCGGCGAAGAACGCCGCCCACTCGGCCAGCTCGGGTGCGACCTGGCTGATCAGCACCCACGCGCTGCGCGGCCGGCGTCGGCCGCTCTCCGGCTGGGTGCGGGCGGCCAGCAGCGCCGCGGCGCCGCGCAGCGCGGCCAGGTGGGCGGTGGCGTAGCGCCAGCTCGCCTCCGGCGCCGCCGCGGCCTCGGCGAGCCCGCGGTGGGCCTGGCCGAGCAGCTGCGCCGCGGCCACCGGCAGCGCCGGCGGCAACGGCAGCTGACCCTGGACCGGACGCTCCCGGTCCGGGGAGGGGCCCGGGGAGGACGGGGCGGCGGACATCGTCGTGAGGACCCGGGCGGCCATCAGTCGTGCACCCGCACGAGCAGCCACTGGTTGACCGTCGGCTCCCAGGACAGGTCGAACACCCCGGCGAAGCTCATCCGGGACCGGCCGGCCCGGACCGCCTCCACCCGCCACACCTGGCGGGTGGCCACCAGCTCCGCCGACGCGCCCCCCTGCCCGGTGTCGGTCTGCCACCAGGGCGAGGTCTCCACCCAGGAGTCGAGCAGCTCCCCCACCACGTAGCGGGTCGAGCCGCGCCAGAACTGCGCCGGCCCCTCGGCTCCCCGCTCGACCTGGACCTCTTCACCGACGCGGCCACCGGCCCCGACGAGCACCCGGCTCATGACAGACTCCCGCACTCTCGCCCCCACCGGCGCTGCACCTGCCCGGCGGGGAAGCGCCCCGGAGGGCGCCGGGCGGGGTGTGCGACCGGTGTTCGAACACGTGTTCGAACACCGGTGAGTAGACCGGACCAGCCGGGGGCCGTCAAGCCGACGCGGGCGTGTCCCGTCCGTGTCGTTACAGCGACTGCACCCCAGGGGCCGACCGCCTGGGGCGCTCCGGGCGGTCGATCACCGGGTGACGCACGTCGCGGCCAGCGGTGGGAGGATCCCCGGCATGACCGCAGCGGAGGAGACCCCGCACCACCCCCGGGTCGCCGAGGTCGCCCAGCTGCTCCGCACCGCCGGGGCCACCGGCGAGGTGCGCGTGCTGCCGGAGAGCGCCCGCACCGCCGCGGCCGCCGCCGCAGCGCTCGACGTCCCGGTCGGCGCGATCGCCAACAGCCTGGTGTTCGACGCCGGCGGGCACCCGGTGCTCGTGCTGACCAGCGGCGCCCACCGGGTCGACGAGGCCCTGGTGGCCGACCTGCTCGGCGTCCCCACGCTCACCCGGGCCACCCCGGCGTTCGTCCGCGAGCACACCGGCCAGGCCATCGGCGGGGTCGCCCCCATCGGGCACCCGGCACCCATCGGCACCCTGGTCGACGTCGAGCTCGCCCGGTACCCCACGGTGTGGGCCGCAGCCGGTCACCCGCACGCCGTCTTCCCCACCACCTACGACGAGCTGCTGAAGCTCACCGCCGGCACGGCCGCCGAGGTCGGCCCCGGGCCCGCGGTCCCCGAGGAGGCCCCCTGATGACCGGCACCACCCCCGCCACCCGGGTCACCGAGCTCCCGGCCGGCTGGCTGCGCGAGCACCTGCACGAGGCCCTGGCCGTCTACGGCGCGGCGATGGGCTACGGCGAGTCCGTCGTCGCCGGCCGCTACGGCTACGCCGTCCAGCACACCGAGCGCCCCGGCTTCCGCGCCGTCGGCGCGTTCGCCGAGGGCGACGGCGGCACCGAGCAGCTGGTCGGCTTCGGCTACGGCTACCTGGTCGCGCCCGGCCAGTGGTGGCACGACCAGGTGCGCAACGCGCTGGACCGGCGCACCGCGAAGCAGTGGCTGCCCGGCGCCTTCGAGGTCTGCGAGCTGCACGTGCTGCCCGACCACCAGAGCCGGGGCATCGGCCGCCAGCTGCTGCACGCACTGCTGGCCGGCCTGCCCCACCCGGCGGCGCTGCTGAGCACGCCGGACACCGACACCAAGGCCTTCCGGCTGTACCACGCCGACGGCTTCGTCGACCTGGCCCGCGGCTACCACTTCCCCGGCGACTCCCGCCCCTTCGCCATCCTCGGCGCCCGCCTGCCGCTCGCCCCGACCGCGCGGAGAGTCTGATCAGCACCGACAGCGCCGTCGACGCCGTCGTCATCGGCTCCGGGCACAACGGCCTGGTCGCCGCCTGCCACCTGGCCCGCGCCGGTCTGCGGGTGGAGGTGGTCGAGCGCGACGAGGTGCTCGGCGGCGCGGTCTCCACCGTCGAGCGCTGGCCCGGGGTGCGGGTCGACCGCGGGTCCAGCGCGCACGTGATCATCCGGCACAGCGGCGTGGTCGAGGAGCTGGAGCTCGAGCGCTTCGGGCTGCGCTACGTCGACTGCGACCCGTGGGGCTTCGCCCCGGCCCCGGCGCCCGGCGACCCCGGCCCCGACGGCCGGCCACTGGTTTTCTCCGTCGACCTCGACGCCACCTGCGCCTCGATCGCGGCGGCCTGCGGGGACGCCGACGCCGCCGCCTACCGCCGGTTCGTCGAGGTCTGGGGGCCACGCAGCGCCGCCGTCGTCAAGGCGTTCGGCGACCGCCCGGCGATGACCCGGCTGGTCCGCCACCTCTGGCCGGTCGGCGCACCGCGGCAGGGCCAGCCGCGCACCCCGGGCGGGGAGATCGCCACCGACTTCCTCGGCTCCGGCGACGCCCTGCTGGACCGGTGGTTCACCAGCGAGCGGCTCAAGGCGGCGCTGGCCTGGTTCGGCGCCCAGTCCGGGCCGCCGATGTCCGAGCCGGGCACGGCCGCGATGGTCGCCTGGGTCGCCCTGCTGCACGACGTCCCGCCCGGGCACCCCGTGGGCGGCTCCGGCGGCCTCACCGAGGCGCTGGCCGCGCGGCTGGCCGCCGACGGCGGCCGGGTCACCCTGGGCGACGGCGCCGCGCGGCTGCTGGTCACCGACGGCCGGGTGACCGGCGTGCAGACCGAGTCGGGCCGGCAGATCCGGGCCGACACCGTCGTCGCCGCCTGCCACGTGCTGACCACCAAGGCGCTGGCCGGGGACGACGCACCCCCGGCGCTGGCCGCCGCCGAACCGCCGGTGGGCAACGGCTTCGGCCTGGTCCTGCGCGCGCAGACCGACGCCCTCCCCCGCTACCCCGGCGCAGGGGACGAGTCGTTGCAGGGGCTGCAACTGCTGTGCACCGACCGGGCCCAGCTCGCCCGCGCGCACGGCGACTGGCTGGCCGGCGAGCTGCCCCGGGAGCCGGTCCCGCTGGCGATGTCCTTCTCCGCGAGCGACCCGACGCTGGCGCCGCCCGGTCAGCACGTGGTCACCATCTGGGGCCAGTGGTACCCCTACCGGCTCGCCGACGGGTCGGACTGGGACGCCATCGCCGACACCGCCGCCGAGCAGCTGGTGCAGGCCGTCGACCGGTACGCCCCGGGCTTCGCCGCCTCGGTACAGCGACTGCACGTCCAGACCCCACTGGCCCTGGAACGTGAGCTGGGCCTGCTGCGCGGCAACGTCATGCACGTGGAGATGGGCCTGGCCAGCATGTTCGGCTTCCGCCCCACCCCCGCACTCTCCGGGCACCGGGTGCCGGGCCTGGCCGGGCTCTACCTCGCCGGGGCCTCCACCCACCCCGGCGGTGGGGTCTCCGGCAACTCCGGACGCACCGCCGCCCGGCTGGTGCTCGCCGACCGGCGGCCGGCCGCCCGGATGCGCACCCTCGCCGCGCGGCAGCTGCGGAGTGGGCGCCTGCGGAGCGCCCGGCGGTGACCGGCACGGCCACCGACCAGCGCCCGGTCGCCGGCCGGGCACCGGCCTCCTGGCTGCCCTGGGCGCTGGCGGTCGGCGTGGTCGCCACCGCCATCGCCTACCCGCTCACCGACGGCGGCGCCCGGGACGCGGTCAGCTGGACGATCGTGCTGCTCGGCACCGGGGTCACGGTGAGCGCGGCGACGGTGAGCCGTGGCTGGCGCACCGGGCTGGGCGTGCTGGTGCTCGTCGGCGCCGTCGCGGTGCTGTTCGAGGCGCTCGGGCTGGCCACCGGGTTCCCGTACGGCGAGTACGCCTACAGCGACGTGCTGGGGCCCACGCTGCTCGGGGTGCCGTTCCTGGTCCCCCTGGCCTGGCTGATGATGGCCTGGCCGAGCTGGGTGCTGGCGGCCTGGCTCACCCGCCCGCTGCGCCGGCCACGGGCCGCCCGGGTGCTGGGAGCCGCCTACGTCTTCGCCGCCTGGGACGTCGTCCTGGACCCGCAGCTGGTGCAGGCCGGCTACTGGCGCTGGGCGCACCCGGAGCCCGGCCTGCCGGGGATCGACACGGTGCCGCTGACCAACCTGGGCGGCTGGCTGCTGGCCGGGCTGGTGCTCATGACCCTGCTGGACCTGCTGGTCGCCCGCACCGCCCGTCCGCGCCGGACCGGCGACGCCGCGCCGCTGCTGGTGCTGGCCTGGATGACCCTTGGCGGGGCGCTGGCCCACGCCGGATGGCTCGACCTGCCCGGCTCCGCCGCGTGGGGGGTGCTGCTGGCGCTGCCGGTCCTCGCCGCGGTGGCCGTGCGGGCGCGCCGGTGAGCCGGCTGGTCCGGATCTGCGCCGGCCTCTCGGTGCTGGGCGCCGTGCACGCCGCGGTCAACACCCAGCTGCTGCGCCGCCCGCCCGCCGTGCCGCCGGCGCTGGCCCGGCGGGTCACCGTCGTCCTGCCGGTCCGGGACGAGGCCGACCAGGTCGCCGACTGCCTGGCTGCGGTGCTGGACCAGCGCGGGGTGCCCCGGTTGTCCGTCGTCGTCGTCGACGACGGGTCGACCGACGGCACCGTTCAGCGGGTCCCCGCCGACGACCGGGTCACCGTGCTCCGCGCGACCCCGCCCGGCCCGGGCTGGCTGGGCAAGCCGAACGCCTGCGCGCAGGGCGCCGCGGCCGCCGCCGACGCGGACGTGCTGGTCTTCCTCGACGCCGACGTCCGGCTGATGCCCGACGCGGTCGCCGCGGCGGTGACCCTGCTCGACGACGCCGGACTGGACCTGGTCTCGCCCTGGCCGCGGCAGTTGGCCGGCAGCGCCGCCGAGCGGCTGGTCCAGCCGCTCCAGCAGTGGCTGTGGGCCACCCTGCTCCCCCTGCGGCTGGCCGAGCGGTCGCCGCGGCCGTCGCTGGCGGCGGCCAACGGGCAGTTCCTGGTGGTCCGGCGGGCCGCCTACGCCCGAGCCGGTGGGCACGCCGCCGTGCGCGGGGAGGTGATCGAGGACGTCGCGCTGTTGCGCGCGGTGAAGGCATCCGGCGGCCGCGGCGTGGTCGTCGACGGCTCCACGCTGGCCGCCTGCCGGATGTACCGCGGCTGGCCGGAGGTGCGTGCCGGGTACGCCAAGTCGCTCTGGTCGGCCGTCGGTGGGCGGCCCGCAGCCGCGGGCGCCGCCGCCGTCGCGCTCACCGCCGTGTGGCTGGTCCCGCCGCTGGCCGCGCTCACCGGCTCCCGCGCCGGTGCGGTCGGCTACGCCGCGGGGGTGGCCGGGCGGGCCGTCGTCGCCGCCGGCACGGGCAGCCGGGCCTGGCCCGACGCGCTGGCGCACCCGGTGTCCATCGCCCTGCTCGACGTCCTGGTCGCCCGGTCACTGGTCGAGCGCCGCCGGGGGACGCTGCGGTGGCGGGGGCGGACCCTGGCGGCGACGGGTGCGGGCCACCCGGCGTCCTCGGCCCAGCAGCCCTAGCCTGGGGCCGTGGACGCCAACGAGCTGCTCGCCCTGCGCACCTCCGAGGGAGCCGCCCTCGTGCTGCTCGGCCTGCGCGGCGACTGGTAGCCCTACTGCTGCGCCCAGGCGGTCCGCCTGGCCCGGTCCTCGTCCCGGTTCTCCGCCGCCGGGGCGGAGGTGGTGCTCGCCTCGGTGGACCCGCCCGAGGTCCAGCTGGCGATGAACCGGACGTGGCACCTGCCGTTCCGGTGGGCCAGCGACCCCGACGGGGAACGGCTGGCCAGGCCGCTGGACGCCTGGGACGCCGACGCGTCGATCTTCCGGCCGGTGGTCGTCGCGGTGGCCCCCGACGGCCGCGAGGTGTTCCGGGAGCTGTCCCGGGACTTCACCGACCGCACCGACGACGAGCCGGTGCTCGCGGCGGTCGAGGCACTGCAGCTGCCCGCGCTGCCCGAGCCGTCGACCTGGGCCCCGGCCGGCGTGACCCCCCGGCCGTCGGAGCGGGCGTTCCAGCCCCGGTCCTTCATCCCGTACTTCCGGGCGATCCGGTTCAACACCATGGCGCTGAGCCAGCGGATGGTCGACGACCGGGACCGGGACCAGCTGGTCACCGAGCAGCGGATGGCCGAGTCGTTCCTCGCCGCCTTCGACGGCTGGCGCGCCGAGCACCCACCGGAGCACCAGGACCGGGGCTGAGCCACGAGCGGCGGGGCGCGAGGATGACCGGGTGACCGAGCAGAGCAGTTCCCCGCGGGTGCACTTCGATCCCACCGAGATGGCGCCCGGGGCCTTCTACCGGGTGCTCAACTCGGTCGTCGTGCCCCGCCCGATCGCGTGGGTCTGCACCCGCTCCGCCGCGGGCGTGCTCAACCTGGCCCCGCACTCCTTCTACACCGTGGCCTGCGTCGACCCACCGGTCGTCCAGTTCACCTCGGTGGGGCGCAAGGACTCGCTCACCAACGCCGAGCAGACCCGGGAGTTCACCGTCAGCCTCACCCCCGAGGCGCTGTTCGAGCAGGTCAACGCCACCGGCACCGACTTCCCACCGGACCAGGACGAGGCCGAGCACACCGGGGTGCGGCTGGAGCCCAGCGCCGTCGTCGGCGTGCCCCGGGTCGCCGAGTCGCCGGTGTCGCTGGAGTGCGTGCTGCACGGCACGGTGTCCTTCGGCGACAGCACCGTCGTCTTCGGCCGGGTGGTCGGCATCGCCGTCGCCGAGACCGCTGTCGAGGACGGCCGGCCCCGCATCGAGCACCTGCGGCCGCTGGCCCGCCTGGGCGGCGACGAGTGGTCGACGATCGGCGAGGTCCGGGCGATCCGGCGGATCCCCTACCGCGACTGGGCCGCGGACCCCGCCATCGGGGAGCGCCTCCGCGGCGGGTGACGCCGCGGGCGGTCAGCCGCCGGTGGCGCGCAGGGCGGCGATCAGCTCCCGTTCCCGCGCGGCCGACAACCCGGTCCGCCGGGGCCGGTCCAGACCCTCGTCCCGTTCCCAGGCCAGCAGGTCGCGCAGCACGGACTCGCGCGGCCGGTGGGTCAGCCCGGCGGCCGCGGCGGCGGCCCCGGAACGGGCGGACCAGCCACGGTGTCCCGGATCGGCCAGCCACATCGCCAGGGACTCCTCGCCCATGTACTGGGCCACGCCCTGCTCGACCAGCCAGTCGGCCGGCGCCGGCACGGTCGGGCCGGTGTGTCCGCCGACCGCACGGCACAGCGACACCCACTCCCCGAAGGGCACGACCGGCCCCACCGCGTCGTAGGTGCCGGTCACGCCGGCCTGTGCGCAGTCCAGCAGCCAGCCGGCGAGATCGCGGACGTCGACGACCTGGGTGGCCAGGTCCGGGGTGTCCGGCACGAGCAGCGGGCCCGTGGGGTCGGCGGCCGCCCGGGCCACCCAGGCACCCGATCGGTCGCTGACGTCACCCGGCCCACCGATCAGCCCGGCCCGTGCCACGAGCAGCCGGTCACCCAGCGCCTCCCGGGACAGCTGCTCGCAGGCCACCTTCGCCGCCCCGTAGAGGGCGCGTCCGGCCCGCTGCCGGTCGGTGGCGGGGAGCAGCTCGGCCGTCTCGTCCGCCCCGGGGACCGAGTGGTCGGCGTAGACGTTGCCGGAGGAGACGAGGGTCCAGTGCCCGGCCCGCGGGCCCAGCGCCGCCAGCGCCTCCCGCACGTGTCCCGGCTGCCACGACACCTCCACCACGGCGTCCCAGCGCCGACCAGACACACCGTCGTACGCGCCCGGCCGGTCCCGGTCCGCGGCGACCAGCCGCGCTCCCGGGGCGACCGCCCCGGACTCACCGCGCGCCAGGCAGGTGACCTCGATCCCACGGGCCAGCGCCTGCCGGGCGATCTCACGCCCCAACCAGGCCGTTCCGCCGAGCACCAGGAGTTCCATGCGGACAGCCAAGCGCCCGGCCCGGCCGGGAGGCGAGCCCGTTCGCCGCCGGCGTAGCGACGGGCGGCCGGCTCAGGCGGGGAGGTGGGGCGCGACCTCGGCGGCGGCGTCGGCGCCGAAGGCGTCGGCGAACCGCGCCAGGAAGTCCTCCACCGGCAGCGAGTACTCCTGGGTGCCGATCACCTCGACGGCGGCCGTCGCGACCGCGGAGCCCACCTGCAGGCACCGCTCCAGGCCCAGCCCCCACTGCCGCGCGGCCACGAAGCCGGCGCGCAGCGCGTCGCCGCCACCGGTGGGCTCGACCGGCTTGGTCTCCGGGACGGCGATCACCTCGATCGGCTCCTGACCGGCCTGCTCCACCCGCACGCCATCGGCCGCCCGGGTGGTCACCCAGCTGCCGACCCGGCCGAGCACCTCGGCGTCGTCCCAGCCGGTCTTCTGCAGCAGCAGCGCGTGCTCGTACTCGTTGGTGAACAGCAGCTCCGCGCCGTCGACCAGCTCGCGGATCATCTCGCCGTCGGCCCAGGCCAGCTGCTGCGAGGGGTCGGCGAGGAAGGGGAAGCCCAGCTGCCGGCACTCCTGCGTGTGCTGCACCATCGCGGTCGGGTCGTTGGGCCCGATCACCACCAGGTCGACCCCGCCGATCCGGCCGACCACCGGCGCCAGCTCGATCAGCGAGGCCTCGCTCATCGCGCCGGAGTAGAAGGACGCGATCTGGTTGTTCGCCGCGTCGGTGGTGCAGGTGAACCGGGCGGTGTGCTTCAGCTCGGACCAGTGCACGCTGCCGGTGTCGACCCCGTGCCGGGTCAGCCAGGCGTCGTAGTCGGCGAAGTCGCCGCCGACGGCACCGACGAGCACCGGCCGCTGCCCGAGCAGCGCCAGGCCGTAGGCCATGTTCGCGCCGGCTCCGCCCCGGTGCTGGACCAGGTCGTCGACGAGGAAGGACAGCGAGACGTTCTGCATCTTCCCCTCGACGAACTGGTCGGCGAACCGGCCGGGGAAGGTCATCAGGTGGTCGGTGGCGATCGATCCGGTCACGACGACGGGCATGGCTGAGCTGCTTCCTGCTGGACGGCGGGGGACGACCCGCGGCGTCCGCGGTGCCCGGCAAGCGTAGGAGCCCCGTCCTGCCTCCGCCCGGCGCCCTCCCCCGGCCGGGTCAGCGGGACGGGTCGCGGACCAGGGCCAGGAACAGCGGCGAGCGGGTGGCGGTGTCGGTGAGCAGCAGCAGGAACGGCCGGTCGAAGACCACCTCGGGCAGCGGCGTCCGGAAGGAGGTGGCGACGACGGTGACGCCCGTGGCCGCGGCGGCCACCGTGCCGTCCTGGTCGACGTCGAGCAACACCTTCTGCACCACCTGGTCGATCCGCGCGTCCGGCCCGAGCTCGGGCACCGCCACGGGCACCCCCAGCTCGGCCAGCGGCTCCAGCAGGTCACCGTGGGTCTGCTCGACGTGCAGCCGGGGCAGCCGGACGTCGACCCGGGCCGGCGGCGCGTCGGCCAGCGCGGCGAGCAGCGGCTCGTCGGCGGTGGCCGGGTCGGTGCCCACGGGCGGCAGCAGCGCGACCGCGGTCAACGTGCCGTCGCGGTAGGGCAGCTCGACCGACTGCCAGCCGGCGGCAGCGCGGGCGGTGCCCGACGCGCCCGACATCATCGGCACCTCGACCGTGCCGGTCGGCGCGCTGAACGGCGCCGGGGCGGTCGAGGTGAACCGGCTGGCCCAGCGGGCGCGCAGGTGCACCGCGTTGGTGAGCACCAGCACGGTGTCCCGGCCCAGCGGCTGGTCGAACAGGCTCCGGATCAGTCCCCGGGTGTCCGCGGCGACCGCGGCGTTGACCCGGTCCGTGGCACCGGCGGGGTCCTGCGCGAAGTCGAGGGCACCGATCTCGGCACCGAAGGCGGTGCGCACCGCGGTCAGATGTGCGGGGTCGAGGTGGTACCTGGTCGCGGTCCAGAGCCGGTTGCTCACCTGCAGCACATCGCGGGCTCGCTCGCCGTCCGGGTCGGCCTCGGAGCGGAGCGCGGCGAGCGCCCGGGTGTGCTCCCCCAGGGCCGCGGCCAGCTCCGCCGACCACGCGGGGAGCCGCAGCACGGCCCCGAGCTGTGCGGCGCGGGGCCCGGCGAGGCGCGGGTACAGCAGGCCGAGGGCCTGCGCGGCCGACGTCGGCGACAGCAGCAGGTCGTCGTGGGGACGGCGGGCGGCGACGGCGCGCAGCAGGCCCAGCCCGAAGGCGGTCTGCGCGTCGGCGACGGTCCGTGCGGTGGTGGTCTCGGTCTCGGCGGTCACCGGTGCAGTCAGGCCGACCTCGCCGTCCGGGTCAAGACCCCGCGGGCTCCTCCCCCAGCGCCCGGCGCAGCTGGACGCCGAGCTGCGCGGTGCCGACGAGACCGAGCAGGCACCCGACGCCGGTGCCGATGCCCACGACCAGCTCCGAGGAGATCAGGGCCGGCGACACCACCGCTGCGACGACCCCGGCCCCGCCGAGGGTCATCCCGGTCATCGCCACCCGGGTGGGGCGCTCCCACACCGAGATGGCGCCGGTCTCGCTCACCCCGGCCTGCCCGGCGCGAGCACGCAGGTAGTCCGGCAGCCAGCAGAGCGCCCCGAACGCCACGGCCAGCCAGCCCGGCGCCCCGGCGGCCCACAGCGCGAGCGCGTAGGCGACCTCGGTGAGCCGGTCGACGACGGAGTCCAGCACGAACCCCCGCCGCGAGGCCCGCCCGCCGGCGATCGCCAGCGCACCGTCCAGGGAGTCCAGCAGCCCGGACAGGCCCACCAGCAGCCCGGCCGCGATCAGCCAGAGCCCCCCGGCGGCCGCCGCCGGCACGGCCGCACCCGCCACGACCAGGCCCAGCGCCGTCGCCACCAGCGGCGACACCCGGGCCAGCGGCACGGCCAGCGTGTAGGCCAGGGTGAGCCAGCCACGCACCAGCCGGCTGGCGGCCGGATCGGTGCCGCCGTGCCAGCGGGACCACGCGATGAGGTACTCCTCGCGGCTCAGCACCCGTGCAGTCCACCACGGTGCGGGCAGCGGGCGCTGGCAGCGGGGACAGTGGGTCCGTGCTCGCCGGTCTCGCCCCCGCCCGCCGTCGTCTGCTCCTGGCGCTGCTCGCGCTCGTGCTGGTGGCCGCGGCCGTCGCCGTCGCCGTCCCGCTGCTGACCGGGGACGACGCAGGCCCGGTCTCCGTGGCCGATCCGGAGCGGCCCGGCCCGGTGCTGCTGGTGCCCGGGTACGGCGGGTCGACGGAGTCGCTGCGGCCGCTGGCCGAGCGGCTCGCCGCCGAGGGGCGCGACGCGACCGTCGTCGAGGTGCCGGAGGGCGGCACCGGCGACCTGCGGGGCTCGGCCGACGCGCTCGGGGACGCCGTGGACGAGGCCCTGGCCCGCACCGGCGCCGAGAGCGTCGACATCGTGGGCTACTCCGCCGGTGGGGTGATCGCCCGGGTGTGGGCCGCCGGCGGGGGCGCGGCGCAGGCCCGGCGGGTGGTCACCCTGGGCTCGCCGCACCACGGCACCACCGTCGCGGACCTGGCGCGCAGCTTCGTGCCCGCCGAGTGCGGGGCGGGCTGCCAGCAGCTGACCACCGACAGCGAGCTGCTCGCCGGCCTGAACGCCGGGGACGAGACGCCGGCCGGGCCCAGCTGGGTGTCGATCTGGACCACCGTCGACCGGACGGTGACCCCGCCGTCGTCGGCCGAGCTGGCCGGTGCGCTGGAGCTGCCGGTGCAGTCGGTGTGCGCCGACTCGCAGGTGTCGCACGGCCGGCTGCCCACCGACCCGCTGGTGCAGGCGATGGTGGTGGCCCAGCTGCAGCCGGGCGACCCGGTCGAGCTGGGCCCGGCCGACTGCGCGACGCTCAGCGCCGGCTGACCCCGCCCCGGCCACGGCCCCGCTGCAGGGACCCGCACCGAGCCTGCGAGGTGTGGGGGGCAGTGGGGTCCTTCATCAGCTGGTGATGTCCTTGGTGGTGAAGTTCGCCCACGCCGCCGCCAGCAGCACCCCGACGTAGACCCCCTGCAGCGCCAGGCCGCGCACGATGTCGCGCCAGAACACCGGGTCGCGGAACAGGTCGACGAACGCCAGCCAGTAGCGGGTGGGCAGGTAGGGCGCGAAGGACGACGCGGCGTCCAGGGTGAGCAGCAGCGACGAGGCGATGAGCACCGCCAGCGCGCCGAGCATCGCGGCGGGCGGGGAGTCGGTGAGCGTGGAGAAGAACAGCGCGAACGCCGCCACCCCGAGCATCGACACGGTGACGTAGCCGATGGCCAGCAGGGTGCGGCCGGCCAGCTCCTGGGCGGTGAGCGTCGTGCCGGACAGCGCCGTCCCGCCGATCGGCTGGACGTCGAACAGCAGCTGCCCCACCAGGTAGCCGACCACCGCCACCACCAGCACGGTGACGAAGACGAAGGCGATCAGCGCGACCAGCTTGGCGACCAGCAGCCGGGTGCGCCCCGCGGGACGGGCGAGCAGGTAGCGCAGCGTGCCGGCCTGCGCCTCCCCGGCCACCGACTCCCCGGCGATCAGCGCCACCGCGATCGGCAGGAACAGCGGCAGCACGATCGCCAGCGCGGCCAGCGGGTAGAGGGTGCCGTTGGTGAGCACCGCGGAGAGGAACGCCGGGCCCTCCCCGGGCCGCGGCGCCAGGTCGGTGACCGCGAGCAGCACGGCCACCAGCACCGGCAGCGCGTTGAGCAGCCCGATCGTCACCCAGGTCCGCGGCCGGCGGAACAGCTTGCGCAGCTCGACGCCGATCACCGCCGGCTCCGCTCCCCCGGCGCGTCCACCCGGTCGGCGCTGGTGCTCGCCGCGGCCAGCACCACCTCCTCCAGGGTCGGCCGCTGCAGCGCCAGCCCGGTGACCGGCACCCCGGCGGCCACCAGCGCGGCGTTCACCTCGGCCGGGTCGCCGCGCACGACGGCGCGCGAGCCGTCGACGGAGAGCACCCGGCCGTCCAGCGTCGCGCGCACCCGCTCGGCGTCGGGGGTCTCCACGACCGTCGACCCGGTGGGCGCGGTGAGCGTGGCCAGCTCGTCCTGCAGCACCAGCCGCCCGCGGTCGAGCACCCCGACCCGGGTGGCCAGCTGCTCGACCTCGGCCAGCAGATGACTGGAGAGGAACACCGTCGTCCCCTCCCGGTTCAGCGCCAGCAGCAGCTCGCGGATCTCCGAGATCCCCTGCGGGTCCAGGCCGTTGGTGGGCTCGTCGAGCACCAGCAGCTCCGGACGGCGCAGCAGCGCCCCGGCCAGGCCCAGCCGCTGCCGCATGCCCAGCGAGTAGTCGCGCACCGGCCGGCGGCCCACCCCGGCCAGCCCCACCTGCTCCAGCACCGTGTCGATCCGCGCCCGCCGGGTGCGCCGGGACCCGCCGGGGCCGGCGGCGTCCAGCAGCGCGAGGTTCGCCCGCCCCGACAGGTGGCCGTAGTGCGCCGGGCCCTCGACCAGGGCGCCCACCCGGGGCAGCACCTCCCGGGCCCGCCGCGGCATCGGCCGGTCCAGCAGCCGCACCTCGCCCTCGGTGGGCAGCACCAGGCCCAGCAGCATCCGCACCGTCGTCGTCTTCCCCGAGCCGTTGGCCCCCAGGAAGCCGTAGACGTCCCCGGCGCGCACGTCGAGGTCGATGCCGTCGACGGCGCGCAGCCGCCCGTACCGCTTGACCAGCCCACGGGTCCCGATGACCGTGCTCACCGCTGCCCGCCCGCCAGCAGCTCGCCGGCCGCGGCCGCGAGCGCCTCGCCGTCGACCGTCCCGGTCAGCAGCAGCGGCCCGCGTCGGCCCTCGACCAGCATCAGGCCCAGCGGCCCGGCGGCGATCCGCACGCCGAGGTCGTCGACGACGGCGTCCGGCGCACGCCGCAGCGCCGCCTGCAGGCTGCCGGCCGCCTCGTCCGGCAGCGGGACGACGACGAGCACGGTCACCCCGCGGCCGTAGGCGGCGATCGAGGTCGGCGCCCCCGGCACGTCCCGCCGCGCCAGCCCGGCCAGGGCGCCGGGCAGGACGACGTCGTCCCGGGCACCGACCCGCGCGGCGTCGAGCAGCTGCTGGTCCGGGCCGGTGCGCAGCTCCCGCGCCGGCGGCGGGGTGAACCGGGTGACCTGGGCCGGGGGGACGGCCAGGTCGACGTCGAGGAAGGCGGTGTCCAGCGCCGGATCGGCGTCGGTGCCGCCCTCGCCGACCACCCGCACCCGCAGCGGGAGGCCGCTGGCGGAGTCGACCCACACGTCGACCCGGCCGACCGAGGAGGCGGCGGCGGCGGGGACCACGCGCAGGCCGAGGGCGTCGCGCCCGGCCACCCGTGCCGCCGGCAGCCGGGACAGCTCCGCGTCGTCGGCCTCGGACAGCAGTCGCCACCCCAGCGCGGTGGGCAGCAGGTCCGGTGCGGTGGGCAGCGTGAGCGGCCCGGTCACGGAGCGGGTCACGACCGCGTCCTCGTACTCCCAGGTCCAGACGCCGCCGCGGTCGCGGTGCACGTCGGTCTCCCCGGTCGGGGTGACCACGTCCACCCGCCAGTCGTACGGGCCGCGGTACCAGGCGCGCATCGACGTCCGGTCGCTGAGCAGGTCGGCGACCGGGGTGAGCTGCTGACCCACCGGCAGCGCCAGCCCACCGGCCGCCTGGGCGTAGCCGGAGTACGGCACGTCGGCCGAGGCGAGCGCCCGCGCCCGCAGGTCCGCCGCGGAGACCGGGGCGTCGGTGGCCGGCAGGGCGCCGAGCAGCGCGGGGAGGCTGACCAGCACCGCGACACCGGCGGCCACGGCCCCCCAGCGGGCGGCTGCCCCGGTCCGCCGTCGTGCCACGCCCAGACCGTACGTCGGTTGCCCGCAACCCGCCTGGGCCGGTGATCATGGCTCCGCATCGGTCGCGCCTCTTCCACCGACCCGAGCGGGTGAGGGAGGGTGCACCGGAGCGGGATGCGGAACAGGAGAGGACTTCGCCATGAGCGGCGCTGACGGGCCGGGAGCGGAAGCCCCGGGCGGCGCCCGGGGGCTGTGGCCGGACCGCTACCTGACAGACGGCCTGCTGGTCATCACCGCGAAGCCGGCCACCACCCAGCGGTCCGGTCCACCGGCCTGGGGACGACTGCTGGACCGGCTGGCCAGCCTGGACTGGCTGGTCTGGACCGGTCGCCAGTGGCGGTCGCTCGACACCGACCAGAAGTGGGTGGCGGCGGTGTTGGCGCTGCTCCTCACCGGCGGGCTGGCGCTGCTGGTCCCGGCGGCGGGGGTCCTGGTGCTCGACCGGCGGGAGGCCAGCGCCCCGCCGCCGCCACCCCCGGAGGTGAGCCTGGCCGCCTGGGACACCATCGAGGCACGCGTCGCCGGAGCCGCCAGCCGGGCCTGGGCCGAGACGGTGCGCGAGCCCTCCTGGCGCTCACCGCTGCTCGCCCACACCCGAGCTGCCTTCGACGGGGACGCCGAGGTCCGCCAGATCGTGGACCTGGCCGTTCGGATCCAGCAGGCACGAGGGAACCTGGGCGCACGCCCCACGGGTCCGGCTGCCGAGTTCTGGGACCGCCAGCACAGCGCCCTGGACGCCGCCGCGCGACGGCTGGGCTTCCGCGCCGACGCGCTGATCCGGCACCGCGACCAGGCCGCGGCCCTGTCCGTGGAGCTCCAGCACCTGGCAGACCTGGAGCGGCTGGAGCGCAGCGCCGTGGAGGTCGACGGGCTGACCGTGGAGACCGCGGTCGCCTCCGGCCGGGGTGACGGCGGGCTGGACCAGGTCGCCGACGAGATCGCAGCGGTACGCCGGGCGATGACCGAGCTGGTCGACCTGATGACGCACACCCGCGCGCCGCTGGCCGAGCCACCCGAGGTCACCGGCTGACCCTGCGGGTCCGTTCCCCGGCCCCTACGGTCGCGTCGTGGCTCCTCCGATCAGCGACGCCGTCGTCGTCGACGTCCTGCGCCGGGTCGACCGGGTGCTGGCCCCCGTGGTCCGGCGGCTGGGCCGTCCCCCCGAGCTGCCGGCCGAGCAGCGCGCCGCCTGGTGGGCCGACCGGGTGAGCCGGGTCGCCGCCGGCGTCTCGGCGGCGCCGCGGTTCGCCGGCCGGCTGGCCGACCTGCTGCCGCTGCAGAACACCGTCGGCTCGGCGGTGCAGTCCCTGGTCGTGCTCGGGGTGGCCGCCGAGCACCGGGTGACCGACCCGGCCGAGCGGATCGCCCTGCTCACCCGGGTGCTGGTGGACCGGGAGCTGCCCGCGGAGCAGGTACGCCCACTGCTCGAGCGCGACCGCGGCGTGTACGTGCAGGAGGCGTTCGGCGAACGGCGCTCGGGCGTCGGCGGCGCGGCCCGTGCCCTGTGGCGGGTCGCCCGGCTGCTCGGCCGGATCGACGACGCCCTGGACGCCCGCCCCAAGGGCAAGCTGCGCCACCGGGCGCTGTCCCAGCTGCCCGTGGTGGGCGTCGCCGGTGGCTACGCCGCCGAGCACGAGGGGCTGCGCCTGGCGGCGCGGGAGGCCGACGAGCTGCTGTCCCGCTGAGGGTCAGACCGCCGGCACCCCGGCGAGGTTCGCGTGGACCTCCCGGGTCGCCGTCGAGCGGTTCATGGTGATGAAGTGGATCCCCGGGACGCCCTCGTCCAGCAGCCGGCTGCACATCTGCGTGGCCACCTCCACGCCCAGCTCCCGCACCGCCCGCCGGGCCTCGGGGGTGTCGCCGTCCAACGCGGCGAAGCGCGTGGCCAGCTCGTCGGGGAACGCCTGCCCGGACAGCTCGACGATCCGCGCGATCTGCCGGGCGCTGGTCACCGGCATCACCCCGGCGAGGATCGGGACGTCGCAGCCGCGGGCGGCCACCCGGTCGCGCAGCCGGAGGTAGTCCTCGACCCGGAAGAACATCTGGGTGATCGCGAAGTCCGCGCCGGCACGGCACTTGGCGACGAACATCTCGGTGTCGGCCTCGGCGTCCGGCGACCGGGGGTGCAGCTCGGGGAAGGCGGCCACGCCCACGCAGAAGTCGCCGGCGTCCTTGATCAGCTCGACCAGGTCGGCGGCGTACCGCACGCCCTCGGGATGGGCCACCCACTCGGCCTGCGGGTCGGCGCCGGGCGGGTCGCCGCGCAGTGCCAGCAGGTTCCGCACCCCGGCTGCGGCCAGCCGGCTGACCACGTGCCGCAGCTCCGCGACGCTGTGGTCGACCGCGGTGAGGTGCGCCAGCGGCAGCATCGTCGTCTCCGCAGCGATCCGCTCGGTCACCGCGACAGTGCCCTCGCGGGTGGAGCCGCCCGCCCCGTAGGTCACCGACACGAAGGAGGGCTGCAGGCGCTCCAGCTCGCGCAGGGCGGTCCACAGCTGGGTCTCCCCCGCCGCGTCCTTGGGTGGGAAGAACTCGAACGACCACGTGGGCTGCTGCTGGGCGAGGAGCTCGCGCACCGTGCCGGTCACGAACGGGAGGGTAGTGGCTGCATCCGGACGGCCGGTCGCGGGCGAAGGACCTCCGACAGCGCCGGAGCAGGGCCCGCAGCGGTCCGGGGTGGGAGAACAGATGAACCGGTGTCAGCCAACTGACACCTTGGCCGGGCCGCGACCGATCGAGTTGGGCAATACTGGCCCGGTGATCGCCGGGACCCAGCACCGCGACAGCCCACCCGGCCCCGAGGTCGCCGCCTCGCAGGCGGCCGACCTGGACCGTGTCCGCAGCGCCGTCAGCGACGCGCTGGCGGCGTTCCTCAGCGAGCAGCGCGCGACCCTCGGGGCCATGGCCCCGCAGCTGGCGCCGGTCGTCGACGAGGTGTGCGCCCTGGCCGAGGGCGGCAAGCGGCTGCGCCCGCTGTTCGCCTACTGGGGCTGGCGCGGGGCCGCCGGTTGGGGCGACCGGCCCGAGGACGACGCCGCGGTGCTGCGCGCGGTCGCCGCGCTGGAGTTCGTGCACGCCAGCGCGCTGGTGCACGACGACGTGATGGACGGCGCCCTGACCCGCCGCAGCCGGCCGGCCACGCACATCGGCTTCGCCGCCCGCCACGGGGACGAGGGGCTCGACGGCGACGCGGCCCTGTTCGGGGTCGGGGCGGCGATCCTCGTCGGTGACCTGGCGCTGGTGTGGTCCGACGAGCAGCTGCGCCGGTCGGGCATCTCCGCCGCGGCGCTGGCCCGGGCACGCACGGTCTGGGACGTGATGCGCACCGAGGTGACGGCCGGCCAGTACCTGGACCTGCTGCGCGCCGGCGGCGGGCTGCCCGGCCCCGAGGGCGCGCTGACCGTCGCCCGGTACAAGAGTGCCGGGTACACCGTGCAGCGCCCGCTGCAGCTGGGCGCGGCCATCGCCGGTGCGGCGCCGGCGGTCACCGAGGCCTACACCGCGATCGGCCTGCCCCTGGGCGAGGCCTTCCAGCTGCGCGACGACGTGCTGGGCGTCTTCGGCGACCCGGCGGTCACCGGCAAGTCCGTCGACGACGACCTGCGCGAGGGCAAGCAGACCCTGCTCATCGCGCTGGCCGAGGAGCGCGCCGACGCCGCCGGCCGGCGGCTGCTGGCCGAGTCCCTGGGCGACCCGACCGCCGGCCCCGACCAGCTCGCCGCGCTGCGCGAGCTGATCGAGGCCACCGGCGCCCGGGCCCGGGTCGAGGAGCGGATCACCGAGCGGACCACCCTCGCCCGGACCGCGATCGCCGAGGCGCCCGTCGCCGAGGACGCCCGCGCCGCGCTGGACGCGCTGGCGGTCGCCGCGACCACCCGCACCGCGTGAGCGGCCTGCGCCGCGGCCGGGTCCGCACCGTGCCCGGGAGCACCGACCGGGTGGTCGTCGTCGGTGCCGGGCTGGCCGGGCTGTCGGCGGCCCTCCGCCTGCGCGGCGCCGGCCGCGAGGTGACCGTCGTCGACCGCTGCCCCGGCCCCGGCGGGCGCGCCGGGGTGGTCACCCGGGCCGGGTACACCCTGGACACCGGCCCGTCGGTGTTCACCGCCCCGGAGGTGCTGGCCGAGGCGTTCGCCGCGGTCGGCGACCGCCTGGAGGACCGGGTCCCCCTCACCCCTCTGGCGACCACCTACCGGGCCCAGTTCGCCGACGGCAGCCACCTGGACGTGCACGCCGACCGCGCCGCGTTCGCCGCCGAGGTCGAGCAGCTGTGCGGGCCGGCCGAGGCCGCAGCCCTGCACCGCTACCTCGACGACCTCGCCGAGCTGTACCGGCTGCAGCTGGGCACGTTCATCGACCGCAACCTGGACTCCCCGCTGGACCTGGCCGGTCCCGAGCTGGTGCAGCTGGTCCGCCGCGGCGGCTTCCGGCGGCTGTCCTCGCACGTCGACCGGTTCTTCGCCGACGACCGGCTCCGCCGGCTGTTCAGCTTCCAGGCGCTCTACGCCGGGGTGTCGCCGTTCCACGCGATCGCCGCCTACGCGGTCATCGCCCAGCTCGACATCGGCGCCGGGGTCTGGCACCCCGAGGGCGGGATCGGCGCGGTGCCCCGGGCGATGGCCGCCGCGGCCACCGACGCCGGGGTGGAGTTCCGGTACGGGGTGGACGCCGAGCTGGAGGTGGACGGCTCCCGGGTCACCGCCGTCCGGCTGGCCGACGGCGACCGGCTGCCCACCGACGCCGTCGTGGTCACCGCCGACGCGCCGCACCGGCTGGTACCCGGCCTGCGCGGCCCACGGCGCCCGGTCTACTCGCCGTCCTGCGTGGCCCTGCACCTGGGCGCCCGCGCGACGTTCCCCGACCAGGCGCACCACACCATCAGCTTCGGGCAGACCTGGCGGCAGGTGTTCGACGAGCTCACCCGCGACGGGCGGCCGATGAGCGACCCGAGCCTGCTGATCAGCATGCCCTCGGTCACCGACCGGTCGCTGGCCCCCGACGGCGGTCAGGTGCTCAGCGTGGTCGCGCCGACGCCGAACCTCGACCCGCGCAGCGGCGGCAACCCCGACCTGGACTGGCCGGTGCTGGCGCCGCGCTACCGCGAGGAGCTGCTGGCCACCCTCGACGCCCGCGGCTGGACCGGCGTCGCCGACACGATCGAGGTGGAGGAGCTGCTGACCCCCGTCGACTGGGCGGCGCAGGGCATGGCCGCGGGCACCCCGTTCGCGCTGGCGCACACCTTCGGGCAGACCGGGCCGTTCCGCCCGTCCACGCTGCCCCGCTCGGGACCGGAGAACGTGGTGCTGGCGGGCTCGTCGGTGCAGCCCGGCGTCGGGGTGCCGATGGTGGTGATCAGCGGCCGGCTGGCCGCCGAGCGGATCACCGGGGTGCCGTCGTGACCGCCGTCCCGCCGCCCACCCGGGAACAGCAGCAGGCGACGCTCGACGCGGCCTACGCGGTGTGCCGCGGGATCGCCGCCGAGCACGGCAAGTCCTACTTCCTGGCCACCCGGCTGCTGACCCCGGACCGCCGGGCGGCGGTCCACGCGCTGTACGCCGCCGCCCGGGTGGCCGACGACATCGTCGACGTCGGCGCCGACCAGCCCGGCCGGGACCCCGAGGGCGAGCTGCTGGCCTGGTCGACGGCGGCCCTGGAGGAGGTCTCGGCCGGCTGGTCCGACGACCCGGTGCGGCTGGCGCTGGTGCACACCTACCGCCGGTACGCGATACCGGTCGAGCACCTGGTCGACTTCCTGGCCGCGATGACCAGCGACCTGGAGGTCACCGGCTACGCCGACCTGGACGCCCTGGACCGGTACATGTGGGGGTCGGCGTCGGTCATCGGGCTGCAGGTGCTCCCCGTGCTCGGCACCGCCCCCGGGGTCGCCCGGGAGGAGGCGGCGCCGCACGCCATCGCCCTGGGCGAGGCGTTCCAGCTGACCAACTTCCTGCGCGACGTCGCCGAGGACGTCGACCGCGGCCGGGTCTACCTGCCGGCAGACCTGATGGCCGCGCACGGGGTCACCCGGGAGCAGCTCGCCGCCAGGCGCCACTCCCCCGGCTTCACCGCGCTGATGCGGGAGATGATCGCGGTCACCCGCCGCCGCTACGACGACGCCGCACCCGGCACCCCGATGCTGGCGCGCGAGTCCCGGGACTGCGTGCGCGCGGCCACCGCCCTGTACGGCGGGATCCTCACCGAGATCGAGCGCGCCGACTACCGGGTGCTGGACCGCCGGGTCCGGGTGTCCCGGCCGCGACGCCTGGCGGTGTTCGCCCGCCGGTTGACCGCCGCCCAGCTGGCCAGGGTGAGCAGCACCAGGGCGAAGCCGAACAGCAGGTCCTCGACCGGGGCGTAGGCGATGCGCGGGCCCCAGATGGTGTCCGGGTCGTAGGTGACCACGTCCAGGCCGGTGAGCACGCCGTTCATCAGCAGCTGGAAGCCGATCACGATCGCGTACGCCGTCCAGAACACCGGCCGGGTGACCAGCCGGGTGCGCAGGACGGCGAGGTCGACCACGAGGACGGCGACGACCGCGAGCACCGCCAGCGCCGAGTAGCTCACCGCTCGGCCTCCTCGGCGGGGTAGCCGGCGTCCCAGCCGGTCACCTTCCGCACCGCCTCCAGGGCCAGCACGGCGCAGATCGGCACGACGACGAAGAAGAGCACCTCCTCGACCGGGATGCCGCCGGGCAGCCGGACGTCGACGGTGCGGTCCGCGCTGTAGTCCCAGTGCCCCTGGGCGATGGCGTACAGCACCCAGCCGAGGAAGACGACCAGCTCGGGGACGAGCGCGAGCAGCAACCGGCGCCAGCGGGCGTAGACCCGCACCCGCAGCAGCAGCTCCAGCGGGGCGGTGACCACGAGGCAGCCCACCAGGAGCGCCCCGTAGGTCAGCTGCCCCATCGCCGGCTCAACGGGCTCGCCGACTCAGAACGCGAGGGCCTGGGCGCGGCGCACGACCTCGCGGTGCCGGTCGTCCCGCAGCGCCTGCACCGGCGTGCCGGGCAGCGTGTCGTCCTCCCGGTACAGCCACTCGAAGGCCTCCTGCTCGGTGTAGCCGCCGTCCATCAGGACGGTGAGCAGTCCGGGCAGGTGCCGGAGGACCTCGCCGTCCAGCAGCAGGTCGGCCGGGATCTTGCTGTTGCCGCTGCCGGGCACGGCGATCAGCTTGTGCTCGCGCAGCAGCTGGCGCACCCGGTTGGGCGAGACGCCGAGCTGCTGGGCGACCTCGGCGGGGGTGAGCGTGTCCACCACGCCAGCCTATTGCGCAGCGGGCGGGGCGCCCGCCGCGGGGCGCCGGTCCTGTCAGACCCCCCGGGCAGCATCGACGCATGGCGCTGAGCACCGTCGAACGCGAGCAGTTCCTCGCCGAACCGCACGTCGCCGCCCTGTCGGTCGCTGCCGGCCCCGACCGCGGGCCGCTGGCCGTCCCGATCTGGTACGGCTACGAGCCGGGCGGCACGGCGTGGATCGTCACCCCCGCCGCCTCGCGCAAGGCCCGGCTGATCGAGGCGGCAGGCCGGTTCACCCTGCTGGTCGACCGGGTCGCACCCAGCGTCCGGTACGTGTCGGTCGAGGGCCCGGTGGCCGGCATCCGCCCCGCGACCGAGGACGACGTCCGGGCGATGGCCCGGCGGTACCTGCCACCGCCGGCGGTGGAGGGGTACGTCCAGGTCGCGCTGGCCGACCACGGCGAGCAGGTCCTCGTCCACCTCGATCCCCAGCGGTGGCTCTCCGCCGACCTGGGCTGACGCCCGCCCTGGTCGGCGCGACGTGACGGTCTCCCTAGGCTGCCGCCATGGAGCCGCGGTACCTGGACCTGGCCGCGCTGGAGGACCGGGCCCGGGAGGAGCTGCCGGCCGAGGTCCACGACTACTACGCCGGCGGCGCCGGAGCGGAGATCACCCTCGCCGAGGCGACCGCGGCCTGGCGGGGGTGGCGGCTGCGCCCCCGGGTGCTGCGCGGTGACGCCCCGCCGCAGCTGGCGACGACGCTGCTGGGCACGCCGGTCGCCACCCCGGTGGGGGTGGCGCCATGGGGGTTCCAGGCGATGGCGCACCCGGACGGCGAGCGCGCCACCGCCCGGGGCGCGGCCGAGGTCGGTGCGCTGATGACCGTCTCCACGAGCGCGAACACCGCGCTGGCCGACGTCGCCGCGGTCACCCCGGCCGGGCCGCGCTGGTTCCAGCTCTACCGGCTGCACTCCCCGGCCCACACCGACGACCTGGCCCGGCGCGCCGGTGCCGCGGGCTACCAGGCCCTGGTGCTCACCGCCGACGTCCCGGTGCTCGGCCGGCGGCTGCGCGACCTGCGCAACGGCTTCGACCTCCCCGCCGGGCCGGCGATGGCCAACCACCCCGGGGCGGGCGGCGCGCCGGTGTCGATGCGGGCGGTCGAGTCGCCGGCGTGGACGTTCGCCGACATCGACCGCCTGACCGCCGTCTCCGGGCTGCCGGTGGTGGTCAAGGGCGTGCTGCGCGGCGACGACGCGGCCCGCTGCGTCGCGGCCGGCGCCGCCGCCGTCTGGGTGTCCACGCACGGCGGCCGGCAGGCCGACCCGGTCGTCGCCAGCGCCGACGCCCTGCCCGAGGTGGTCGACGCGGTCGCCGGTGAGGTCGAGGTCTACGTCGACGGCGGGATCCGGTCGGGGTCGGACGCGCTGGTCGCGCTGGCGCTGGGCGCCCGGGCGGTGTTCGTCGCCCGGCCCACCACCTGGGGGCTGGCGGCCGGCGGCGCCGACGGCGTGGTGCGGGTGCTGGGTGGCCTGACCGAGGAGCTCGCGCACACCATGGTGGTGTGCGGCCTCGACGACGTGCGCTCCGTGCCCGGGGACACCGTCGTCCGGGCGGGCCGCTCCACCCCGGGTCCGTCCCACTGAGCCGAGGCGGCTGGTCGGTGGCCGGCCCCGCCGACCACCACCTGGACCGCGGCGCCCCCGTCCGTCCAGCCCATCGGGTCACACCCGGCCCATCGTCCCGACGAGTCCGCGTCGTTTCGTCCAGCCGGCCGGATCCGCTCCTAGACTCACCGGCGTGGACACCGTCGTGACCGACCCCGCGGTCGGCCTCGTCCTCGAGGGGCGCTACCGCCTCGAGGAGCGCCTCGCGCGCGGCGGCATGTCCACCGTCTACGCCGCCACCGACCTGCGGCTGCACCGCACGGTCGCGGTCAAGGTGATGGCCGAGCACCTGGCGCACGACCCCGCCTTCGTCGACCGGTTCACCCGCGAGGCACGGGCCACGGCGATGCTCAGCCACGTCAACGTCGTGTCCGTCAGCGACCAGGGCGCCGACCAGGGCCTGGTCTTCCTGGTGATGGAGCTGGTCCGCGGCCGCACCCTGCGCGACCTGCTGCAGGCCCGCGGCCGGCTCACCGTCGGCGAGGCGTTCGCCGTGCTCGAGCCGGTGCTCGCCGGCCTCACCGCGGCCCACCGGGCCGGCATCGCGCACCGCGACGTCAAGCCGGAGAACGTGCTGATCTCCACCGACGGCCAGGTCAAGGTCGCCGACTTCGGTCTCGCCCGCGCCGTCGCCGGCACCGGGCAGACCAGCCACACCGGCGGCGTGCTCATCGGCACCGTCGCCTATCTCTCCCCCGAGCAGCTGGAGCGCGGGCGCAGCGACGCCCGCAGCGACGTCTACGCCGCCGGGATCATGCTCTACGAGCTGCTCACCGGGCACCCGCCGTACCAGGGCGACACCTCGCTCGCGGTGGCCTACCAGCACGTGCACCACGACGTGCCGGCACCGTCGGCGGAGGTGCCGGGCGTGCCCTGGCAGGTCGACGAGCTGGTCGCGCGCACGACACGCCGCGAGCCGGCCGGCCGCCCGCTGGACGCCGGGGCCTTCCTCGCCGAGCTCATCGACCTGCGGACCGACCTGGGGCTGGCCCGCGTGCCGGTGCCCACCGGCCGGACCACCGATGCCCCGGGCACGCTGCGCCCCACGAACCGGACCACCGCCCCCCGGCCGCGCGGGGCGAGCGCTCCCGGCCTGGGCCGCACCGACCCGCGCACCGAGGTGCTCGGCGGCGGCCGCAGCCGCGGCACCACCGTGCTGCCCGGCGCCGGCAGCGGTGCCACGGCCCACGTCGGTGGCACCCGCCCGGGTGCGTCCCGGCACCCCTCTGTCCGGCCGGGGGTGCCCGCGCACATCCGCCGCCGACGGGCCCGCCTGGGCCTGGCCGTCGTCCTGCTGCTGGCGATCACCATCGGGGCCGTCGGGTGGTGGCTGGGCGTGGGCCGCTGGACCGACGTGCCCGACCTGGTCGGCAAGGACCGGGACACCGCCGTCGGGTTGCTGCAGGAGTCGGGGCTCGACCCGGCCTTCGGCGAGGAGGTCTTCAGCGAGGACGTCCCCGCGGGCACCGTGATCTCCGCCGACCCGGCCGACGGCGAGGCGATCCGCGGCACCGACGTCACCCTGGTGGTGTCCAAGGGCCAGGAGCGGTTCGAGGTCGACCCCGCGCTGGTCGGGCAGCCGCTGGACGCGGTGCAGGCCGCGCTCACCGAGGCCGGGGTGCCGGTGACCCTGACGTCCCGCGAGGAGTTCGACGACGAGCAGCCGGCCGGCACGGTGCTGGGCTTCGAGCCCGCGGCCGGCACCGAGCTGAAGCGGAACGACCCCGTCATCGCGGTGGTCAGCGCGGGGCGGGCCCCGGTGAAGGTCCCCGACGTCGTCGGCCTCAGCCCCGACGCCGCGACGGCCAACCTGACCGAACGCGGTTTCGACGTCGCCACCGCCACCGGCCGCAGCGCCGAGGTCGACCCCGGTGAGGTCATGGCGGTCAGCCCCGGCCCCGGGGACGCCGCACAGCGCTACGGCAGCACCGTGACGATCACCGTCTCCGAGGGCGTGCCGCAGGTGACCGTGCCCGACGTGAAGGGCAAGTCCAAGGACGAGGCGACGGCGCTGCTCACGCAGGCGGGGCTGAACGCCGAGTCCACCCAGTTCATCGCGGGCGACCGCGTGTTCCAGCAGAGCCCCCGGGCCGGCGAGGTCGTCGACCAGGGCAGCACCGTCCGCATCCTCATCAGCTTCGGGTGACCTCTTCCTCGTGACCTCCCCCAGCACCACCCTGCCCTCCTCCGCCCTGCCCACCCCCGCCCTGCCCACCCCCGGCCTCCTGCCGCCGATCGGGGCGCACATCCAGATCAAGGGCGGCCTGGCCAAGGGCGGGCTGGCCTACACCGACGCCGTCCGGGCCCGCGCCGTCCAGGTCTTCGTCGGCAACCCGCGCGGCTGGAAGCCCAGCGCCGGGGACCCGGCGCAGGACGCCGCGTTCACCGCCGGCTGCGCCGAACGAGGGGTGCCCTCGTTCATCCACACCCCGTTCCTGGTCAACGTCGGCTCACCCAGCGAGGCGACGGTCGAGCAGTCGATCGCGACCATCCGGCACAACCTGGCTCGCGGCAGGGAGCTGGGCTGTGCGGGCGTCGTGGTGCACGCCGGCTCGGCGGTGGGTGCCGACCGCTACGAGGCCGCGCTGGCCCAGCTGCACGACCGGCTGCTCCCGGTGCTGGACGAGCTGCCCGAGGACGCGCCCCGGCTGCTCGTCGAGCCGACCGCCGGTGGCGGGAAGTCGCTCGCCGCCACGGTGGAGGACCTGGGGCCGTACCTGGCGGCGCTGGAGCAGCACCCGGCGGTCGGGGTCTGCCTGGACACCTGCCACGCCTGGGCGGCGGGTCACGACCTGGCGTCTCCCGGCGGCATGACGGCGATGCTGACCGTGCTCGAGGAGACCGTCGGCCCCGGCCGGCTGGGCCTGGTGCACGCCAACGACTCGCTGGACGCCCGGGGGTCCACCCGCGACCGGCACACCACCATCGGGGCCGGGTCGATCGGGGCCGCGCCCTTCGGCGAGCTGCTCACCCACCCGCTGATGGCCGGCGTCCCGGTGGTCGTGGAGACCCCCAGCGCCGACGACGGGCACGCCCGCGACATCGCGCTGCTGTGCGCCCTGCGGGACGGGACGGAGCTCCCCGGCTGAGCCGGCCGCCGGCGCGTCGCTCGGGCGAGTCCGGGCGACGCGCCGGTGCGGCATCGATCCCATCGCCTCCGCTCTTTCCAGAACGGCCGGGATCCGCTTTGACTCTCCGTGTCTGAGTCGTACCTGAGAGTGCGGCCACGTCGACCGAGGAGATCCCGTGCTCAACCGCAGCCTCCCCCGCCGGACCCTGGCCACCGCGGCGCTGACCGCGCTGGTGGCCACCGGCCTCGGTGCCACCGCCGGCACCGCTTCCGCCGGCCCCGCCGGTCCGAAGGACACCTACATCGTGACCCTGGTGCCCGGCTCGTCCGCCGCCGCGATCGCCGAGCGGGCCGCCCAGCGGTTCGGCGGCGAGGTGGAGCACGTGTACACCGCGGCCCTCAGCGGCTTCGCCGTCGAGCTGCCGACCGCCCTCGCCGACCGCCTGGCGACGCTCCCGGGCGTGGCGGGCGTCGAGCGGGACGCGCCGGTGGCGCTCAGCGCCACCCAGTCCTCGGCCACCTGGGGCCTGGACCGCACCGACCAGCGGTCGCTGCCGCTCGACGGCAGCTACGGCTACACCGCGACCGGCGCCGGCGTCACCGCCTACGTCATCGACACCGGCATCCGGCTGGGGCACGGCGACTTCGGCGGACGGGCGGTCTCCGGCTACGACGCGGTCGACGGCGGCAGCGCCGAGGACTGCAACGGGCACGGCACCCACGTGGCGGGCACTGTCGGCGGCACCGCCCACGGCGTCGCCAAGGACGTGCAGCTGGTGGCCGTGCGGGTGCTGGACTGCGCGGGCAGCGGCACCAACGCCGGGGTCATCGCCGGCATCGACTGGGTCACCGCCCACCACCAGCCCGGCCGGCCGGCGGTCGCCAACATGAGCCTCGGCGGCGGGACCAGCACCGCGCTGGACGACGCCGTGGCGCGCTCGATCGCCGACGGGGTCACCTACGCGGTGGCCGCCGGCAACGGCAACGCCCGGGGCGTGCCGCAGAACGCCTGCTACTCCTCGCCCGCCCGGGTCACCGGAGCGCTGACCGTGGGGGCGACGGACCGCACCGACGCCCCGGCCTCGTTCAGCAACTACGGCAGCTGCGTGGACCTCTTCGCCCCCGGCGTGGGGATCACCAGCGCCTGGCACACCGGCGACACCGCGACCAGCACGATCAGCGGCACCTCGATGGCCACCCCGCACGTGGCCGGCGTCGCCGCGCTGTACCTGCAGGGCAACCCGGCCGCCTCCCCGGCGGCGGTGGGCTCGGCGATCACCGCCGGGACCACCAAGGACGCGGTGCGGACCACCCGGACGGCGAACAACGACCTGCTGTTCAGCGCCTACTGAGCCACCCCCACGCCTACTGAGCCACCCACCGGACGACGTCGGCCGGGCAACCCTCTCGGGGCTGCCCGGCCGACGTCGTCCGTGCCCGGGGACGACCCGTCAGAAGATGCCGCTGAGCACCCAGGCGATGGCGAAGCCCACGACACCGATCAGCGTCTCCATGACCGTCCAGGTGCGCAGGGTGGTCTTGACGTCCATCTCCAGGAAGCGCCCGACCAGCCAGAACCCCGAGTCGTTGACGTGGGAGAGGACCGTGGCGCCACAGGCGATCGCGATCACGACCAGCGCGACGTCGATCCGGGAGAGGTCGGCGGCCGCGACCGCCGGGGCCATGAGCCCCGCGGTGGTCAGCAGGGCGACCGTCGCCGACCCCTGGGCCACCCGCAGGCAGGTGGCGATGACGAAGGCGGCCACGATCACCGGCAGGCCGATGGACTCCAGGCTGTCGGCGAGGGCGGTGCCGATGCCGCTGGCCCGCAGCACACCGCCGAACATCCCCCCGGCGCCGGTGATCAGGATGATCGCCGCGACCGGGCCGATCGAGGAGTTGAGCAGGTCCTCGGTCTCCGAGCGGGAGAACCGCTCGCGGCTGAGCACCGTGGCGGCCACCAGCAGCGTGATCAGCAGCGCCACCGGGGTCTGGCCGAGCAGGGTCACCCAGTCCAGCCAGCCGGCCTCCTCGTCGACCGCCCCGGCCGTGGCCAGGGTGTTGAAGCCGGTGTTGAGCAGGATGAGCACCAGCGGCAGGAGGAGCAGCGCCAGGACGGTGCTGAACTTCGGCGGGCCGGTCCGGGTGGCGGTGGCCGCCGCCGTCCCCCCGCGCGCCGTGGCACCACTCCCACCGCCGCCCATCGGGCCGTCGGCGTCGTCGACCTCGGTGGCCTCGACCCGCGGGTCGTCGGCCTCGGACTTGCGCCCGGCGAAGGTCGAGGGGATGCCCACCTGGACCCGGCGACCGATCCACTGGCTGAACAGGTAGCAGGAGATGAACCAGGTCGGGAGCCCGATGACCAGGCCGACGACGACCAGCAGACCGATGTCGGCGCCCAGGATGTCACCGGCGCCGACCGGACCCGGGTGCGGCGGGACGAAGGCGTGCATGACCGCGAAGGCGCCCGCCGACGGCAGCGCGTAGATCAGCACCGACCCGCCGAACTGACGGGCGACGCTGAAGATGATCGGGAGGAAGACGACGAAGCCGGCGTCGAAGAAGATCGGGAAGCCGAAGAGCAGCGAGGCGACGCCCAGCGCGAGCGGTGCCCGCTTCTCGCCGAACCGGTTGATCATCGAGTCGGCCAGCACGACGGCGCCGCCGGTGACCTCGAGCAGCTTGCCGATCATCGCACCGAGGCCGACGAGCAACGCGACGCTGGCCAGCGTGGAGCCGAACCCGGCCAGCATCGTGTCGATGACGTCGCCGGTCGGGATCCGCGTCGCCAGAGCGGTCAGCAGGCTCACCAGCACCAGCGCCACGAAGGCGTGGACCTTGAACTTCATGATCAGGACGAGCAGCACGGCCACCGCGGCCACCGCGATGAGCAGCAGTGGTGTGGTGCCCAGGACGGGCTCTACATCGGGCACGGGGAACCCCTCGGGTCGACGGCACAGTGCCTCAACTGGCTGTGAGGCGGGTCCCACTGTGTCAGTGGTGATCACCTGCGCGCGACCGTGGAGCACGTCTCGATCGGGTATCGGTGGCAGGATCCCCGGCATCGCGGACGGCAGCCGGGGAGGTGTGGGATGACCCGAGCCGGACGCCGGGTGCGCGGCGTGCTGAACCCCGTCTCGACCCGGCTCGCCGAGCTGTGGTGCACCAGCGCCGTGCGCCGCACCCTCCTCCGCGCCCTCCTCCGCGCCCAGGAGCGCCGCGCCTCACCCCTGACCGGCGGACCCGCGGACCCGGGGCGCTCCCCCGGTCCCTGGTCGGCGCCGCCAGGGGTCCTGCCCGGCTGGGACTGGCTGCCCCCGGACCACGGGGTCCGGCGCCGGCTGGACCGGGTGCCGGCGTGGGTGCGCCTCTGGTACCGGACGCCGTTCGTCGACCGCTACGCCCACGCGTGGATGTGGCACCACGGCGGCTGGGACGTGCTCCCCACCGCCGGACCGGGCGATCCCGCCGGCGACCGGGAGCCCCGCCGGCCACCGCCCAGGTCGCCGGCCGGCCGCCGCTGAGCCGGGGTCGCGGCGTGGGGCTGCCGGCTCAGCGGCCGGTGAGCTCCCCGATCACCTGGGTGAGCACCTTCGCCGCGCGCTCCACCCCGGCCCGGTCGACGTCCAGGTGGGTGACCAGCCGGATCCGCCGGCCGCTCACCTGACCGACCAGCACACCCTGGGCACGCGCCGCGGCGACGACCTCCGCGGCGGGGACGTCATCGACGACGACCATGTTCGTGGGCACCCCGGCGGGGTCGACACCGAGCCGCTCGGCCAGCGCCTGCGCGTGCGCGTGGTCCTCCGCCAGCCGCTCGAGGTGGTGGTCCAGGGCGTACAGCCCCGCGGCGGCGAGCACGCCGGCCTGGCGCATGCCCCCGCCCAGGCGCTTGCGCCAGAGCCGCCCGGCGGCGATCCGCTCGGCGTCGGCGACCAGCACCGAGCCGACCGGGGCACCGAGCCCCTTGGACAGGCAGACCGACGCGGTGTCGGCCAGCCGGCCGTAGGTCTCCAGGGAGACCCCGGAGGCGACGTGCGCGTTCCAGATCCGGGCGCCGTCGAGGTGGACGGCGACGTCGTGCTCACGGGTCCAGCCGAACAGCGCCTGCAGCTCCCCGAGCGGCTGCACCAGCCCGCCGCCGCGGTTGTGCGTGTTCTCCACCGCGATCGCCGCGGTCGAGGTGACGTGCCAGTCGTCCTTGGGGCGCACCTGGGCGATCAGCTGGTCTGCCGAGAGCGGACCACCGGTGACGACGGTGCGGCTGGCCAGCCCGAACAGCGCGGCGGCCGCACCCATCTCGTAGGTGAAGACGTGCGCGTCGGCGTCCCCGACGATCTCCTGGCCCGGCTCGCAGACCAGCCGCAGGCCGATCTGGTTGCCCATCGTGCCCGAGGGGACGAAGAGCGCGGCCTCGTGCCCGAACAGGTCGGCGACCCGCTCCTCCAGGGCGTTGACCGTCGGGTCCTCGACGTAGACGTCGTCGCCGACCTCTGCCTCCGCCATCGCCCGCCGCATCCCCGGCGTCGGCCGGGTGACGGTGTCCGAACGCAGGTCGATCAGGACGGGATCCTCACCCACGCAGCATCTCGGTGACCAGGAACGCCAGCTCCAGCGACTGGCCGGTGTTCAGCCGGGGGTCGCAGGCCGTCTCGTACCGGCTGTTGAGGTCGGCGTCGCTGATCTCCATCGCGCCACCGAGGCACTCGGTGACGTCCTCCCCGGTCAGCTCGACGTGGATGCCACCGGGCCAGGTGCCCAGCGCACGGTGCACGTCGAAGAACCCGAGCACCTCGTCGACGACCCGGTCGAAGTGCCGGGTCTTGTAGCCGGTGGGCGACTCGTGGGTGTTGCCGTGCATCGGGTCGCACTGCCAGACCACCTGGTGCCCGCTGGCGGTGACCTTCTCCACGATGCCCGGCAGGACGTCGCGGATCTTGCCGTTGCCCATCCGGCTGATCAGGGTCAGCCGCCCGGGGATGCCCTCCGGGTCGAGCCGCTCGACCAGCTCGGTGGCCTGCTCGGGCGTCGTCGTCGGGCCGATCTTGACCCCGATGGGGTTGGCCAGCTTGGAGACGAACTCGATGTGCGCGCCGTCCATCTGCCGGGTGCGCTCCCCCACCCACACGAAGTGGGCGCTGAGGGCGTAGGGGCGGCCCTCGTACATCCGCAGCAGGGCCCGCTCGTAGTCCAGGATCAGCGCCTCGTGGCTGCTGTAGAGCTCCACCCCGCGCAGCGCGTCGGAGTCGATGCCGCAGGCCTTCATGAACGCCAGGGCGCGGTCGATCTCCCGCGCGATCACCTCGTAGCGCACCCCGGCCGGCGAGGTGGCGACGAAGTCCTTGTTCCAGTCGTGCACCGCGTGCAGGTCGGCCAGCCCGCCGCGGGCGTAGGCGCGGATCATGTTCATCGCGGCCGCGGAGTTGGCGTAGGCGCGCACCAGCCGGTTCGGGTCCGGGATGCGCTCCTCGAGCACCGGGTTGAGCGAGTTGACCATGTCGCCCCGGTAGGAGGGCAGGCCGAGCGCGTCGGTGTTCGAGCTGCGCGGCTTGGCGTACTGCCCGGCGACCCGGCCGACCTTGACCACCGGCACGCTCGCGCCGTAGGTGAGCACCACCGCCATCTGCAGCAGGGTGCGGGTGGTGGCCTGCAGGTGCGGCTCGGTGTTGAGGTCGAAGGTCTCGGCGCAGTCACCGCCCTGCAGCAGGAACGCCTTGCCCTGGGCGACGTCGGCCAGCTGCTGACGCAGGGTGTCGACCTCGGCCGGGGCGACGATCGGCGGCACGGCCGACAGCGTGGACAGGACGGCGTCCAGCGCGGCGCGGTCGGGCCACTCCGGCTGCTGGGCGGCGGGCAGACCCCGCCACCGGTCCAGGTCGGGGACCAGGTCCGCGGGTTCAGGCAGGCTCACAGGTCGAGGGTACGGCCCGCCGGGCAGCCGCTGGGACACCTGTCCGCATCGTGGGACTCCCCCGGTCCCCGACGGCGCTGTGGCCGGTGGGACCGGTGTGACTCACCCCGGGGGCCGGTCCGGTTTCCGGTTCCGAAGATCACGAACGCTGCCGATGCAGCTAGCGGAGGCGGGATCTCACCCGCCCGGGGAAGCGGGTCAGGGGAGCACACGTGCGCTGGGGAATCAGGACGAAGGTGGTGGCGCTGGCGGTGGCCAGCATCGCGGTCACCGGAGCGGCCATGGTGGGGGTGAGCAGCTGGCAGAGCGGGTCGTTCGCCGACGAGGCGAAGGCCGACGTCGACCAGTTGGTCGACGACAGCCTCAGCCGGATCACCGACGGCGTCTACGACGTCGTCTCCACTCAGGGCGACTCGACCAGCGCGAAGGTCGACAGCGACCTGCAGGTGGCGAACTACGTGCTGGCGGAGTCCGGCGGGTTCGCGCTCGGGTCTGCCACGCGGAACACGGTGACGTGGGACGCGAAGAACCAGGTCACCAACGAGGTCACCCCCGTCGCGCTTCCCCGCGTCGAGGTCGGTGGCCAGTGGCTCGGCCAGAACGCCGACGCGGCCGTCCCGACCCCGGTCATCGACCAGATCCAGTCGCTGGTCGGCGGCACCGCGACGGTCTTCCAGCGGATGAACCCCGCCGGCGACATGCTCCGGGTCGCCACGAACGTGATCGGCGCGACCGGCGCCCGGGCGATCGGCACCTACATCCCGGCGGTCGGTCCCGACGGCGCCCCCAACCCGGTGATCTCCGCGGTGCTGTCCGGCCAGACGTACCGCGGGACGGCGTACGTCGTCGACTCCTGGTACGTCACCGCCTACCAGCCGCTGTTCGACGACGCCGGCCAGGTGATCGGCGTGCTCTACGTGGGCGTGAAGCAGGAGAACCTGCCGGCGCTGCGCGAGAGCCTGCAGAAGACCACCGCCGGTGAGAACGGCACCCTGTGGGTGCTCGGCGGTACCGGCGACCGCGCCGGGACCGTGCTGGTCAGCGCCGACGGCAGCGCGGACGGCACCTCCCTGATGGAGGCGGCCGACGCCGACGGCCGGGCGTACGTCCAGGAGCTGGTGGAGCGGGCGGTGACGCTGCAGCCCGGGGAGCAGGCGACGGTCCGCTACCGGGACGCCGACACCGGTTCGCACACCGTGCAGGTGGCCTACTACCAGCCCTGGGACTGGGTGCTCGTCGTCGACGCGCAGGACAGCGACTTCGCCGGCCCGGTCGAGCGGCTCGAGGCCGGCAGGTCGTCCATGGTGACCGGCATGGTGGTGGCGGCGATCGTGGTGGCGCTGGCCGGCGCCGCCCTGGCGCTGTGGCTGGGCCGCCGGCTCACCGAGCCGCTGCACGCGCTGCACCGCCGGATGGTCGAGATCGCCGACGGCGAGGGCGACCTGACCCAGCGGGTCGACGACTCGACGAAGGACGAGGTCGGCGAGCTGGCCCGGGCGTTCAACCGGTTCGTGGACAAGGTGGCCGGCACGATCCGGGACATCGGCAACTGCGCGGGGTCGCTGGCCATCTCGGCCTCCGGGGTGGCCCGGGTGGCCGACGGGCTCGGCGAGCGCGCAGCGCGCAACCGGGACCAGGCCCACGACGCCTCGCAGGCGGCCGCCGACATCAGCACCGGGGTCTCCTCGGCAGCAGCGGGTGCGGAGCAGATGGGCTCGGCGATCCGGGAGATCGCGCGCAGCGCCAGCGAGGCCAGCCACGTCGGCCAGGGGGCGGTCGAGCTGGCCGCCAACACCGAGACGGCGATCGCCGCACTGGGCACCAGCTCGGCCGAGATCAGCGACGTGGTCAAGGTGATCTCCGCCGTGGCCGAGCAGACCAACCTGCTGGCGCTCAACGCCACGATCGAGGCGGCACGGGCGGGCGAGGCCGGCAAGGGCTTCGCCGTCGTCGCCACCGAGGTCAAGGAGCTGGCCCAGGAGGCGTCGCGGGCCAGCGAGGAGATCCACCAGCGGGTGCAGTCGATCCAGGCCGACACCAGCGCGGCAGTGGGCTCGATCAGTCAGATCGTCGGGGTCATCCGGGAGATGAACGACCACCAGACCACGATCGCCAGCGCGGTCGAGGAGCAGACGGCGGTGACCAACGAGCTGTCCCGCAGCGTCACGTCGGTGGCCGACGGCGCGGGCTCGGTGACCGACGTGATGACCGAGGTCGCCTCCGACGTGGACCGGACGGCGGCGGACGTGGAGACGGCGCGCGCGTCGGCGCGCGAGCTGGACCAGCTCTCCGGCGAGCTGACCCGGCTGATCAACGTGTTCACCGTCTGACGACGGACCCGGGGCCGTCGGCAGCGACTGCCGGCGGCCCCGCGGCCCCGCGGCGCCGGGTCAGACCGGGGTGACCGGGGCCGCGGCCTCCCGCCCGTCCGCCGCCACGGCGGCGCGCCGCCGGCGGTGGTCCAGCCAGGTCATGACCGGCGTGGCGGCCATCCCGTGCACGACCACCGAGACCAGGACGACGAGCACCGTCACCCGCCACAGCTGCTCGGCGCCGGTGAACTCGGCCTGGCTCAGGCCGTAGGCGAGGTAGTAGAGCGACCCGATGCCGCGGACCCCGAAGAAGGAGATGACGCCCCGCTCCCGGAGCCCCGTGCGTCCGCGGAGCAGCCCCAGCCAGCCCGCCAGCGGCCGGACCACGAGCACCACGCCGACGGCCAGCCCCACCTCGGCCCCGCTCAGGCCGGCCAGCGCGCCCCGGGCCACCGCGCCACCCAGCAGCACCAGGACGACGACGGTCAGCAAGCGTTCGAGCTGCTCGACGTAGGTGTGCACCACCGGGTGCCGGCCGTGCGCCCGCTCCGCCGCCCGGATCGTGCAGGCGCAGACGAACACGGCGATGAAGCCGTAGCCCTCGACGAGCTCGGCGACGCCGTAGGCGAGGAAGACGGTGGCGAGCGCGACGAACCCCTCGGCCCGCTCGGCGAGGCCCGCGCGCCGCTGCCCGGCGGAGAAGAACAGCGCGCGCAGGGCCCAGCCCACCCCGATGCCCACGGCGACACCTGCCGCGATCCGCCAGGCCACGTCGAGCAGGAGCCAGTCCCGGAGCCAGTTCGACGGCGCCGCGCCGATGGTGGCCATGGCGACCGCCGCGTAGGTGAACGGGAAGGCCAGCCCGTCGTTGAGGCCGGCTTCCGAGGTCAGCGCGAAGCGGGCCTCGTCCTCGCTCTCCGCGTCACCGGTCGGCTCGTCCACCTGGACCTCGCTGGCGAGCACCGGGTCGGTGGGGGCCAGGACGGCGGCCAGCAGCACCGCCGCGGCCGCCCCCAGCCCGAGCAGCCAGCCGCCGAGCAGGGCGGTGGCCACGACGGTCAACGGCATGGTGATGCCGAGCAGCCGCCAGGTCGTCGACCAGCGCCGCCAGCCCAGCGGCCGGTCCAGGGCCAGCCCGGCCCCCAGCAGCGAGACGATCACGCAGGCCTCGGTGAGGTGGACGGCGATCGTCTCGTGCGCCAGCGGGTCGGGGGTGGGCAGCCCGTCGACGGCGGCGAAGGCGGCGACCCCGATGGCCACCACCACCATCGGCAGCGAGATCGGCAGCCGGCGGAGCAGCCGGGGCAGCAGGGCGGTCAGCAGGGCCGCGGCCCCGGCGACCCCGTAGGCCAGTCCGGTCGGGTCCATCCCGGGTCAGCGGGCGGCCGGGCGCCGGGGCGCAGGGGTGTCGGACCGGGCGAGCATCTGGGAGCACTGCCCGGGTCGACGTCCTCCGACACCACCCGGCTCCGGACGTCCCCTCACCGGACCGCGCCGAGGCGGTACCTGGTCAGACCGGCGTGCTCTCCATCCCCCACATCACCGGGCCGGTGGGACCGAGCCGGACCTCCGAGCGGACCCGCAGCCCGTGCGCCTCGTAGAAGGGCAGGTTGGCCGGGTTGGTGGTGTCGAGCCGGAGCGGCACCCCGTCCTCCGCAGCCCGGTCCAGGACGCCGTCCAGCAACCGTCCCCCGAGCCCGCGGCCCTGAGCGTCCGGGGCGACGGCGAGGAAGTGCAGGTAGGCGCACGGGACGTCGTCGGCGGTCTGCGCGCGGGCCGCGGCGAAGCCCTCGGCGATCTCCGCTGCCCGGGCGGCACCGACGAACGCGCGCAGCAGGCCACCGGCCGTGGGCAGCAGGTCGGGCGCGCCGGCCAGGGTGGTCCACGGGCGTCGCCACAGCGCCACGGCGGAGAGCGCGCCGTCCCGGACGAGGTCCACCTGCCCCGCGGCCACGTAGCGCTCGGCGCTGACCCCCAGCCAGGCGGCCGCCGCCTCCGGCCGATCTCGCGCGTCGGGGAAGACCCAGGCCAGCAGCGGGTCGTCGGCGTGGGCGCGGGCCAGCAGGGTCCGGATCTCCGCGACCGTCACCGCGCGGCGGCCTCGATGACGTGCCAGCGGGTCAGGTTGTACCGGGCGTCGACGAGGGCGTCGTGCGTGCCGGCGGGCTTCGGCGGGAGCGCGGGCCTACCGGCGTCGTCCCACCGCTGCCGGAGCTCGCGGGTGAAGCGCGGGATCGACCGGGGCAGTGCGGGCATCGCCCCCCACAGCTGGCACAGCGCGACGTGGTCGTAGGCGGCGAACCAGGCCCACAGCTCGATCTCCTCCCCCGGCGCGGTGAGGAAGGACAGCAGGTCCGCCCGGATCCGCTCCCGGCTGCGCCAGGCCTTGTCGGCCGGCGGCGGGAGCTGGTCCAGCACGTTGCGGCGGACCCAGGGGACGGCGCGGTCGGGGTCGAACTCGGTGCTCACCGCGTAGAACTCGCGACCGGTCTCGTCGACCACGCCGATCGACACCAGGTCGATGGTGGTCCCGTCCTCGATGAACTCGGTGTCGTAGAAGTACCGGCGCACGCTCACGCCGTCACGGTAGAGGGGCGTCCTCCGGCGGGCCCGGCTCCTGCCAGCTGTCCCGTACCGCCAGGGCCTCCACCTCGACCAGTTGCCCGGGGTACCCGAGCACCGTCACCCCGACCAGCGTGCTCGGTGCGTCGTGCTCGCCGAACGCGCCGCGCACCACGCCCCACGCCAGGTCCAGGTCGGCCCGATCGGTGGTCGCCACGTACACGGTCGTCTTGAGGACGTCGGTGAGTGCGACGCCGGCCGCCTGCAGCGTGGCGCCCAGGTTGGCCATCACCTGGCGAGCCTGACCGGCGACGTCCCCCTCGGCGACGACGGCCCCGTCGGTGTCGAGCGGGCAGGCGCCGGCGGTCACCACCATGCGGCCGGGGTCGGTGACGGCCGCGTACGCGTACGGGACGTCGGCGAGGTCGGGCAGGCGGACGAGTTCGATCCCTGCGGTCACCCGCTCATGATCGGGTCTGCGGTGCCGGCACGCTCCTCGGGCACGCGGGCCGCCCAGGAGTCCGACCTCCTGTCCGGCCGCCGCTCCGGCCACCGCCCCGACCGTCGTCCACAGGTCCCCGTTCCGGCTGGTCAGGCCACCGACACCCCGGTATCGTCGTACATGTGTTCGAGTCGGCCGCCCAGTCCGCTCCCCTCGGGGAGGCGGAGCTGCGCGCCGCGATGGACGAGCTGACCGAGCGCTGGCGCGCCGAGGTCCTGGGCGACGAGACACCTCGGTGGCAGACCGCGGCCGGGCGGCTGAGCGCGTCCTTCGAGGCAGGTGGCCACCACCTCGCCGGGGTGCGCGCCGCCCAGGCGGCCATCGGCACGCAGGAGGCCCGCCGGGACCGCGCGATCGCCGCGTTCTGCCGGTCCCGCCCCGCGTCGCTGGACCGACCGGAGAACGAGATCGGCGCGGCGGCGGCCGCGACCCGGGCGGCCCGCCCGGCAGCGCTGGCACCGGTCAGCGAGTGGGCGGTCGACGAGGTCGCGGTGGCCCTGTCACTGACCGAGGCGGCCGCGACCCGGGTGGTCGTCCAGTCCCTGCAGCTGGTCGAGCGGCTGCCCGGCACCCTGCGGGCGCTGGAACGGGGCGACCTCACGTGGGACCACGCCCGGGTGATGAGCGAGCTGATCGCGCCGCTCGACGAGGAGGTCCGGGCCACTGCCGAGGAGCGTCTCCTCGGCCGGCTCGGGAGCAAGACGCCGGCACAGCTGCGGGTGGCAGCCCACCGCGTGGTGGCGCGGCTCGACGCGGCCGCGGTGGCGCGCCGGATCGCCGCGGCCATCCGCGACCGGCACGTCGCCGTCCACCCCGGGGCGGACGGCATGGGCACCCTGTCGGCCACGCTGCCACTCCCGGTCCTGCGGGCCGTGCAGAGCACCCTGGAGCAGTACGCCGACGCGGCCGCCGTCCCCGGCGACGAACGCACCCGCGCCCAGCGGATGGCCGACTGCCTGGTCGACCTGGTGCTGCGCCCCGGCGAGCACGGGCTGCCGCCGGTGCAGGCCCACCTGACGGTGGTCGCGGGTACCGGGACGCTGCTCGGCACGGACGACAAGCCGGGTGAGGTGAACGGTGATCTCGTGCCGGCGGAGATGGTGCGCCGGCTCGCGCAGGCCCTGGGTCTGATGCCCGCCGGCGACGCGGTCCCCCACTCCCCCGCCACCGACGCCGACTCAGACCCCCACGCCGCGGCACTGGCCGACCTGCTCGGCACCCGCATGATCGCCGGCAACGCACTGGCGGCCCGGCCGGCGATCGCCCTGGTCGACGAGCTCACCGGGCAGCTGCTCGCACTGACCGACGCCGCTGGTCTGCGCGCCGGACGACCCCTCGGACCACCGCCGGAGAGCCCGGGCTACACGCCCGAGCGAGCGCTCGACCGGTTCGTCCGGCTGCGCGACCGCCGCTGCCGGTTCCCCGGCTGCCGCAAGCGACCGATCCGCTGCGACCTCGACCACACGGTGCCGTGGCCGCTCGGGCCCACGGCACACGACAACCTCTGCTGCCTGTGCCGGCACCACCACCGACTGAGCCACCAGGCACCGGGCTGGCGGCTGCGCGGGCTCGACGACGGTGGGCTGGAGTGGACCACCCCGACCGGCCAGGTGCTGGTCACCCACCCACTGCGCTTCGGCGCCGACGACGACCTGCCACCGCCGTACATCGAGCGGCCGGCTCCACCGCACGGTGGCCCACTGCCCGGAGCCCCACCGCCCGACGAACCACCGCACGAGGAACCACCGCCCTTCTGACCTGCGGCCCCCTGCCCCCGGGCCGCACGCTGACGGACCCGAGCCCGGGCGCCCAGTTCCAGGTGCCCGGGCTCGGGTGCCCGTCGGCTCGGGGTCGATCAGCTCACGGGTCCATCAGCTCAGGAGCCCGTCGGCCCGGGCGCCATCGCTCGGGGGCTCGTCGCCTCGGAGTTCGACGGTTCCGTCAGCAGATCACTGACCAGTTCCAGGGTCAGCTCGGGGAACCGCTCGGCCACCGCCTCCGCCATGAGCCGCTCGCCCTCGGGTTCGTCGAAGGTGCAGCGCTCGCGGGTGGCGGCGTCGGGCCAGCGTGCGTAGGCCACCCACGTGCCGTCGTCCGCACGGTGCAGCCGCGAGCCGTAGCTGCCGCAGCCGGCGTGGATGGCCCGGGTCACCCGCTCCCACCCGTCGCGGAACTGCGCCTCCTGACCTGGCCGCAAACGCCATCGGTAGACCACCGCGAACATCGCTCCTCCTCCCCGGTGACGCGCGGTGCGTCACCCGGGGGGACCGTCACATCTGATGTGGACTTGAGGTCAACCCTCGTGGCGGTGAGGCTGCTGTCGTGCTGCTGACGATCGGGGAGCTCTCCCACCGGGCCGGTCTCCCACCGGCGACCCTCCGGTACTACGAGGAGATCGGGCTCATCAGCAGCACCCGGTCAGCAGGGGGCCACCGCCGGTACCCGCGCTGGACGCTGCGCCGGCTGGCCGTCGTCGCCGCCGGACAGCGGGTGGGGCTGCCCCTGGCGCAGATCCGCGACTCACTGGCCGACCTGCCCACCGACCGGGCGCCGGACCGCAGCGAGTGGTCGGCGCTGTCGACGGCGTGGCGGGCGCACGTCGACGCGCGCATCGCCGAGCTGACGACCCTCCGGGACGAGCTCGACGGCTGTGTGGGCTGCGGCTGCCTGTCGCTGGACCGGTGCCCGCTCCACAACCCGGACGACGAAGCGGCCGACGAGGGCCCGGGCGCCCGACTGCTCCGCCGGGCGCGGACGCCCCAGCAGCGCGGCGCCGGAGGACGTCGCCCGGACACACCCGATCATCGACCCTGCAGCGACTGATCAGTGCCCGTTCCGACCTGACGGTGCTCCGTGCCCAGCGGCAGGCGCTGTGGACGCCCGGGGCGACGGCTGGATCCGCGTGGATCGACGGGGCGACGGGCCCGGACGGACGGCGCCGGCGCGGACCGGGGCGTGGTCAGCCGGCCAGTGAGCTGGGCAGGCGGTCGGCGGCCTCGGTCGGCGGCGGCTGCAGCCGGCGGACCACCTCCCGGGCGCTGGCGCCGGTGGAGTCCATCGACTTCTTGACCTTGGCGCCGTAGAGATCGACGTACTCCTGGCCGGACAGCTCCATGATCTCGTACATGATCTCGTCGGTGATCGAGCGCTCGACGAACCGGTCACCGGCCAGCCCGGCGTACCGGGAGAAGTCCAGCGGCTCACCGAACCGGACGCCCACGCGGACGAACGTGCGGTTGACCCACCGGCCGAACGCACCGGGGACGGGCAGGTCGCGCGGGGTGTAGGTCATCGCCACCGGGATCACCGGGGCGCCGGTCTCCAGCGTCATTCGGGCGACCCCGGTCTTGCCGCGGAACAGCCGGCCGTCCGGCGAGCGGGTGCCCTCGGGGTAGATGCCCAGCAGCTTGCCCTCGCGCAGGATCCGGATGCCGGTGCGGATCGCGTCCTCGGCGGCGGAGGCGTCGGTGCGGTCGATCGGCACCTGACCGGTGCCACCGAAGAACACCCGCTGCGCCCAGCCCTTGAGGCCGCGGGCGGTGAAGTACTCCGCCTTCGCCAGGAAGGTCACCCGGCGGCGGACCGAGAGCGGCATGAAGATCCAGTCCGCGGCGGCCAGGTGGTTGCTGGCCAGGATGGCCGCGCCGGTCCGCGGCACGTGCCCGGAGCCGACCGGGCGCCACCGGAACACCAGCCGCACCAGCGGCCCGACGGCCACGAACTTGAGGAACCAGTAGAACAACGCGCCTCCCTCAGCGGCTGTCAGACTAGGGAAGCGCCCAGGTCCGCGACAATCGGCGCCCCACTGCGTTCCCCCCGTCCCACCAGCACTCCCCGCCCCACCTGCTCCGGCCACTGCCGCCCGCCCGCCCCTCCCGGAGGTCCGATGCGCCAGGCTCTCTCCCCGACCTCCGCCCCCCGGATGCCCGGCGCCGACCCGTTCGAGCTGCCGGGCGGCCCCGTCGGGGTGCTGCTGTGCCACGGCTTCACCTCCACCCCGCAGAGCCTGCGCGCCTGGGGGGAGCACCTGGCCGCCGCCGGCTTCACCGTCAGCTGCCCCCTGCTGCCCGGGCACGGCACCCGCTGGCAGGACGCCAACGTCACCACCGAGGAGGACTGGTACGGCGCGCTGTCCACCGCGCTGGACCAGCTCACCGACCGGTGCGCGACAGTGGTCGTCGCCGGCCTGTCGATGGGCGGCACGCTGGCGCTGCGGCTGGCCGAGCGCCGTTCCGAGGACGTCGCGGCCCTGGTGCTGGTGAACCCCTCGCTGCTCACCGAGCGTCGTGAGGCCAAGCTGTTGCCGCTGCTGGCCCGGGTCACCCCTGCCTGGACCGCGATCGCCGGCGACATCAAGAAGCCGGGCTGCACCGAGCTCGCCTATCCCCGGCTGCCCACCCGGGCGGCGCTGGGGCTGCGCCGGCTCTGGCGGGCGACCCGCGCCGAGCTGGCCGCCGTGCGCGCGCCGCTGCTGGTCTTCCGCAGCGAGACCGACCACGTGGTCGAGCCGGCCTCCACCCGGGTGCTGCTGGCCGGGGTCGGCAGCACCGACACCACCGAGGTCCTGCTGCACGACAGCTGGCACGTCGCCACCCTGGACAACGACGCCCCCGCGCTGTTCGCCCGGTCGGTCGAGTGGATCCGCGAGCGGGTGCCGTCGGCGAGCACCCCGGAGCCGACGCCGTGACCCTCCCCCGCCGCGGACGCGGCCGCCGTGACAACGGCCTCGACGCCCAACTGTGGCACCCGCTGCGCGACGTCGACCCACGGGTGGGCGAGCACCTGCTCGACGTGCTCGCCGCGGCCGGCATCGCCGCCTACCTGGAGCCGGCCACCGACGTCGCGCCCTACACGCGCAACGTCTACCTGCCCAGCCCGCCCTCGGACCGGCTGTTCGTCGACCGCGCCCGGAGCGCGGAGGCGCGGGCCGTGGTCGAGCAGACCGCGGAGGAGCCGGCCACCGAGCCGGCCGGCGACCACCCGGTCCGCCGCTCCAGTCCGGTCACCGACGAGGACGCCGAGTTCGCCCGGATCGTCGCCGCCTTCGAGGCCGAGCACGGCCGCACGGTCATCGACGAGGAGCCGCGCGACGACCCGCCGCCCCCACCCGCCGAGGTGTCGGTGCTCGACCTGCCGGAGGAGCACTACGAGCCCCCGCCGCCGCCCCCGCTGCCGGTCCTGACCCCGGCGTCGCTGACCGCCGTGCTTCTCATCGCGATCGGCGCGGTGCTGGTGATCGTCCCGGGGCGGCTGGGGCTGACGCTGGAGTCCGGGCTGGTGCTGGGGGTGGCGGCCCTGGTCGGCGGGGTCGGCATCCTGGTCTCCCGGATGCGCGACCGGTCCGACGACGGGGACGACGGCGCGGTCGTCTGACCCCCCGTCACGAGGCCTTCTGCCGCCGGCCACGCTGCCCTAGCGTCGCTGCCCATGGGCAGCCACCCGCACCGCACCGTGGTCGCACTGACCGGCCACCTGATGGACACCGGCGTCCTCGCCCGGGTGCTCGACGACGTCCTGGAGTACGGCGGCGACTACCGGATCGAGGACCTGACGCTCGGCCGCCAGCACGAGGACGAGTCCCGGGCCCTGGTCGAGGTCCGCGCCGGGGACGCCGAGCTCCTCGAGCGGATCGTCATGCGGCTGCAGACCCACGGCGCCAACGCCGTCGACCCGGGGACGGCGACCACCCGGCCCGCGCCGGCCGACGGCGTCTTCCCCGAGGACTTCTACTCGACCACCAACCTGGACACCTTCGTCCGGCTCGACGGCGAGTGGCTGGCCGTCGACCGGGCGGAGATGGACTGCGGCCTGGTCGTCGCCGGCGACCCGGGCCGGCCGGTCGTGCGCACCGTGCCGGTCAGCGACGTCCGCGCCGGGGACGCCGTCGTCTGCGGCGCGGGCGGCGTGCGGGTGGAGATGGCGCCGCAGGTGGCCCGGGGCGAGGAGGGGGACTTCGGCTTCATGTCCTCGGCGGTCTCCAGCGAGAAGCCGCAGGCCCTGCTGGTCCGCCAGATCGCGGAGCGGATGCGGGAGGTCAAGGCCGCCGGCCGGCGGGTCCTGTGGGTCGGCGGGCCGGCGGTCGTGCACACCGGTGCGGCACCGGCGATGGTCCGGCTGGTGCGCGCCGGCTACGTCGACGTCCTGTTCGCCGGGAACGCGCTGGCCACCCACGACATCGAGTCCGCGCTGTTCGGCACCTCGCTCGGCGTCGACCTCGCCCGGGGCGCCGGGGTGCCGCACGGCCACGAGCACCACATCCGGGCCATCAACACGATCCGCGCGGCGGGGTCGATCGCGGCGGCGGTGCGCACCGGAGTGCTCACCGGCGGGGTGATGCACGCGATGGTGCAGGCCGGCAAGCCGTTCGTGCTGGTCGGCTCGGTCCGCGACGACGGCCCACTGCCGGACGTGATCACCGACGTGATCGACGGTCAGCGCGCGATGCGCGACCAGCTGCCCGGCGTCGGCTTCGCGATCATGGTCGCCACGATGCTGCACTCGATCGCCACCGGGAACCTGCTGCCGGCGTCGGTGCCGCTGGTCTGCGTGGACATCAACCCGGCCACCGTCACCAAGCTCGCCGACCGCGGCAGCGCCCAGGCAACGGGCATCGTGACCGACATCGGCCTGTTCCTGGAGCAGCTGGCCCGCGAGCTCGCCCCCGAGTGACTCAGGCGGCGCCGTCGGCCACGGCCCGGCGCACCAGGTCGGCGGCGCCGACCAGCCCGGCCTGCGCGCCGAGCTCGGCGGCAACCACCCGCGGACCGGGGCGGAACCCGCGCCCGGGCAGCGCCCGCTCCAGCCGCTGCCGGGCCGGGCCGAGCACCGTCTCGCCGAGCACGCTGACCCCGCCGCCGATGACCACGACCTCGGGGTCGAGGACGGCGGAGAGGTCGGCGATGCCCTGACCCAGCCAGGAACCGACCTCCGCGAGCAGCTCCCCGGCCAGCGGGTCGCCGTCGGCCGCGGCCCGCGCGACCACCTCACCGGTGATCCGCTCGAGGTCGCCGCCGACCCGGTCGATCAGCGCGGCAGCGGCCGCCGGTGAGTTCTGCGCGACCTCCCGGGCGGTGTGCCCCAGCGCGTTGCCGCTGGCGTACTGCTCCCAGCAGCCCCGGTTGCCGCAGGCGCAGAGCCGGCCGTCGGGGACCACGCGCATGTGCCCCCACTCGCCGGCCACCCCGTGTGCCCCGCGCTGCAGGCGGCCGTCGATGACCAGCCCGCCGCCGATGCCGGTGCCCAGCGTGATCATCAGGACCAGGTCGCTGCCGCGGGCGGCGCCGTAGCGGTACTCGGCCCAGGCAGCGGCGTCGGCATCGTTGCCCACCCACAGCGGGCGCTGCAGCCGCACCCCGAGGTCCTTGCGCAGCGACTGGTTCCGCCAGGCCAGGTGCGGGCTGAACAGCACGGTGTCGCCCGTGCGGTCGAACCAGCCGGCGGCGCCGACGCCGACGCCGACCAGCGGCCCGCCGTGGCGCTCGGCCAGCTCGTCGACGACCGCGGCGATCGCGTCCTCGGTGGCCGCCACCGACTTCCCCGGGGTGGCCCGGCGGGCGGTGTCGAGGATGGTGCCGTCGGCGGCGACGACGCCACCGGCGACCTTGGTGCCGCCGATGTCGATGCCCAGCGCGGGCAGCTCGGCGGCGAGCGGGGTCCGGTCCGGGGCGCTCACGCGACGTCGATCCGCTGCACGCGGGCGGTGCGGGGGTGCGGGGAGGGCACCGGCTCCTCGTTCGCGGGAGGGGCACCCGGCTCCCGGGCGCCGTCGTCGGCACGCTGGCCGGCCGGGGTGCCGGCCTGGGCGCGGAGCGCGTCGGCGGCCGTGGCGAGCACGTCGGCGAGGCCCTCGAGCAGGTCGGGCCGGCGTCCGCGCAGGGCGGCCAGCCCGGTGCACAGGGGGCACCAGCGGCAGTCGGCGTCGGAGCAGGCCGCCGCGCCGTCGCGGTCGGCCGTGCCCGTGGTGGCGTTCCCGAGCAGCCCGCCGAGGGCCCCGGCCAGGCTGCCTGCCGCGGGGTGCTCGGCCGCCAGGCCGGTGACCAGGCGCCGGGCCTGCTCGATCCAGTCCTGTCCCGGCGTGGTCACGGTGTCTCCTGCGGATCGGTGGGGCGGGGGTCAGGGGGCAGCAGCCCGGCGGGCCACTGCGCGGGGTCGGGGGTGAAGCGGACGGCGAGCGTGGCCCGCGCGGTGCCGGAGTCGTCCAGCGCCCCGCCGGAGACGGTGCACCGGCGCAGCAGCGGGTCCAGCGGGACCGACCGCCGCACGCCGGCCGCGGTGACCACCAGGTCGTCGGCCCACCGGGTGAGCTCGACCTCCCCCCGCCGGGCGAAGGGCAGCGTCAGCTCCAGCAGCCACTCCCCCGCCGCCGACCGGCTGGTGCGCGGGACCCCGGGCTGCGGTCGGCCGGTGGCGGAGGAGGCCGGGACGGCGGCGTCCAGGGCGGCCAGCTCGGCCGGCGTCCGGGGTGCCACGGCCGCCTCGGCGACCTCGCGGACGTCCCCGGCCAGCTCGGTCAGCCGGCGCACCGCGTCGGCCTGTGCGGCTGTCCGCTCGGCCCACCAGTCGCCGGTGGCCGCGGGGAGCAGCCGCGCGGCCGTCACCGAGGCGACCCGCTGCCCGAGCACCCCCAGCGCGGTGGCGGTGGACTGCAGCTCGTCGGCGGCGGTGGCGTCCGGCCGCAGCACCAGGTGCACCGCGGTCCGCGCCGGGTCGTCCAGCGGCACCCGGTCGACCAGCTCCTCCAGCCCCTCGGCGCTCGCCAGCAGCCCGGCCAGGCCGTTGGGCCGCCCCGGTGCCGCCGCCGCCCGGAGGCTGGCGAGCACCCGCAGCCGGGTCGGCGCGAGCTGACCGAGCCACCAGCGCAGCGCGCCGGGCAGGGTCAGCAGGGACAGCGCGGCCGGGGTCGGTCCCGCGTCGACCACCACGGCGTCGAACCGGCCGGCGGCGGCGTGGCCGGCGAGCGCCGTGAGCAGCGCGAACCGGTCCACCCCCGGCACCGGGACGACCGACGTCGCCGGCGGGAGCACGTGCATCGGCAGGACGCCGGCCAGCTGCTCGACGTGCCGGCCCCACACCTGCTGCAGCGCCGGCTGGGCCGTGACCACCTCGACGTCGACGGCGCCGGCGAGCCCGGCGGTGGCGGGTGCGCGGTCGGTCAGCAGCAGGCAACGGGAGCCGGTGGCGGACAGCCGGAGCGCGGTGGCCGCGGCGACGGTGGAGCTGCCGGCCCCGCCGGGGCCGGTGACCAGGATGATCTGCACGTCAGCCCTCGACGCGCTTCTTGAGCTCCTTGAGCGCGGTGTCCAGGATGACCTTCTCCGCCCGGCGCTTGATCAACCCGAGCATCGGGATCGACAGGTCGATGGTGATCGAGTACGTCACCGTGGTCCGGCCACCGGCCTCGGCCAGCGTGTAGGAGCCGTCCTGCTGCTTCTGCATCTGGCCGCGCACCAGGGTCCAGTGCACCGCGCGGTCGCCGTCCCAGGTGTAGGCCAGCTCGTAGTCGTCGCTGACCGGCCCGGCGTCGATGACGAAGTGCACCCGGCGGGCGCGGCCGTCGGGCCCGGTCTCGAGCACCTCGACGGTCTTCGCCGCGGCCACCCACTGCGGGTACGACGGGAAGTCGGCGATCACGGCCATCACCGCGGCCGCGGGCGCGTCGACGACGATCGACTGGGTGGACTGGTCGGCCATGCGCCGCAGGGTAGTCGCCGACCGTGACCACCCGGAGTCCCGACCGGACCGGTCACCCCGACCGGGGGTCGTTGCCGTGTCCCCCGGCGACTCCGCCGACTAGATTGACCTCCCGACCCAGCGTCCGGGTCCGGGAGGCGACGGCGCCTCCCGCCCGGGCGGGGCAGAGAGGACCGGCGTGCGCGAGCTGAGCGTTCCCCCCACCGCCACCGTGGGGGCCGATGACGCCCTGACGGACATGGTCGCCCGCAACGCGGCCGAGCACCCGCACGACGTCGGGCTGCGCCGACAGGTCGACGGAGAGTGGCGGGACGTGACCTGGGCGCAGTTCGCCGCCGAGGTCGCCGGCGTGGCCAAGGGCCTGGTGGCCGCCGGGGTCGGCCCGGGCGACCGGGTGTGCCTGCTGGCTCGCACCCGGTACGAGTGGACGGTGCTGGACTACGCGATCTGGACCGCGGGCGCCGTCGTCGTCCCGGTGTACGAGACCTCCAGCCCCGACCAGATCTCCTGGATCCTCACCGACTCCGGTGCCCGCGCGATCTTCGTGGAGAGCCAGCGGCACGCCGACGACGTCGAGTCGGTGCGCAGCGAGGCGCCGGACCTGGGCCCGGTGTGGGTCATCGACGACGGCGCGCTCGACCAGCTGACCGCGGCGGGGGCCGACGTCCCCGACACCGAGCTGGCGGCCCGCCGGCAGACCCTCGGCGCGGACAGCCTGGCCACGCTGATCTACACCAGCGGCACCACGGGGCGGCCCAAGGGCTGCGAGCTCACCCACGGGAACTTCCTGTTCGAGGTGCGCAACGGGATCACCCTGCTGGACCGCTTCATCAACCCCGGCGGCTCGATGCTGCTGTTCATCCCGCTGGCCCACGTGCTCGCCCGGGTGCTGCAGGTCGGCGCCATCGATGCCCGCACGGTCGTCGGGCACACCCCCGACATCGCCGACCTGGTCGGCGATCTGGGCCGGTTCCAGCCCACCTTCGTGCTCGCCGTCCCCCGGGTGTTCGAGAAGGTCTACAACGGCGCGAAGGCCAAGGCGGAGGGCGACGGCAAGGGCAAGATCTTCGACCGCGCCGCGCAGGTCGCCGTCGACTGGTCCCGCGCGCAGGACACCGGCGGCCCGGGCCTGGCGTTGCGGCTGCAGCACGCGCTGTTCGACCGGCTGGTCTACGGCAAGCTGCGGGCGGCCCTCGGCGGGCACTGCGCCGGCGCCGTCTCCGGTGGCGCGCCCCTCGGCGAGCGACTGGGGCACTTCTTCCGCGGTCTCGGCGTGACCATCTACGAGGGCTACGGGCTCACCGAGACCACGGCCGCCGCCGCGGTCAACCACGACGCCGCGATCCGGATCGGCACCGTGGGCCGGCCGCTGCCCGGCGTGGACGCGGCCATCGCCGAGGACGGCGAGGTGCTGCTGCGCGGCGGGATCGTGATGCGCGGCTACTGGCGCAACGAGCAGGCCACTCGCGAGGCGATCGACGCCGACGGCTGGTTCCACACCGGCGACCTCGGCGAGCTCGACGAGCAGGGGTTCCTGCGGATCACCGGCCGCAAGAAGGAGATCCTGGTGACCGCCGGCGGCAAGAACGTCGCCCCGGCCGTCCTGGAGGACCGGCTGCGGGCGCACAAGCTGGTCAGCCAGTGCATCGTCGTCGGTGACCAGCGGCCCTTCATCGCCGCGCTGGTCACCCTGGACGCCGAGGCGCTGCCCGCGTGGCTCAAGGGCCACGGCAAGGACGAGTCGCTCACCGCCGCCCAGCTGCGGGACGACCCCGACCTGCTGGCCGAGCTCGACACCGCGATCGCCGACGCCAACAGGGCCGTGTCGCACGCCGAGGCGATCAAGAAGTACCGGGTGCTCGCGGAGGACTTCACCGAGGCCAACGGCACCCTCACCCCGAGCATGAAGCTCAAGCGCAGTGTGGTGATGAAGGAGTTCGGCGCCGAGGTCGAGGCGATCTACCAGAGGTAGACCGGCACGGCGTCAGCCCTGCAGCAGTCGGGCGAAGGTGTCGGCGATCGTCGCCCAGGACCAGCGCTCCTCGACCCAGGCCCGGCCCGCGCGCCCCATCGCGCGGGACCGGGCCGGGTCGTCGAGCAGGTCGCTGATCACCTGGGCGACCGCGGTGGGTGAGCGCGGGTCGACCACGTGCCCGGTCTCCCCCTCGCGGACGGTCTCGGGGGCCCCGCCGGAGGTGCCGGCGATCACCGGCCGGCCGCAGGCGGCCGCCTCCAGGAAGACCATCCCCAGCCCCTCCACGTCCAGCCCGCCGCGGCGGGTCCGGCAGGGCATGGCGAAGACGTCGCCGGCCGCGTAGTGGGCGGGCAGCTCCCCGGCCGGCACCCCACCGGTGAGCACCACCGAGCCACCGAGCCCGCGCGCCGCGATCGCCCGGCGCAGCCGCAGCTCCAGCGGACCGCCCCCGACCAGCAGCAGCCGCGCGTCGGGGTGCCGGGCCAGCACCTGCGCCCAGCCCGCCACCAGCACGTCCTGGCCCTTGCGCGGCACCAGCCGGCTGACGCACACGACCACCGGCGCGCTCCCCAGCCCGTACTGCTCGCGCACGGCCGAGCCGTCGGCGTCGGGGGTGAACAGGTCGACGTCGACCCCCGGGGACAGCTGGCTGAGCACCGTCCGGTCGCCGAGGGCCGGGGCGAGCCGGGCGTGGGTGTACTCGCTGATGTAGCTGAGCTCGTCCAGCCCTCCCGCGATCCGCTGCATCAGCTGCCGCGCGGCAGGGAGCGCCACCCAGCCGGTCTCGTGCCCGTGGGTGGCGCCGACCAGCCGGCGCACCCCGGAACGGCGCAGGGCCGGCGCCATCAGCCCGAGCGGTGCGGCCGCGCCGAAGAAGACGGTGTCGCACCCGTGCTCCCGCGCCAGCCGCGCGGCGGTACGGGTGGCGTCCGGGGTGGGCAGGAGCATCCCGGTGCCGGCCCGGACCACCGGGTAGGGCAGCCGCGCGTCGTGCTCGGCGGCGCCGGGGTGGTCGGAGGCCAGCACGGCCAGCGACTCCGGGGGCCGGGTCGCCAGCAGCGCCGCCACGAACGTCTGGATGCCGCCCTGCCGGGGCGGGAAGTCGTTGGTGACGACGAGGGTGCGGCTCACCGGGGCACCGGGACGCCGTGCAGCAGCGCCCAGTCCGCCGCGAAGGCGATCCGCTGCGGGACGGTGGGGTGCGATCCGTAGAACCACTGCCAGGCGGCCGGCGGGTCCGGGTCGTTGAGGTTGGCCTCGCCGAGCCGCCGCTGCATCGCGGTGAAGGCGGCGGGGTCCCCGGTCAGGTCCAGCGCGTGCAGGTCCGCCCGGGCCTCGATCTGCCGGGAGACCACGTTCTGCACCGGCGTCGAGACCAGCGTCCCGACGGCGATCAGGAACAGCAGCAGGCCGACGACGGCGCCGTCGTCGGGTCCTCGCGCCCCGGCCCGGCGCAGCAGCGGCGTCGAGCGGAGCAACCAGCCCAGCAGGGACACCCCGGCACCGGCGCCCAGCGCACCGATCAGCGTGCCGGTGAGGACGTCGTCGGTGGCCACGTGCCCCAGCTCGTGGGCCACGATCGACTCGATCTCCTCGTCGGGCAGCCGGTCGAGCACCGTGTCGTAGACGACGATGCGGCGGGTCGACCCGAACCCGGAGACGTAGGCGTTGAGCGCGGTCGTGCGCCGGCTGGCGTCGGCGACCAACACGTCCTCGACCGGGGCGCCGCTGCGCTCGGCGAGTGCGAACAGGTCGCTGCGCAGCTGCCCGTCCTCCAGCGGCTCGAACTGGTTGAACGCCGGCTCGATCAGGAGGGGGTAGAGGAACGAGCCGACGACGACGAGCGCGGCGGCGCCCCCGCCGGCCCAGGCCCACCAGCTGCGCGGTGCCCGTCGGGCCAGCGCCACCACGGCGAGCAGCCCCAGCGCGGTGACGCCGGCGCTGATCCCGGTGGAGACCGCAACGTCCCGGGCCCACAGCCCCCAGCCCCGGGTCGAGAGCCCGTACCGGTGCCGCACCACCTCGCCCCAGACCGACAGCGGGAGGGTCACCAGCCGGCCGACCAGCAGGATCGCGAACGTGCCCAGGAGCACCTCCCAGCCCCAGCCCCCACCGAGCGGGCGGGCCAGCCGGCGGGCGGTGGCCGCGCCGGCGCGGGTCAGCCCGAACACCGCGGAGACGGCCAGGCCCAGCAGCAGGGAGACCAGCGACGCCGGCCGCACGGCCCCGGCGAAGTCCTCGGCGCGGGCGATCTGCTCGGCGCTGAACACCGCGGCGGGGTCGACCGGGGTGCGACCCCCGGACGGCGTGGCGAGCACCTCCCACGGGGTGGCGACCGCGATCACCACGACCAGCGCCGCTCCCAGGACCGCCGCCGCGCCGAGCGCCAGCCGCCGGGAGCGCCCGTCCACCGGGGCCACCGTGCTCACGCGGGCCGGCTCGGGACGGTCGGGAGGGGCACGCCAGGGAGCTTAGGACGGCGCCCTGTGCGCCCTGCCCGCCGCTGACCGGCTCAGCCGACGAGGCGGCGTGCCCCCACGTAGCCGGCCATGTCGACCCCGGTGACGACGACCGGGCTGCCGAACGTGGGCGCGTGCACCATCTTCCCGTTGCCCACGTACATGCCCACGTGGCTCACCGGGCTGTAGAAGAACACCAGGTCACCGGGCTGCAGGTCGGCCCGGCTCACCGCGGTGCCCATCGTCGCCTGCACCCGGCTGGAGTGCGGCAGCCGGATCCCGGCAGCGGCGTAGGCGTACTGCGTCAGGCCCGAGCAGTCGAAGGCGTCCGGCCCGCCGGCGCCCCAGACGTAGGGGTCGCCGATCTGGGCCAGCGCGGTGTCCACGGCGGCCTGCGCCGCGTCGGAGGAGGCGACGACCTCGGTGGCCGCGGGGGGCGCGAGCGTCGGGCCGGCGTGCTCCTCCACCACCGCCTGCTGCTGCACCGCACTGAGGGAGTCGTACTGGGCCTGGTACTCGGCGATGCGGCCCTGCAGGTCCGCCTGCCGGGCGGTGACGTCGGCCAGGCCGGCCTCGGCCTGCCCCGCCGCGGCGTCGGCGGCCGCCTTGGCCTGCTCCGCCGCCTGCGCCGCGGCGGCCACCTGGGCGAGGACGTCGGTGGTGTGGCCGGCGATGGCGTCGAGGGTGGTCACCTGGGAGAGGAACTCGTCGGCGGAGCCGCTGGTCATCAGGGCGTTGAACCGGGACAGGTTCTCTCCGGTGAAGGCGCTGCGCGCCACTCGCCGCATCTGCTCGTCGAGCGCCGCCAGCTGCACCTGGGCAGCGGCCAGCGCCTGGCCGGCTGCCTCGGCGGCGGCCCGCTGCTGGTCGAGCACCACCTGGGCGTCGTTGAACTGCTCGGTGACGACCTCGAGCTCGTGCGTCGCGTCGGACACCAGGCGGGTGGCCTCCTCCGCCGTGCCGGCCTGGGTGACCGGGTCACCGGGGGCCGCGGCCGCGCTGCCCGGGAGCAGGGTGAGCGTCAGGCTGGCGGTGAGCCCGAGGAGGAGCCCGGCACCGAGCCGGCCGGTCAGCCGGGCGCTCCGAGGACCGGAGGGCAGGGCAGCAGAGCGGACCGGGGTGATCCGGGAGCAGGGCTGAGGGCTCGCCATGCGAGGCGGGGCTCCGTTCTTCCTCGTCGCACCGCCTGCCGGGTCGACTGACGGGCCCGGGCGCCGGACTGCGCGCCCGCTCCCGACCGCGTCGGTGCTGACGCGGTGTGCCCGGCGACCCGGTGCACGCGAGGACCCACCTCAGTGCTGCGGTGGGCCCCGCTCCAGCCGACGGGGTCGGCTGGTTCGGCGGTCTCCGGCGGGGCCACCTGGATCGGTGACGACCTCCCTACCGGACGTCACGAACCTACGGCCGTGACCGGACCGAGACAAAGACCCGGCAAACCCGAAAACCGGGGCCAGATGTGACGAATCGCAGGCGTGCGATTTGTCAGCTCACGTGGCGGTCGCCATGGCCCGACGCATCCTGATGACGCAACGGCGGAACCAGGCCGAACTCTGCCAAAGCCCGGACCGCCCGCCGCTCCACGTCGTCCAGTTCCACCGCGGGCCGGGCCTCCGGGGCGGAGGCGTCAACGCGAGTCATGTCACGGCCGGCCCCGGCACGTCCGGGCGCGTCCACGCGCACCGGCACCTCGGCCGGCCCCGCCGCGTCGGTGGCGCGCGGGACGAGCGGGACGACGCTGGGGTCGCTGCCCTGCCAGCCCGGCGGTGCGCCCAGGAGCACGGTGACGACGCAGTCGGCGCAGCCCTGCCCGCGGACGGTGCAGGTGTCGCAGTCGATGAGCACGGCGGCTCCCCCTCTCTCTCCGTCGCGGACGGCCTTCCGTCCCGACAGCGCGGAACCTAGGAGCAGCCACCGACAGTTCCGGCCCGACCACCCCGCTCCCCTCCCGGGCCCGGCGTGCCCTCCCCCGGACTGTCGGACCCCCGACCTACCGTCCGCGACGTGCCACCTGTTCCCGCACCGCCCCCCGTCCCGCTGCCCGGTGGGCCGGGCGCCCGCCCGCACGGCTGGGCCTCTGCCGCTCTCCCCCCGGCCGCCCCCGCGCTGCCGACCGGCCCGCGCTACGAGCAGGTGTCGATCGACGAGGTCGGCACCGCACTGTCGGCGGTGACGTTCGTGGTCGTCGACCTCGAGACCACCGGCGGCTCCCCGAAGGACAACGCGATCACCGAGATCGGCGCGGTCAAGGTGCGCGGGGGCGAGGTGGTCGGCGAGTTCCAGACGCTGGTCGACCCGGGCCGGGAGATCCCGCCCTACATCAGCGTCCTCACCGGCATCACCACGACGATGGTGGCCGCTGCGCCGCGCATCGACGCCGTGCTGCCGGCCTTCCTGGAGTTCGCCCGCGGCGCCGTGCTGGTGGCCCACAACGCCCCGTTCGACCTCGGATTCCTGCGTGCGGCCTGCGAGGAGTCCGGCATCGCCTGGCCGGCCGCCGCCTCGGTCGACACCGCCGTCCTGGCCCGCCGGCTGCTGACCCGCGACGAGGTGCCCAACTGCAAGCTGGCGACCCTCGCCCCCTACTTCGCCACCTCCACCGAGCCCTGCCACCGGGCGCTGGCCGACGCGCGGGCGACCGTCGACGTCCTGCACGGCCTGTTCGAGCGACTGGGCCCGCTGGGGATCACCACCCTGGAGGAGCTCTCCGGCCTCACCCGCCAGGTCGACCCCGAGCGCCGCCGCAAGCGGCACCTGGCCGAGCACGTCCCGTCCGGCCCCGGCGTCTACGTCTTCCGCGGCCCGCGCGACGAGGCGCTGTACGTGGGCACCTCCACCGACCTGCGCAGCCGGGTCCGCAGCTACTTCTCCGCCGGCGAGCAGCGCAGCCGGATGACGGAGATGATCCGGCTCGCCGAACGCGTCGACGCGCTGCCGTGCGCGCACGACCTGGAGGCCGCCGTCCGGGAGCTGCGGCTGATCGCCGAGCACAAGCCGCGCTACAACCGCCGGTCGCGCTTCCCCGAACGCGCCCTCTGGGTGCGGCTCACCGACGAGCCCTTCCCCCGGCTGTCGGTGGTCCGCCGGGTCCGTCCGGGCGCCGGGGCCTTCCTGGGGCCCTTCCCCGACCGCCGGGCGGCCGACGCCGCGGTCGCCGCGGTGCACGAGTCGCTGCCGCTGCGCCAGTGCACCCCCCGGCTGGCGCTCGCGGGCACGGGCGCCGCCTGTGCACTGGCCGGCATGGGCCGGTGCGGCGCGCCCTGCACCGGCGCGCAGAGCCGGGAGGAGTACGCCTCGATCGCCGCGGTGTTCGCCGCGGCCGTCGACTCCGACCCGCGTGAGCTGGTCGCCCCGCTGCTCACCCGGGTCGAGCGGCTGGCCGCCGAGGGCCGGTACGAGGACGCGGCGCTGCTGCGCGACCGGGTGGCGGTGCTGGTGCGCGCGGTGCAGCGCCGGCAGCGGCTGGAGTCGCTGGCCACCGTGCCCGAGATGGTGCTCGCCCGCCCCGACGGCGCCGGTGGTTGGCAGCTGTCGGTGGTGCGCCGCGGCCGGCTGGTCGCCGCGGGGGTCGCCGAGCGCGGCCGCTCGGTGCGTGACTGCCTGGCCGAGCTGCGGGCCACCGCCGAGACGCCCACCGGCCCCGACGGCGAGCTGGCCGCCACCGTCGACGAGACCGAGCTGGTGCTGCGCTGGATGGAGAAGCCCGGCACCCGGCTGGTCGAGGTCGCCGGCACGCTGGCCAGCCGCACCCCGGGAACCGGCGCCTACCGCGCGTTCCTGGCGCAGGTCGAGGCCGGCCGGGCCGAGCGCGACCCCTTCGGCGACGGGCGGCCGCTGCGCACCCGCAGCCAGCCCGACCGGGTGGCCCCCGACCGACCGGAGGCGCGGCGCGGCCGGGGCGCCACCCGGCTAGCATCCCGGGAGTGATCACCGCCATCGTGATGATCGATGCCGCCACCGACTCCATCGCCGAGGTCGCCGAGGCGGTCGCCGACCTGCCCGGGGTCAGCGAGGTCTACTCCGTCGCCGGCGACGTCGACCTGGTCGCGATCATCCGCGTGCCCGAGTTCGACGAGATCGCCCAGGTGATCGCCGGGCGGATCAACAAGGTCCCCGGAGTCGTCGACACCGCCACGCACATCGCCTTCCGCGCCTACTCGCGGCACGACCTCGAGGCCGCCTTCTCCATCGGTTTCGAGTCCGCCGACTGAAGTAGGGCCCCGCTGCCCCCCCCCGACCCGCGCGAGCTCGGGTCCGGGCCCCTGCAGCGGGGCCGACACGGCCGGGGGCCGTCAGGTGCGGGTGCGGAGCGCCTGGCTGACCTGCACCCACTCCTCGAGCTTGGCCGCCGCCCGGCCGTCGTCCACCGCCGCGGCCGCCCGCTCCAGGGCCGCACCGAGGCTGTCGTGCAACGGCGCACCGCTCGCGTCGAAGGCGGCGAGCGCACCCGCGGCGTTCAGCAGCACCGCGTCCCGCACCGGCCCGCGGTCGCCGGCCACGAGGCGGCGGACCACCTCGGCGTTCTCCTCCGGCCCACCACCGCGCAGCGCGCCCGGTTCCGCGACCGGGATGCCGAACACCGTCGGGTCCAGCCGCTCGGGGACCACCTCGCCGTCGCGCACCACCCACACCGACGACGTCGTCGTGGTGGTGAGCTCGTCGAGGCCGTCGTCCCCCCGGAACACCAGGGCCCGGCTGCCGCGCTCGGCCAGCACCTGGGCGACCACCGGCGCCATCCGCAGGTCGGCACACCCGATCGCCCCGGCGACCGGCCGGGCCGGGTTGGTGAGCGGGCCGAGGAAGTTGAAGACCGTGCCGATGCCCAGCTCCCGCCGCGGGACCGCGGCATGCCGCATGCCGGGGTGGAACACCGGCGCGAAGAAGAAGCCGACCCCCGCCCGGCGGACGCACTCCGCGACCGCGCCGGCCGGAAGGTCGATCACCACCCCGAGCGCCTCCAGCACGTCGGCGGTGCCGGACTTCGACGACGCCGCCCGGTTGCCGTGCTTGGCCACCGGCACCCCGGCGGCGGCGGTGACGATCGCGGCCATCGTGGAGATGTTGACCGTCTGCGCCCCGTCGCCGCCGGTGCCCACGATGTCCACGCAGTCCTGCGCGAGCACCACCGGCGTGGCCTGGTCGAGCATCGTGGCCGCCAGGCCGATGACCTCGGCCGGCGTCTCCCCCTTGACCCGCAACCCCATGACCAGCCCGGCGATCTGCGCCGGGGTGGCCTCGCCGGTCATCACCTGGCGCATCGCCCAGCGGGTCTCCTCGGTCGTGAGGTCCTCCCGCCGGGCCAGCCGGCCGAGCAGCGCGGGCCAGGTCGGGGCGGTGGCCGCCACGCCGCTCAGCGCCGCACGACGGGCCGCGAGGCGGCCCGTTCGCGCAACAACCCGGCGACGGTCTCCGGGGCGACCAGCGGGTCGACCGGGAAGGCCAGCGTCGCGTCGGCCTGCGACCAGTGCGCCAGCCAGCGGTCGGCCTGGCGGGCGATGAGCACCACCATCGCCGGGCAGTCGGCCACCTCGGCGCGCAGCTGCCGGCTGATCCCCATCCCGCCGGTGGGCTGGGCCTCACCGTCCAGGACGCACAGGTCGACCCCGCCGGCGTCGACGGCGGCGACGACCTCGTCGCCCGTGACGCACTCGAGGTATCGCAGGGGCCCGACGTCCGGGGCGGGGAACGCGCCCAGCGCGGTCCGGACGGCGGCGCGGACCTCGGCCCGCTGGCTGAAGACCAGCACGGTGGCCGGTGCGGCGTCGACGCTCACCCGGCGCAGCTTAGTGGCTCGCCCCGGCGTGTCGGAGGGCGCACCGCGCGCTCACCGCGAGACACGCCACGCGCAGCCACCCCGCGTCGTGGGGAGGCCGTCCCGATGCCATGATGACCCCGTGACAACGGCCCCCGTGGCGAGCAGCACCTTCGACACCTCGCGGGTGCACTCCCTGACCCGACCGAACATGGTCAGCGTCGGCACGATCGTCTGGCTCGCCAGTGAGCTGATGTTCTTCGCCGGCCTGTTCGCCATGTACTTCACCGCGCGCGCCCGGGCGACAGACGGCTGGCCACCGGAGCCGACCGAGCTGAACCTGCCCTACGCGACGTTCTTCACCGTGATCCTGGTGGCCTCCTCGGTCACCTGCCAGCTCGGTGTCTTCGCCGCCGAGCGCGGGAACGTCTACGGGCTGCGTCGCTGGTTCGCCATCACCTTCCTCATGGGCGCGGTGTTCGTCCTGGCCCAGATGAACGAGTACCGGGTGCTGGTCGCCGAGCACGGCACGACGATCGCCTCGTCGAGCTACGGCTCGGTCTTCTACCTGACGACCGGCTTCCACGCCCTGCACGTCATCGGTGGCCTGGTGGCCTTCGTCTACGTGCTCATCCGGTCCACCATGGGCCGCTTCACGCCAGCGCAGGCGACCTCCGCGATCGTGGTCTCCTACTACTGGCACTTCGTCGACGTCGTGTGGGTCGGGCTCTTCGCCACGATCTACCTGATCCGCTAGGGAACCGGTGACCACCACGAACCCCTCGTCCGAGGCCCCCGCCGAGAGCGGCCGTCGGAGCGTGCGCGCCCGGTTCGGCCGGCGTCCGGTGGCCGGCACGCCCGCCGCGGCCGCCCTGTCCCGGCGGCGGTCCAAGCAGCGCCGCCGGCTGGCCAACGTGGCCGGTCTGATGGCCGCCCTGGTGCTCACCGGGGTCGGCTACTCGGCCCTCGCCCCGGGCGCCAGCGCCGCCGACGACGCGACCGGCAACCCGTCCAACGCCGTGGAGGCCGGCCGGGAGCTGTACACCCGCAGCTGCATCACCTGCCACGGGTCCAACCTGCAGGGCGTGCAGGACCGCGGGCCGTCGCTCGTCGGCGTCGGAGAGGCTGCCGTGTACTTCCAGGTGCACACCGGCCGCATGCCGCTGGTGCGCCAGGAGGCCCAGGCACCCGAGCGCCCGCCGGTCTTCTCCGAGGAGGAGATCGACCAGCTGATGGCCTACATCCAGGCCAACGGCGGCGGCCCGACCCTGCCCTCGGGCGACCTGCGTTCGGGCGACCTGGCCGCCGGCGGTGAGCTCTTCCGGCTCAACTGCGCCCAGTGCCACAACTTCACCGGCCAGGGCGGTGCGCTCTCGTCCGGCAAGCGGGCCCCCTCCCTGGAGGAGGCCAACGACCTCACGATCTACGCCGCGATGCTCTCCGGCCCGGAGAACATGCCCGTCTTCGGGGACAACCAGCTCACCCCGGAGGAGAAGCGGTCGATCATCAACTACGTGCAGACCGTGCAGGCGCAGGCCGACCCCGGCGGTGCCGGCGTCGGACGCGTCGGGCCGGTGGCCGAGGGACTCGTCATCTGGGTCGCCGGCATCGGCGCACTGCTGTTCGGGATCTTCTGGATGGGAACGAAGGCGTGAGCACCCCCCACACCGGCCCCGGCTCCGCCGGCGGCGACGACACCGCCGGCCCGACGCACGGCGGACCGGACGACGAGTACAGCCCCGAGCAGCTCGCCGCGATGGACCGCACCGAGCTGGACCGGCTCGGTGCCCGCTACGACGGCGTCGAGGTGCTGCACGTCGAGCCGGCCGCGGAGCCCGGCTCCGCGCTGGAGAAGCGCGCCACCCGGCAGGTCACCTTCTGGTTCGCGCTGGCCGCCGTCGCTGCCGTCGCGTTCCTGGTCATCTACGCCGGCTCCGGCTGGTTCCTCCCGGACTGGGAGTGGCAGGTCGGCGGCAGCACCTGGAGCGCGCTGTTCACCCCGATGCTGGGCGTCACGATGGGCATCTCGCTGACGGCGATCGGCGTCGGCCTGGTGCTCTACGTCAAGAAGCTGCTGCCGCACGAGACGGCTGTCCAGGACAAGCACGACGGGTCACACTTCGACCGGGTCACCACCGGCGCGACGCTGCTCAGCGGCCTGGACAAGTCCGGCCTGCCCCGCCGGAAGCTGCTGGCGACCACGATCGGGGTCATGGGTGCCGCGGCGGGTGTCATGATCATCGCCCCGCTGGGCGGCCTGATCCGCAACCCGAACACCGGCAACCCGCTGGGCACGACCCCGTGGGCCAACGGCGTCCGGCTGCTGCGCGCCGACGGCACCCCGGTCCGGCCGGCCGACCAGCAGGTCGGCTCACTCGAGACGGTGTTCCCGGCCGTCCCCGGTGGCAACTTCCACGCCGACGCGTCGGCCTCCGTGATGCTCATCCGGCTCCGCCCGGAGCAGCTGGCGAGCAGCCAGCCCCCGGAGGGGCAGGAGGACTTCGGGTACGGGGACTACCTGGCCTACTCGAAGATCTGCACCCACGCCGGCTGCCCGGTCTCGCTCTACGAGCAGGAGACCGGCCGGATCCTCTGCCCGTGCCACCAGTCGCAGTTCCAGGTGACCCAGGGCGCCAAGCCGGTGTTCGGCCCGGCCACGCGCTCGCTCCCCCAGCTGCCGATCGCCGTGGATGATGAGGGTTACTTCGTCGCCCTCGGGGACTTCCCCGAGCCGGTCGGCCCCTCGTTCTGGAACCTTGGGAGGCTCTGATGGCCACCACCACGCCGAGTACGGCGCGACCCACCACCAGGATCGGGGCGGCCGCCTACGAGGTCGATGACCGGCTCATCGTGGCCGGGCCCGTCCGCCGGACCCTGAACAAGGTCTTCCCCGACCACTGGTCGTTCCTGCTGGGGGAGATCGCGCTCTACGCGTTCGTCATCCTCCTGCTGTCGGGCACGTACCTCACGTTCTTCTACGACCCGTCCCTGACCGAGGTCGTCTACGACGGGTCGTACGCGCCGATGCGGGGCATCGACGTCTCGCGGGCCTACGAGTCGACGCTGAACATCTCCTTCGACGTCCGCGGCGGGCTCGTCATCCGGCAGATCCACCACTGGGCGGCCCTGCTGTTCGTGGCGGCGATCGTCGTCCACCTGTTCCGCATCTTCTTCACCGGCGCGTTCCGCCGGCCGCGGGAGACGAACTGGTTCATCGGGGTCGCGCTGCTGGTGCTGGCCCTGGTCGAGGGCTTCGCCGGCTACTCGCTCCCCGACGACCTGCTCTCCGGTACCGGCCTGCGGATCGCCTCGGCGGTGATCATCTCCATCCCGGTGATCGGCACCTGGCTGTTCTTCACGGTCTTCGGTGGTGACTTCCCCGGCGAGCTGATCATCGGGCGGCTCTACATCCTGCACGTGCTGATCGTGCCCGCGATCCTGCTGGCGCTCATCGCGCTGCACCTGCTCATCCTGGTCAAGCAGAAGCACACCCAGTTCCCGGGCGCCGGCCGGACCGAGCACAACGTGGTCGGCAACCGGCTCTTCCCGACGTTCGCCGGCAAGGCGACCGCGCTGTTCTTCATCGTGTTCGGTGTCTGCGCCGCCCTCGGTGGCCTGGTGCAGATCAACCCGATCTGGTTGCTGGGTCCCTACAACCCGGCGCAGGTGTCCGCGGGCTCGCAGCCCGACTGGTACATCGGGTTCCTCGACGGCGCGGCGCGGCTCTTCCCGCCGTGGGAGCTCGTGCTCTGGGGCTACCACGTCCCGGCGCTGTTCTGGGCCACCGCGGTGATCCCGGGTCTGATGTTCGGCGTGCTGGCGCTCTACCCGATCATCGAGCGCAAGATCACCGGCGACACGGCCAGCCACCACCTGCTCCAGCGTCCCCGCGACGTGCCGGTGCGCACCTCGCTGGGTGCCATGGCCATCTCGTTCTACGTCGTGCTGTGGATCTCCGGCGGCAACGACGTCATCGCCGACAAGTTCGACATCAGCCTGAACGCGATGACCTGGTTCGGTCGGATCGGCATGCTGGTGATCCCGCCGGCGGTGTACTGGCTCACCTACCGGATCTGCCTGGGTCTCGAGCGGCACGACCGCGAGGTGCTCGAGCACGGCATCGAGACCGGCGTCATCCGGCGCCTGCCCAACGGTGAGTTCATCGAGGTGCACCAGCCGCTGGGTCCGGTCGACGAGCACGGCCACGGAGTGCTCGCCTACGGCGGCGCCTCGGTGCCGAAGAAGATGAACCAGGTGGGCGGCGCACGTCGTGCCATCCGGGGCTTCTTCAAGCCCGTCGAGGAGCCGGCCGCGGTGCAGGCCGAGGCCGAGCGCGAGTCGCGTGGCCTGGAGTCCTCGCAGGCCAACCGCGAGCTGACGGGCTCCGGTCGCCCCTCCGAGGGTGGCCGTCCCGCCGAGGGTGGTCGCCCCCAGGACCCGCGCGACTGACCCACTCGCACCACCAGCAGGGCCCCCGGCGGATCATCCGCCGGGGGCCCTGCTGCTCTCCCGTCCGTCTGTGGGCATCCCACTCCCCCAGCCTCGGGCCCGAACGCCTGGAACCGGGACCGTCAGGGCCGCGCACCGAGACCGCAGTAGCCGCGTGGCGCCCGGGTGCCCGCCGGCGGCGCACCGCGCTCTCCCCACTCGAGGCCCGGGCCGAGGTGCGCGACGCCGTGGAGTGCCGGGCAGGACACCGTCCACCTACGCCGGACAGCCGGCGCCGGGCCGGTCGTGACCGAGCCGGTCAGCTCGCTGCCGGTGCAAGTCGTGGCGACGTCGGTCGTCCTCCGTCACGTCGAGCAGGCCGGCAGCCGGGTGGCCGGCGCCCGGCTGACCGACCCCGACCCGGCGGCGCCCACCCGCGCCCACCGAGCATCCCCCACGCCCCTCCCCCGCCTCCAGCCGCCCGAGGTAGGCCTGAGCCGCGTCAGCACGCGGCTGAGGCAGCGCCTGCGCGGCTCACCCCCTGCCCCGTGGCGGGCGACGGGTCACCCGAGCGTCGGACCGGCTCAGCGCCGGCGGGGCACCTGCAGCGCCCCCGGCAGCACCGCCATCTGGCACGGGATCCCCGCGCATCCGCGACCGACCGCGCCAGCCCGTGCCGCGGGCGACGTCGCCAGCGCGCGCCTGCACCGCAGCTGGCCCGTCGGCCACCGCGCGCTCGAGCGATGCCTGGGGCCGGGCCGCCCCCTTGCCCAGCGGACGACGACCGGCGTGCGCCGCCCGGGCACCGACCACGAGGCACCGACCACCGGGCACCGACCACTGGGCACCGACCACTGGGCACCGACCACCGGGCCCCGTCACGGACACGCCAGCGACCCGCCCCACCCGCTGGACAGGCCGCGGACGGCACCGCGGCGGACAGGCACTGTGCCCCGGATGCGTGGCGACCCCGATGTCCGCCCCGTGGAGACGACCGGTCCCCGCCGGCCTCCGCGCAGCCGTGCGCGGGCGCCCGCCGGGTGCCCTGTCCCCACAGACGCCACCGGGGCCCCTCCCGACGTGGGAGGGGCCCCGGTGGACGAGGTGGAGCGCGGTTCAGCTGTGCGCGTTCTGCCCGACGTAGTACTCGAAGAGCAGCCCGCCCACGGTGATCAGGAGTGCAACTCCGGCGATGAGGACCAGCCAGGGGTACCAGAACGCCAGCGCGATCCCCATCAGGGCGGCGGAGAGCGCCAGCCCGAAGGGCCAGTAGCTCGCCGGGCTGAAGAAGCCCAGCTCACCGGCGCCGTCGGCGATCTCGGCGTCCTTGCGGTCCTCCGGCCGGGCGTCGATCCGCCGGCTGACGAACCAGAAGAAGCCGCCGATCAGCGCGGTCAGCCCACCGGAGAGTGCCAGCGCCGTGGTGCCGATGGGCTCCCGGGACCAGACGCCGTAGACGACCGCGGCGACGAGGCAGAAGACCGTGATCAAGTTGAAGATGAGCGCTTCGACCTTCACGGCCGGTCCTCCTGGTGCTGCGGGGTGGAAGGGTCAGTCATCTGCGGCGGCCGAGGCCTGTTCGCGGGCGCCCGCGAACGGGCTGGTCGAGGTGGCGTAGCCGGGCTCGCCGATGCTCTCCAGGGCGTCGTGGGTCGACTGGCCGGCCACACGCGCGCTGATGTAGTCGTCGAAGTCGTCGCCGCTCACCGCACGCAGCTCGAAGTTCATGAACGCGTGGTACGTGCCACACAGCTCAGCGCAGCGGCCGACGAAGGCACCCTCCTCGCGGACGGTGACCTCGAAGACGTTGTCGCGGCCGTTCTCGTTGCCGGGGATGACGTCCAGCTTGAACAGGAAGTCCGGGATCCAGAACGAGTGGATGACGTCGGCGGAGGCGAGCTCGAACCGGACCGTCTGGTCGACCGGGACGACGAGGATCGGGATCTCGTCGGTGCTGCCCACCGTCGACACCGGCTCGCCGCCGTTCTCGTCGGTGGTCTCCGGGTAGACGAACTGCCAGTTCCACTTGAAGGCGTTCACCGCGACGGTCACGTCGGGGTCTTCGCTGCGCTGCATGACCCGGTTCTGCGTGTTCACCGTGAAGAAGAACAGCACGGAGACGATCACGAACGGGATGATCGTGTAGACGACCTCGAGCGGCAGGTTGTACGCCGTCTGCTTCGGCAGGTCATCGCCGCGCTTCCGGTACCGGATCGCGGCGTAGGCGATGAGCACCCAGACGGCGACGCCCACCACGAGGGCGGCGATCGTGGAGCCGATCCAGAGCGCGTGCATCTGCTCGGCCTCGTCGGTGATGCCCTCAGGCCATCCCCAGCTCCAGAAGCTGCGGTCCACCGAGCACCCTCCTCATCTCCCCCGTGGCGGCACCACGAGGTCTTCCCGGTGGTGGTCCACCGGCACCCATCGACAGGCGCCGCTCACCCCCACCACAGTCTTCCGGAGACTATCCGACCCCGCCTGCCGTGCCCGGGGCGGGCGGACCCGCCCGGCGGGTCGCCGCGGCGCCACTGGCTCCACTGCTGCCCCGCAGGCACCCCACACCTCGCGGCCGGGGCGGACGGCACCGGCAGCCGGGCCCCGCCGGTTACAGTCGGGGCGTGTACCGACGCCTGCTGACCTGGCGGTGGGTGCTCATGCACCTGCTGGTCCTGGCGCTGTTCGTGGCCACCTTCTTCCTGGGCTCCTGGCAGCTGTCCAAGGCCGAGGCGGGTGGCGGCGCCGTCAACTGGAGCTACGCGCTGCAGTGGCCGCTGTACGGCTTCATGGGCCTGGGCTTCTACCTGCGCATGGTCCGGGACGAGTACCGCCGCGACCCCGACGACGGCGAGCCGGGCAACGCCGTCGTCCTCTACCAGCGCCCCCGGATCGACACGACGGGAGACCCCGAGCTGGCCGCCTACAACGCCTACCTCGCCGAGCTCAACGCCAAGGCGCTGGGACAGCGGGTGAACGGTGGCCGCTGACACCAGGACGCACAGCTCGCGACTCCCCCACGCGCTCGCCCGCCGGGTCGGGCGGGACGTGCCGCAGGCACTCACGCGCTACCGGGTGATGGCCTGGGTCGTCGGCGTCCTGCTCATCGCGCTGGTCCTGGTCGCCGTCCCGTTGAAGTACCTGGCCGACCTCGACGGGCCGGTCGCGGTGATCGGGACGGCGCACGGCTGGCTGTACGCCATCTTCTTCGTGACCGCCTGCGACCTCGCTCTGCGGGCGCGGTGGTCGCTCAAGGGCTCGGTGCTCGTGCTGCTCGCAGGCACGGTCCCGGTCCTGTCGTTCGTGGCCGAGCGGTTCGCGACGCGGAAGACCCGCGCCGGCGAACGCGTCTGACCGGCCGCCCTCCCCCTACTCTCCCCCACCCCAGGAGCCCTCCCCGCATGTGCGGCCTGCTCGCCTACCTGTCCACCGACGCCGACCGGGTCGGGGAGGGCACCGTCGAGCAGGTGCGGCACGCGCTGCGCTGCCTGCGCCACCGCGGTCCCGACGACCGTGAGGTCTGGGCCGACCCGCACGCGGTGCTGGGCTTCAACCGGTTGGCGTTCATCGACATCGAGGGCAGCCCCCAGCCGATGCCCTACGCCGAGGGCCGGTACCGGATCGTCTTCAACGGCGAGATCTACAACTACCTGGAGCTCCGCGAGGAGCTGAGGGCCGCCGGTGCGACCTTCGCCACCGAGGGCGACACCGAGGCGATCGTCGCCGGCTACCACCTGTGGGGCGAGGCCGTCGTCCCACGGCTGCGCGGCATGTTCGCCTTCGTCATCTGGGACACCGAGACCGGGACCGCCTTCGGCGCCCGGGACGCGTTCGGCATCAAGCCGCTGTTCACCGCGCGCCTGGCCGACGGCGGGCTGGTCTTCAGCTCGGAGAAGAAGGCGCTGCTGGAGCTGCTCGGCGGCACCCCGGGCGCCGGCGGCATCGACCCGGCGTCCCTGCAGCACTACCTGACGCTGCAGTACGTGCCAGAGCCCGCCACCCTGCACCGCGGCATCCGCCGGATCGAGAGCGGCAGCAGCTTCACCGTCGTCGACGGCGAGCTGCACACGAAGCGCTGGTTCCACCCGACGTTCCGCCCCACGCCGGTCACCCCCGGCTCGGAGCAGGCGCTGTTCGACCGGATCGCCGAGGTGCTCGAGGACTCGGTGGCCAAGCACATGCGGGCCGACGTCACCGTCGGCTCGTTCCTGTCCAGTGGGATCGACTCGACCGCGGTCGCCGCGCTGGCCCACAAGTACAACCAGGACCTGGTCACCTTCACCGTGGGCTTCCAGCGAGAGGCGACGTCGGAGGTGGAGATCGCCGCGGAGTCCGCGGCCATCCTGGGCGTGCGGCACGTACCGGTCGAGGTGACGGCGCAGGAGTTCGCCGACGCCATCCCCGCCGTCGTCTGGTACCTCGACGACCCGGTGGCCGACCCGGCGCTCGTGCCGCTGTACTTCGTGGCCCGCGAGGCCCGCAAGCACGTCAAGGTGGTGCTCTCCGGCGAGGGCGCCGACGAGCTGTTCGGCGGCTACACGATCTACCGCGAGCCGTTGAGCCTGGCCTGGGCGGGCAAGCTGCCGCCGGCCGGACGGCGGGCCCTCGGGGCGCTGTCGCGGCTGGTCCCCGAGGGGGTCCGCGGGCAGGACCTGCTGCGGCGTGCCTCCATCCCGCTCGAGGAGCGGTACTACGGCAACGCCCGCAACCTGAACGCTGAGGAGCTCGCCCAGCTGCTCCCCGGCCGCGACCCGGACCTCTCGCACGTCCAGGTCACCGAGGAGCTCTACCGGCGCACCCGCGAGGCCGGCTACGACGACGTGACCGCCATGCAGTACGTCGACCTCTTCACCTGGCTGCGCGGCGACATCCTGGTCAAGGCCGACAAGATGACCATGGCCAACTCGCTCGAGCTCCGGGTCCCGTTCCTGGACCCGGAGGTCTTCGCCCTGGCCAGCACGCTTCCCCTGGAGATGCGCGTCCCCCGCCGCGGCGACGCGACCAAGTACGCGCTGCGCCAGGCGATGGCGCAGATCGTGCCGCCGCGGATCATGAACCGGCGCAAGCTCGGCTTCCCGGTGCCGACCGGGGAGTTCCTCGCCGGTCCGCTGCACGAGTGGGCCCGCGGCCTCGTGACCGAGAGCCAGACCGACGAGTGGCTCGACCGCGACCACGTGCTCACCCTGCTCGACCGGCTGCGCCAGGGGGAGACGCCCAGCAAGCGGGTCGCCCGGCAGGTGTGGGAGGTGCTGGTCTTCATGATCTGGCACGGGATCTTCGTCGAGCAGCGGATCACCCCGCAGATCCCGGAGCCGGTCTACCCGGTCCGGCTGTGACGCGACGCACGGCGCGGCTGGCCGTCAGCGGGCTGGCCGCTGCTGCCCTGCTGGCCGGCTGCTCCGCCGGTGACGATGCGTCGCCCGCGCCCAGCAGCCCGCCCGGCACGTCGGCGCCGGCGAGCCCGCGGACCCCGCCACCGATCGCACCGTCCGCCCCCGGGACGGTCAGCCCGTCGGTGCCCGCGCCCACCTCCGGTCTCCCGGTCCCGATCCCGTCCGCCCCCCAGAACTGACCGAGGCCCGGCTCCCCTGGAGGGGAGCCGGGCCTCGGTGCCGGTTCAGGCGGCGATCAGTGGAACGAGTCGCCACAGGCGCAGGAACCGCCCGCGTTGGGGTTGTCGATGGTGAAGCCCTGCTTCTCGATGGTGTCGACGAAGTCGATCGTCGCGCCGCTGAGGTAGGGGATGCTCATCCGGTCGACGATGACCTCGGTGCCACCGAACTCGAAGGTCTGGTCGCCGTCGAGGAAGCGCTCGTCGAAGAACAGCTGGTACCGCAGACCCGAGCAGCCACCGGGCTGCACCGCGATCCGCAGCCGCAGGTCGTCGCGACCCTCCTGCTCCAGCAGCGCCTTCACCTTCGACGCGGCGGGGTCGCTGAGGATGACGCCGGTGGCGTCGGGGGCCTGCGTGTCCTGCACGGTCATGTCGTGGTCCTCCCACACTCGAGGGTGTCCTGTTCGCCCGCCCACCGGGGACGGCCCGACAGGACGGCCAACACCGCCGTGGCGGAGCTGCTTCCCACTGTACGGCGGTCCGGCGGCCGAGGGGGAGGCCCCGACCGGGTGGGGCGCGGCACGGCGCCGGCGGAACGGGCCTGTGCGGGGCCTCGGCCACGTAGACTCCCCTGCCGTGAAGCTCCGCCTGCCCGGCCGCCGCGCCGACTCCGCGACGACCCCGGACACCCAGTCCGACCTGACCGCACAGCTGGCCGGGAGCACCGCGGTGGGCAAGGGCCGCCCCACCCCCAAGCGCAGCGAGGCCCAGGGCCGCCGCTCCGGGCCGGTGCCCCCACCGCCGACCAACCGCAAGGAGGCCTACCGGCGCTCCCGGGAGCAGCAGGCGGCCAACCGCGGCACCACCCGCGCGGCGGCCCTGCGCGGTGACGACAGCGCGCTCCCGGCCCGCGACCGCGGCCCGGTCCGCCGGCTCGTCCGCGACGTCGTCGACGCCCGGCGCAACGCCGGCAGCTTCTTCCTCGTCGTGGCCGCACTGGTGCTGGTCGGCTACTTCATCCCGAACCCGGCCGTGCAGAGCTACACGGTGTTCGTCTGGTTCGCGTTCTTCCTCGTGATCATCGTCGACTCGGTGTTCCTGGGACGCCGCATCAAGAAGGTCGTCGACGACCGGTACCCCGACCACACCGAGCGGATGCGCGGCCTGGTCTGGTACGGCATCAGCCGCGCGACCATGATCCGCCGGTGGCGCTTCCCGAAGCCGCAGGTCGCGCTCGGCGCCGAGGTCTGAAGAAGTCGAGGGACCCCCTCGCCCCCCACCGCTCGCAGGCTCGCGGCGGGCCCTGCGAGGGGGCCGCGGCCGGTCATTACCCGGCCTAAGTACCGTCGGGTCGTGCAGACACGACGCCTGGGCCGTTCCGGCCTGAACATCTCCGAGATCGCCTACGGCAACTGGCTGACCCACGGCAGCCAGGTCGAGGAGGACGCCGCGCACGCCTGCGTGCACGCGGCCCTCGACGCCGGGATCACCACGTTCGACACCGCCGACGTCTACGCCGGCACGAAGGCCGAGTCGGTCCTCGGCCGGGCGCTCGCCGGCCAGCGCCGGGAGGGTCTGGAGGTCTTCACCAAGGTCTACTGGCCCACCGGCCCGGGCGCCAACGACCGCGGCCTGTCCCGCAAGCACATCACCGAGAGCTGCCACGCCTCGCTCAAGCGCCTGCAGACCGACTACGTCGACCTCTACCAGGCCCACCGGTACGACCCCTCGGTGCCGCTGGAGGAGACGATGACCGCCTTCGCCGACCTGGTGCGGCAGGGGAAGGTCCTCTACCTCGGGGTCTCGGAGTGGCGGGCCGAGGAGATCGCCGCCGCGGCCGAACTGGCCCGCGAGCTCAAGGTGCCGCTGATCAGCAACCAGCCCCAGTACTCCATGCTGTGGCGGGTCATCGAGACCGAGGTGGTGCCCACCAGCGAGAAGGAGGGCCTCTCCCAGATCGTGTGGTCGCCGCTGGCCCAGGGGGTGCTCACCGGCAAGTACCTGCCCGGCCAGCAGCCGCCTGCCGACAGCCGTGGCGGCCACGCCACGGTCGGCGGGTCCATGAAGAGCTACCTGACCGACGACGTGCTGACCCGGGTGCAGCAGCTCCGCCCGATCGCCGACGAGCTCGGCCTGTCGATGGCCCAGCTGGCGGTCGCCTGGGTGCTGCAGAACCAGAACGTCGCCGCGGCGATCATCGGGGCCAGCCGCCCCGAGCAGGTGCACGACAACGTCAAGGCCGCCGGCGTCCAGCTACCGGCCGAGGTGCTGACCCGGATCGACGAGGTGCTCGGCGACGTCGTCGAGCGGGACCCGGCCAAGACCTCCCGCGGCTGAGCAAGGACCCCGTCCTCCTCACCCCTCGCGAGCTCGGGGCGAGCCTCTGGACGGGGCCTGACCTGGCGGCGGCCGATCAGGTCGCCGCCAGGCCCATCGGGCCGTAGACGCGTTCGCCGTCCTCCAGCAGCGTGACGGTGGCGACGCCGCGGTCGAGCAGGTCCCGCCAGGCCTCCCCGAGCCAGGACTCGGCGTCGCCCTGCGCCTCGAACTCGGGCACCTCCACACCGATCGCAGCAGGATCGGTGGGCGTCCCCGCGGGGTCCTCCAGCTGCCAGCTCCAGACCATGGGGCGAGGCTAGCGAGCAACGCACCCGCGCGCGCTCCGCCTGCGCTGGTGATCTTGGTTTACACGGTAAGGCGACGGGGGATGCAGAGGGCTGCCCTGCTCGTCGAGCACCGCTCCCCAGATCCGCGGAGGACCCATGTCCCAGCCCGTCCAGGGCGTCGGCGCCAGTCGGGTCGAGCTCCCACCCCCGGCCCCCGAGAACGCCTCCACCGGCCAGCTCATCGGTCAGCTGTCCGAGCAGCTCACCCGGCTCGTCCGGGACGAGATGCGCCTGGCCCAGGCCGAGGTCAGCACCAAGGCCAAGCGGTTCGGCCTGGGGGCCGGCCTCTTCGGCGGCGCCGGGCTGTTCGGCTTCCTCGGCCTGCAGGTCCTCGTGGCCGCCGCCGTGCTCGCCCTCGCCCTCGTCCTCCCGGGCTGGCTGGCCGCCGTCGTCGTCGCCGTCGTGCTCTTCCTGGTCGCCGGCGTCCTCGCGGTGATCGGCAAGAAGGACGTGCAGCAGGCCACTCCCCCCGTGCCCACCGAGGCCATCTCCAGCGTCAGGACCGACGTCGCCACCGTGAAGGAGAGTGCGTCCCGATGAGCGGACCCGACGACGAGCAGCCGAACGGCGGGGCGGGTCCCACCGACCCCGACGCGATCCGGGCCGACATCGAGCAGACGCGCGAGCAGCTGGGCAGGACGATCGACGAGCTCAGCCACCGCCTCGACGTACCTGCCCGGGCGAGGCAGAGCGCCGACCAGGTCAGGACCTCGGCGGTGGAGAGCGCCAACCGCACGAAGGACACCGCGGTTGAGACCTACCGGGAGAACCCGCCGGCCGTCATCGGGGGCGGCGTCGCCGTCCTGACCGCGGCCGTCGGCGTGCTCGCCTGGCGACGGAAGCGCCGGGCGACTCGGGCGGCGCGCGCCGCGGCGAAGGAGGCCGGGCACCACCGGGCAGCGGCCCAACGGGCGGCACGGCGGGCCGCCGAGGAGCGATCGGCAGCGCGCGCCGCGGCCCGCGAGCGGGCTGCGGCCCGGCGGGAGGCGACCGCGCGGGCCCTCGCCGAGCGCAGGCGCACCACCCGGGAGCAGCGGGCCACCGCCCGTCGAGCCGCCGCCGCCCGGCTGACCACGAGCTCCCGGTGAGCCCCAGCCCTCGGGCCGTCTACCGCCCCATCGGCCTGCTGGGCGGAGTCCTGGCCGGTGCCGTCTCGGGCGCGGTGTTCAAGCAGATCTGGAAACGGGTCGCCGACGAGGACGACGCGCCCGGCGCGCTGCAGAGCGAGTACCGGATGCGCGAGGTCGTGCTCGCCGCCGCTGTCCAGGGCGCCCTGTTCGGCGCCACCAAGGCCGTGATCGACCGAGCCGGCGCCCGCGGGTTCACCAAGCTCACCGGCAGCTGGCCCGGCGACTGACCCGCCACGACCGACCACCACCCGAGACGAGGGGACCGCCCAGATGGTCGACGCCGGACGCCGGGAGAGCGCCGTCGAGCGCATCCGCGAACGGGTGCAGGAGAAGGCCGAACGGCGCGCTGCCGCCCGGGCCGCCGCCGAACGCGCCCAGGACGACCCCGCCACCGGCGCGTCCGCGGCCTCGGTCGTGGCCACCGAGCGACGGGAGGCCGCACGACCGGCGCCGGAGGTGCCCAGTCACCGGGAGATGCCGGGCGTGCACGCCGAGACCCCGCTGCAGATCCCGCCGCGGGGCTGGCTGCAGGTGGTCAAGCGCGCCTGGGCGGAGAACAACGCCGACAACATGCCGATCATCGCCGGCGGGGTGGCGTTCTTCGGCTTCCTGGCGATCTTCCCCACCCTGATCGCCACCGTCTCGATCTACGGCCTGGTCGCCGACGCCGACACGGTGGAACGGCAGATCGCCTCGCTGTCCGAGCAGCTGCCCGACGAGGCGGCGGAGCTCATCGGCGACCAGCTGCGGAACATCGTGGAGAACAGCGGTGGAGCGCTGACGGTCAGCCTGATCCTCTCCATCCTCGGCGCACTGTGGAGCTCGTCGGGCGGGACCAACAACCTGGTCAAGGCGGTCAACATCGCCTACGACGAGGTGGAGACCCGCAGCTTCGTCAAGCTCCGCGCCCTGGCCCTCCTGCTCACCCTGGGCGCGATCGTCTTCGTGCTGATCACGTTCTCCCTGGTCGCCGTCCTGCCGATCGTGCTGGACGCGCTGCCACTGGGCGGGTTCGGCAGCGTGCTCGCCCAGGTGGCCCGCTGGGTGCTGATCCTGGGGGTCATGGTGGGGTCGCTGGCGGTGCTCTACCGGGTCGCCCCGGACCGGGACGCCCCGCGGTTCGCGTGGGTCAGCCTGGGCTCGCTGCTGGTGACCCTCGTCTGGGCGCTGGTGAGCCTCGGGTTCAGCTTCTACGTGAACAACTTCGGCTCCTACGACAAGACCTACGGTGCGATCGCCGGCGTCATCGTGTTGATGCTGTGGCTGTACCTGACCTGCTACCTGGTGCTGCTGGGCGCGGAGATCAACGCCGAGACCGAGCACCAGACGACCGTGGACACCACCGAGGGCGACCCCCAGCCGATGGGCCAGCGGGACGCCGTCGTGGCCGACGAGGTGCCCGACCCACCGGTGCCGTCGAAGTAGCGCCCCCGACGGACGAGGGCGCCGATCGTGTGCCGTCCTCACGACCTCCCTAGGATCGGCCCGTGCCACCGACGATCTCCGCCACCGACCGCCCGCTCGAGAAGCTGACCGCCGACGCCGTCGTCGTCGGGGTCGGCGCGGGGCCCACGGGCCTGCTCACCACCCCTGGCGCCGAGGCGGTCGACCGCCTCCTCGGCGGGCGGCTGCTGGCCGCCCTGGCCGACCTCGGCGCCCGCGGCGCCGAGGACGAGGTGACCAAGCTGCCCACGTTCGGCCAGGCCCCCTTCCCGGTGGTCGCCGTCGCCGGGCTCGGTGCCCCGCAGGCCGACGGCGGTTACGCCCCGGAGGCCGTGCGCCGCGCCGCCGGCGCCGCCAGCCGCGCCCTGACCGGCCGCAGCTCCGTGGTCACCCTGCTGGCCGCGGTCGGCGGCACCCCGGACGCCGAGCGCCTGCACGCCGTGGGCGAGGGGTCGCTGCTGGGCGCCTACGAGTTCACCGCCTACAAGTCCGGGCTCGCCGACGACCGCCCCGCTCCGCCCGCGTCGTTCGAGCTGGTCGTCCCCGACACGGCGGCGGCCAAGGCGCCGCTGGCCCGGGTGCGGGCCGTCGCCCACGCGGTGACCCTGGTCCGCGACCTGGTCAACACCCCGCCGAACGACCTGTACCCGGCCGAGCTGGCCGCCCGCGGCGCCGCCGCCGGCAAGAAGGCCGGGCTCTCCGTCGAGGTGCTCGACGAGAAGGCGCTGGCCGACGGCGGCTACGGCGGCATCCTCGCCGTCGGCAGCGGCTCGGCGCGCGGCCCGCGGCTGCTGCGCCTGGTCTACAAGGGCAAGAAGGCGCGCACCAGCGTGGCGCTGGTCGGCAAGGGCATCACCTTCGACAGCGGCGGCATCTCGATCAAGCCCGCCGCGAAGATGGAGGACATGAAGAGCGACATGGCCGGGGCCGCGGCCGTGATCGCCACCGTCTGCCTCGTCGCCGAGCTGGGGCTGCCGGTCGACGTCACCGCCACCGTGCCGATCGCGGAGAACCTGCCCAGCGGCACCGCCTACCGCCCGGCCGACGTGGTCACCTTCCGCAACGGCACCAAGGCGGAGATCACCAACACCGACGCCGAGGGCCGGGTGGTGCTCGCCGACGCGATCTGCCGGGCCACCGAGGACTCCCCCGCGTACCTGCTGGAGACCTCCACGCTGACCGGCGCCCAGCTGGTCGCCCTGGGCACCCGCACCGCCGGTGTCATGGGCAGCGACGAGCTGCGCGACGCCGTCGTCGACGCCAGCACGCGCACCGGCGAGCCGATGTGGGCGATGCCGCTGCCGCCGGAGCTGCGTCGCGGGCTGGACTCCTCCGTCGCCGACCTGGTCAACGCCAACGCCGACCGGATGGGCGGCATGCTGGTGGGCGGCCACTTCCTGGCCGAGTTCGTGCCGGCCGGGCTGCCGTGGGCGCACATCGACATCGCCGGCCCCTCGTTCAACACCGGGGCGCCGTGGGGCTACACCCCCAAGGGCGGCACCGGCGTGCCGGTGCGCACCCTGCTGGCCACGATCGAGGACCTGATCGCCCAGCACTGACGACCCAGGGGCTGCCCTGCCGCGCGCGGTCGGCGCGGCAGGCCAGCCCCTACAGGCGGTTCTGCTTCTGGCGGGCGCTCCAGTCGCGCATCCGCTGGGGGTAGCCGGTGACCTGCGCGTCGTAGACGGGAACGGCCAGGTCGCGGGAGAGGCGGCGGGCCACGTCGGGACCGTCGATCCGCCGGCGGGTCCACTCGCCGTCCGCGGCGACGAGCAGGATCGTCGTCTCGGTGACCGCGGTCCGGGGCTCGACGTAGCCCTCGACACCCCGGCGGGTCGCAACGAACTGCTCGAGGTGGGCGAGGTCGCCGGACCCCGACGCCCGGTCCAGCGTGCCCCGGCGTCCGCCACCGGGACCCGCCGTCCCCCGCCGTCCGCGCAGCCGGTCGAACAATCCCATCGCCGCTCCCGTCGCTCACGACCGCGGTCTGCTCCGCGACGCTCCGGCGACAGCAACGGAGCATGCGGACGTGCCGTTCCCGGGAGTGGCAGGATGGGCAGGCGCAGGACCACCGCGCCCGGGTCAGGCACCGGGCCACCCAGCACTGAGGAGCACTTGTGAGCGCACCGACCACCCCCGCTGACCTGGTCATCCTCGGTGGTGGCTCCGGTGGCTACGCCGCTGCGCTGCGCGCCGCTGAACTCGGCCTGTCGGTCGTGCTCATCGAGAAGGACAAGGTCGGCGGCACCTGCCTGCACCGCGGCTGCATCCCGACCAAGGCGCTGCTGCACAGCGGCGAGATCGCCGACATGGCCCGCGAGGGCGAGCAGTTCGGCGTCAAGACCTCGCTGGCCGGCATCGACATGGACGGCGTGAACGCCTACAAGGACGGCGTGATCGGCAGGCTCTACAAGGGCCTGCAGGGCCTGATCAAGAGCCGCAAGATCACCTACGTCGAGGGCGAGGGCCGGCTGGTCTCCCCCACCGCCGTCCAGGTGAACGGCGAGACCTACGAGGGCCGCCACGTCCTGCTGGCCACCGGCTCCTACGCCCGCTCGCTGCCCGGCATCGAGGTCGACGGCACCAAGGTCATCACCAGCGACCACGCGCTGGCGCTGGACCGGGTGCCCGCCTCGGCGATCGTCCTGGGCGGCGGCGTCATCGGCTGCGAGTTCGCCAGCGCCTGGAAGTCCTTCGGGGTCGACGTCACCATCGTCGAGGGCCTCAAGCACCTCGTCCCGCTGGAGGACGAGTCCTCCTCCAAGCTCCTCGAGCGCGCCTTCCGCCGCCGCAAGATCGGCTTCGAGCTGGGCAACCGCGTCTCCACCGTGCAGACCACCGCCGACGGCGTGAAGGTCACCCTGGAGAACGGCAAGGAGCTCGAGGCCGAGCTGGTGCTCGTGGCCGTGGGCCGCGGGCCGGTCAGCCAGGGCCTGGGCTACGAGGAGGCCGGCCTGCAGATGGACCGCGGGTACGTGCTGGTCGACGAGTACTGCCAGACCAACGTCCCCACCATCTCTGCCGTCGGTGACCTGATCCCAACCCTGCAGCTGGCCCACGTCGGCTTCGGTGAGGGCATCCTCGTCGCCGAGCGGCTGGCCGGGCTCCCGGTCGTGCCGATCGACTACGCCGGCGTGCCGCGGGTGACCTACTCCGACCCCGAGGTCGCCTCGGTCGGCCTGACCGAGGCCCAGGCCAAGGAGAAGTACGGCGAGGTCGAGGTGCTCACCTACGACCTGGGCGGCAACGGCCGCAGCCAGATCCTGAAGACCGCCGGTGCGGTCAAGCTCGTCCGCGCCGCCGACGGCCCCGTCATCGGCGTCCACATGGTGGGCAGCCGGGTCGGCGAGCTCATCGCCGAGGCGCAGCTGATCTACAACTGGGAGGCCCTGCCCGACGAGGTCGCCCAGCTGATCCACCCGCACCCCACCCAGAGCGAGGCCCTGGGCGAGGCGCACCTGGCGCTGGCCGGCAAGCCGCTGCACGCGCACAGCTGATCGCCGTCGCAACGCTCGACCCGCACGCACCACCACCCGCTCCACCCAGCACCGCACACCACGACCTGAGGAGACCTGCCTTCGATGCCGACGTCCGTCACCATGCCCGCCCTGGGCGAGAGCGTCACCGAGGGCACGGTCACCCGCTGGCTGAAGCAGGAGGGTGAGCAGGTCGAGGTCGACGAGCCGCTCCTGGAGGTGTCCACCGACAAGGTGGACACCGAGATCCCGTCGCCGGCCGCCGGCGTGCTCACCAAGATCCTCGTCGGTGAGGACGAGACCGTCGACGTGGGCGCCGAGCTCGCGGTGATCGGTGGGGACGGCGACGGCGGTGCGCCCGCTCAGGAGGCCCCCGCCCAGGAGGCCCCCGCCCGGGAGGCACCCGCTCAGGAGGCACCCGCTCAGGAGGCCCCTGCGGAGGAGGCACCCGCTGAGCAGGCACCCGCGCAGGAGGCCCCGGCCGCGCCGGCGCCCGCGCAGTCCTCGGGAGGCTCCGGTGGCGGACAGGGCACCCCGGTGACCATGCCCGCGCTGGGCGAGAGCGTCACCGAGGGCACGGTCACCCGCTGGCTGAAGGCCGTCGGCGAGGAGGTCACCGCAGACGAGCCGCTGCTGGAGGTCTCCACCGACAAGGTCGACACGGAGATCCCCGCCCCTGTCTCCGGCACCCTGCTGTCGATCTCGGTCAACGAGGACGAGACGGTGGAGGTCGGCGCGGAGCTGGCGGTGATCGGCTCCTCCGACGGCGCCGCGGCCCCCACCCCCGAGCCGGAGCCGGCCCCGCAGCAGCCCGCCGAGCAGCCGGCCGCCGCGCAGCAGTCGGCGCCGCCCTCGCAGCAGCAGCCCACCCCCCAGCGGGCCGAGCCCTCCTCGGAGCAGCCGGGCGCCGACTACGGCTCCAGCGGCGCCCTGCCGACGAAGTCGCCGACCTCCCAGCCCTCCCCGGCCGAGGCGGTGGCGCCCGCGTCCCGCCCGGTCAGCGCCCCGGCCCCCTCCGGTGGCGGCGCCTACGTCACCCCGCTGGTGCGGCGCCTGGCGGCCGAGCACGGTGTCGACCTGGGCTCGGTCGAGGGCACCGGTGTCGGTGGCCGGATCCGCAAGCAGGACGTGCTCGCGGCGGCCGAGAAGGCGCAGCAGCCCGCTCCCGCGGCGGCTGCGCCGGCGGCGTCGCGGACCCCGTCCCCGGCGGCCAGCCCTGACCAGCACCTGCGCGGGCGCACCGAGAAGCTGTCCCGTCTGCGGACGGTCATCGCCAAGCGCATGCTCGAGTCGCTGCAGGTCAGTGCTCAGCTGACCACCGTGGTCGAGGCGGACATCACCAAGATCGCCCGGCTGCGCGACCAGGTGAAGGATGACTTCGCCGCCCGCGAGGGCGTGAAGCTGTCGTTCCTGCCGTTCTTCGCCAAGGCCGCCGTCGAGGCGCTCAAGGTGCACCCGGTGGTGAACTCCTCCATCGACATGGAGGCCGGCACGGTCACGTACCACGACGCCGAGAACCTGGGCATCGCGGTGGACACCGAGCGCGGTCTGCTGGTGCCGGTCGTCCACGGTGCCGGTGACCTGAACATCCCGGGCATCGCGCGCAAGATCGCCGACCTCGCCGAGCGGACCCGCACCAACAAGGTCACGCCGGACGAGCTGGGCGGCGGCACCTTCACGCTGACCAACACCGGCAGCCGCGGCGCGCTGTTCGACACCCCGATCATCAACCAGCCGCAGGTCGCGATCCTGGGGGTCGGCTCGGTGGTCAAGCGCCCGGTGGTCGTCACCGACCCCGAGCTCGGCGAGGTGGTGGCGGTCCGGTCGATGGTCTACCTGGCACTGAGCTACGACCACCGGATCGTCGACGGCGCCGACGCGGCCCGCTTCCTCAGCACCATGAAGGAGCGGCTGGAGGCCGGTCAGTTCGAGGGTGAGCTCGGCCTTGCCTGATCTCCCGGCCTGATCCATCCACGAAGGGCCCCGGCTGCAGCCGGGGCCCTTCGTCGTCCCGCCCGGTCACCACCCCACCACCAGGGAGCACCTCGCGATGAAGGTCGCCGTCACCGGCTCCTCCGGGCTCATCGGCACTGCCCTGGTGCCCGCGCTCCAGGCCGATGGCCACGAGGTGCTGCGACTGGTCCGCCGCACCCCGCGGACCGCTGACGAGCACCGCTGGGACCCCGACCACCGGCAGATCGACCCGTCGCTGCTCGCCGATGTCGACGCGGTGGTCAACCTGGCCGGCGTGGGGGTGGGCGACCGGCGGTGGAGCGAGGGCCACAAGCAGCGGGTGCTGCGCAGCCGGGTGGACAGCACCACGACGGTCAGCCAGGCGCTCGCCGACGCCGCCGCGGCCGAGCCCGACCGCCCACGGGTGCTGCTCTCCGGCTCCGCGGTGGGCTTCTACGGCGACACCGGTGACCGGGTGGTCGACGAATCGGCACCGGCCGGCACCGACTTCCTCGCCCGGGTCTGCGTGGCGTGGGAGGGGGCGACCGCCCCGGCTGCCGACGCCGGCGTCCGGGTGGCCACCCTGCGCACCGGGCTGGTGCTCGGCCGTGGCGGGCTGATGGGGCGCATGCTGCCGCTGTTCCGCGTCGGGCTGGGCGGTCGGCTCGGCTCGGGGCGCCAGTACCAGCCGTGGATCAGCCTGCGCGACGAGGTCGACGCCATCCGCTTCCTGCTCACCGCCGACGTCGCCGGCCCGGTGAACCTGACCGGGCCGGCGCCGGTCACCAACGCCGAGTTCACCGCGGCCCTGGGTCGCGCGGTCCACCGCCCCGCCGTGCTGCCGGTGCCCGGCCCCGCCCTCCACCTGGTGCTCGGGGAGTTCGCCGAGGTCGGCGTGCTGGCCGGCCAGCGCGCCGTCCCCGCCGCCCTGGCGGCCGCCGGGTTCCGGCACGCCCACACCGACGTGGACGCCGCGGTGCAGGCCGCGCTCGCCGAGGACTGACCGGATCACGTCAGCCGCTCGGCGTCGGCGATCCGCCAGCCCGCCCCGGTCAGCTCCAGCACCAGCCGCACCCGGGCCTCACCCCGGGGCGGGACCTCCCGCACCGGTGCGCCACCGGCCTCGGCCACCCCGTAACCGGGCAGGGTGTCGACGACCTCGAGCACGGCCCGCTCCTCCTCGACGGTGACCGACTCGACCGAGCGGACCTCCGGCGTGAACCCGGTGAACACCTGCCCGGCAGCCGCCAGCGCCTCGAGCTGGGCCAGGTCACGCCGGAACAGCGGGCTGCCGGCCACGTGGACACCGGCCACCGCGGCCGGGTCCGCCGCCGCGAAGCCGGCCGCTCGCTGCTCGTAGAGGCCGGTGAGCAGCGCCTGCCACTCCCCCGGGCCGGTGGGCACGCCGCCGGCGCCCGGGGCGCGCGCACCCGGGGGCGTCACGCCCTCGGACGGCGCAGTGTCGGACGGCGCAGTGTCGGACGGCGCAGTGTCGGACGGCGCAGTGTCGGACGGCGCAGTGTCGGACGGCGCGCTGTCCGCCGGGGCGCTGTCGGCCGGGGCGGCGGGCCGCGCCGGCGGGACGGTCGGCACCTCGGCGCCGTCGGCTGCCGGCACCGGGGCGGTCACTCCCGTGCCCCAGTGGGCGCCCACCCAGGCGGCCCCGCTGACGCCGACCACCACGGTGGCCAGGACGACCACCGGCACCAGCAACCGTCGCAGGCCCGGCCACGAGCGCGGAGGCCCGGGCAGCCGGTCGCCGCCGGGGGGCAGCGCGCGGGCGAGGCGCAGCGCCCCCGCCCGGACGCGAACCAGCCGGCCCGCGGGCTCCGGCGCGGCGTGCGCCGCCCGCGCCCGCCGTCCGGGCACCTGGTGGGTCAGCTCGGTGTGCGGGCCACGCCCGGTCACGGCCAGCTCGGAGTCGGGCACGCCGGCCAGCGGCAGCCGCACCGGCTCAGGTCGACAGGCGTGCCGCAGGTCCAGGGCGAAGGCCGCCGCCGTGCCCCGGGCGTGCGGGTCCGGGGACAGCCCGCGCAGGACCACGCGCACCAGCTCCGCCGGCGCCTCGGGCGCCAGCAGCGCCAGGTCGGGCAGCTCCCCCGCCGCAGCGACCGCGAGGGTCTGCGCCGGGCCGGCCGCGTTCCACGGGGCGACGCCGGTGAGCGCGTGGAAGGCCGCCGCAGCAGCACCGAAGACGTCCGACGCCGGGCCCGGGGCGCCACCGCGGGCCACGACGGGGTCGACGTAGGGCGGGGTGACCTCGGCCCGGGCGGTGTCGCCCACCAGGCGCGCGGTGCCCAGGTCGGTGAGCACCGGACGCCCCTCGGCGGTGAACAGCACGTTGCCGGGTGACAGGTCGCCGTGGACCACCCCGCGCTCGTGCGCCTGGGCGAGTGCGGCGGCGACCGGGGCGACCGTGGTGACCACCTCCCCCGGGCGGAGGCGACCGCGCCGGGCGAGCAGAGCGGCGAGGCTGCCACCGGCCAGCAGCTCGAGCACCAGGCTGACCTCCGCCGGCCCGCCGCGCACCTCACGGCGGACGACGCGGTGCAGCCGGACGAGGTGCGGGTGGTCCAGCTCGGCGAGCAGCCGCGCCTCCCGCTCCTGCCGTTCCGGGTCGCCGCGCAGCAGCACCTTGACCGCCACCGGGGCGCCGCCGCTCTGCGGGCGCGCCCGCCAGACCTGACCGGATCCTCCCCGGCCCAGCAGCTCCTCCAGCACGTAGCCGGGCACGACGGGGGCCGTGGCCGGTGGGGTGGGTGCAGGCACGGAGCGGACCGTAGGCCGATCGGGCACCGGCCCGCTGCCGCTGTCCACAGGCAGCGGCGTGCGAGGCGAGACGGAGCTCCGGTCGCTGCACGAGGACGGCCGCCCCGCGCCGATGCCATGCGCTCCGCCGGTCACTACGGCGGCGCCGTACGGCATCCTGATCCGGGGCGTCGGAGAGAGAAGGGAACGCCGATGCAGGTCGACGGATCGGTCATCGCCCTCACCGGGGCGACCAGCGGGATCGGGCTGGCCGCTGCCCGCCTCCTGATGCGGCGGGTCGGCGTGCTCGTGGTCCAGGGCCCGGAGCAGGAGGACGACGTCCGGGCGACCCTGGACTCCCTGCGCGCCGCGGGGCCCGCGGAGCTGCACTACGTCACGGGCGACTTCACCGAGCTGTCCACCGTGGCGGGCACGGCCGAGGCGATGGTGCGGGCCGCGGGTGGCGGCCTCGACGCCCTGGTCGACAACGCCGGTGTCCCGGGAGCGCCGGACCGGGTCCTCACCGCGGACGGCAACGAGCGCACCCTGCAGATCAACTACCTGGCGATGGTCCTGCTGACCCGCCGGGTCGCGCCGCACCTCCGACGTGGTGGGCGGGTGGTGACCGTCAGCTCGACGACGCACCGGATGGCGGACCTCGCGCTCACCGACCTCGACCTCGGCGAGGGGTACTCCGCGGTGCAGGCGTACGCGCAGTCGAAGCTGGCGATCGTGACCTGGTCGGCGACGCTGGCCCGTGCGCTGGAGCCGCAGGGGGTGGACGTGGTCAGCATCAGCCCGGGTGTGATCAGCACGGGGCTGCTGCATGCGATGTTCGGGGCCGGCGGCCGGGACGTGGAGCACGGCGGGAGGCGGATCGTCGAGGCCCTGGAGGCGGCGGTCCCGACCGGGTCGTACGTCGACGACGGACAGCTGGTCCCCGCCAGTGAGGAGGCCCGCGATCCGGACGTGCAACGCCGTCTGGCGCGGGAGACCGACCGCCGGCTGGGCAGCCTCACCCACGCGCGCGGACGGTCGGGCCTACGCTCGGGGTCGTGAGCGAGCTGCACGTCATCCGGGCGGGTCTGGTCCCCTACGAGCAGGCGTGGGCCTGGCAGCGGGAGCTGCACGAGCAGCGGGTGGCCGGCAGCGGGCCCGACACGATGCTGCTGCTGGAGCACCCGCCGGTCTACACCGCGGGCAAGCGCACGGAGCCGCACGAGCGTCCCTTCGACGGCACCCCTGTCGTCGACGTCGACCGCGGCGGCAAGATCACCTGGCACGGCCCCGGCCAGCTGGTCGGGTACCCGATCGTGCAGCTGCCCGAGCCGGTCGACGTGGTGGCGCACGTCCGGCGGCTGGAGCAGGCGCTGATGCGGGTCTGCACCGGACTGGGACTGGCCACCGAGCAGGTCGAGGGCCGCAGCGGGGTCTGGGTCCGCGCGGACGAGCGCGGCCCGGACCGGAAGATCGCAGCCATCGGCGTCCGGGTGGCCCGCGGCGTGACCATGCACGGCTTCGCGCTCAACTGCGACCCGGACATGTCCGCCTTCGCCAACATGATCCCCTGCGGGATCGCCGACGCCGGCGCCACCTCGCTCAGCACCGAGCTCGGCCGCGACGTCCCGGTCACCGAGGTGCTGGACGCGGTCGAGCAGGCGGTGCGCGAGGTCCTCACCGCCGCCGTCCCCGCCTGATGGCCGTGTCGCTGCCGCAGAGCGAGTACGTCAGCCTCACCACGTTCCGGCGCACCGGCGCACCGGTTGCCACCCCGGTGTGGGCCGCCCCCCACGGCGACGCGCTCGTCGTCTGGACCCAGGCGGACTCGGGGAAGGTCAAGCGGCTGCGGCACACCAGCCGGGTCACCGTGGCGCCGTGCGACGTCCGCGGCAGGCTGCGCGGCCCGGCCGTCGACGCGGTGGCGACCTTCGTGCCCCCCGAGGAGTGGCCGGCGGCACTCGCCGCGCTGCGGCGCCGGTACGGGCTGCGGTTCCAGGTCGGGCTGGTCGCCTCCCGCGCGTGGACGCGCCTGCGCCACCCCGGCACCGAGCGGCACGCCCTGCTCCGCATCTCCGCGGTCGCCTGAGCTCCTGCCGGCCCGACCGCGAGCGGGACCGGCAGGAGCTCCCTGCTCAGCCGACGACGAAGTTGACCAGCCGGCCCGGCACCGCGATCACCCGGCGCACCGTCTTGCCCGCCAGCTGCGCAGCCACCTTCTCGTCGGCGCGGGCAGCAGCCTCCAGGCCGGCGGCGTCCACGTCGGCCGGCACCGCGACCTGCGCCCGCACCTTGCCGTTGACCTGCACCGCGACGGTCACCGTCTCGTCGACCAGCCACCGCTGGTCGGCCACCGGGAACGACGCCCACGCCACCGACGTGTCGTGGCCGAGCCGGGCCCACAGCTCCTCGGCCAGGTGCGGCGCCAGCGGGGAGGTCAGCTGCACCAGCGTCTCGGCGACCGAGCGCGGCACGTCCGTCCCCGGCGGGTAGGCCGAGGTCAGGTGGTTGGTCAGCTCGGTGATCCGGGCGATGGCGATGTTGAACCGCAGGGTGGACATGCCGTCCCGGACGGCCTCGATCGTGCGGTGCAGCGCGCGCGAGGTGTCCTCGTCCGGCTCGACGTCCGCGGCGCGCACCGCACCGGTCTCCTCGTCGAGCACGACGCGCCAGATCCGCTGCAGCAGCCGCTGCGACCCGACCGCCGCCTTGGTCTCCCACGGCCGCGACTGGTCCAGCGGGCCGGTCGACATCTCGTAGACCCGGAAGGTGTCCGCGCCGAACATCGCGATCATCTCGTCCGGCGTGACCACGTTCTTCAGGCTCTTGCCCATCTTCCCGTACTCGCGGTCGACCGGCTTGCCCTCGAAGTACCAGGCTCCGTCCCGCTCCTCCACCTCGGCCGCGGGCACGTGGAAGCCGCGCTCGTCGGTGTAGGCGTAGGCGGAGATGTAGCCCTGGTTCACCAGCCGCCGGAACGGCTCCTCGCTGGAGACGTGCCCCAGGTCGAACAGCACCTTGTGCCAGAACCGCGCGTACAGCAGGTGCAGCACCGCGTGCTCGACGCCGCCGACGTACAGGTCCACGCCGCCGACGTCGCCGGGCTCGCGCGGGCCCATCCAGTAGGCCTCCAGCTCCGGGTCGACCAGGCGCTCGTCGTTCGTCGGGTCGGCGTAGCGCAGGTAGTACCAGCACGAGCCTGCCCAGTTGGGCATCGTGTTGGTCTCCCGGCGGTACTGCTTGGGACCGTCACCGAGGTCGAGGGTGACGGTGGTCCACTCGGTCGCCCGGGACAGCGGCGGCTCCGGCTTGGAGTCGGCGTCGTCGATGGCGAACGTCTTCGGCGAGTAGTCGTCGACGTCGGGCAGCAGCACCGGCAGCAGCGAGTCCGGGACGGCGACCGGCAGGTCGTGCTCGTCGTAGACGACCGGGAAGGGCTCACCCCAGTACCGCTGGCGGCTGAACAGCCAGTCACGCAGCTTGTAGGTGGTGGTCGCCTCACCGTGCCCGGTCGCCACCAGCCAGTCGGTGACCTTCGCGATCGCCTCGGCCTTGTCCAGCCCGTCCAGCGACAGCTGCTCGTTCGAGCTGTTGATCATCGGGCCGGTGCCGGTCCAGGCGCCGGAGGCGTCGTCGAAGTCGGCCGGCGGCTGCACCGTGCGGACGACGGGCAGCCCGAACGCCCGGGCGAAGTCCCAGTCGCGCTGGTCCTCACCGGGCACCGCCATGATCGCGCCGGTGCCGTAGCCGGTCAGCACGTAGTCGGCGATGAACACCGGCAGGTCGCGCCCGGTGAGCGGGTTCCGCGCGGTGACGCCCAGCCAGACGCCGGTCTTGTCCCGGCCCTCGGTCTGCCGTTCCAGGTCGGAGCGGCGGGAGGCCTGCAGCTGGTAGGCGGCGACCGCCTCGGCCGGGCTCGCCGCGCCACCCGTCCAGCGCGGGTCGGCGCCCTCCGGCCAGGAGCCGGCGGTCAGCGCGGCGACCAGCGGGTGCTCGGGGGCCAGCACCAGGTACGTGGCGCCGAACAGGGTGTCGGGTCGGGTGGTGAAGACCTCGACGGTCTCGGCGGCGTCCGCTCCGCCGGCCTCGCCCGCACCCGCCCGGAAGCGGATCCGCGCACCGGTCGAGCGGCCGATCCAGTTGCGCTGCATCTGCTTCAGCGAGTCCGACCAGTCCAGCCGGTCCAGGTCGGTCAGCAGCCGCTCGGCGTAGGCGGTGATCCGCATCATCCACTGGGTCAGCGGGCGGCGGAACACCGGGAAGTTGCCCCGCTCGGAGCGCCCGTCGGCGGTGACCTCCTCGTTCGACAGGACCGTGCCCAGGCCCGGGCACCAGTTGACCGGGGCCTCGTGCCGGTAGGCCAGCCGGTGCGCGTCGACGACCCGGCGGCGCTCGACGTCGGACAGCTCCGACCAGCTCCGCCCCTCGGGCAGCGTGCCCGGGGCCGGCTGCCGGGTGCCGGCGTCCAGCTCGGCCACCAGCTCGGTGATCGGCCGGGCCCGGTCCGCCTCCGGGTCGAACCAGGACTCGAAGACCTGCCGGAAGATCCACTGGGTCCACTTGTAGTAGCCCGGATCGATCGTGGCGAAGGTGCGGCGGGTGTCGTGGTCGACGCCCAGCCGGCGCAGCTGGGCGCTGATCGCGGCGATGTTGGCCTCGGTGGTGACCCGTGGGTGCTGCCCGGTCTGCACGGCGTACTGCTCGGCGGGCAGCCCGAAGGCGTCGTAGCCCATCGGGTGCAGCACGTTGTACCCGTCCATCCGCAGGAAGCGGCTGGTGACGTCGGTGCCCAGGTAGCCCAGCGGGTGACCGACGTGCAGCCCGGCCCCCGAGGGGTACGGGAACATGTCCATCACGAACGCCTTGGGGCGGTCGGCCACCCGGTCGAAGCCCTCGCTCAGCGGGCCCACCGGGTTCGGCGTGTGGAAGGTCCCCGCGGCGTCCCAGCGGTCCTGCCAGGCGAGCTCGATCTGGTTGGCCAGCTGCGGGGTGTACCGGTGCGGGGGCACCCCGTCGGCGGTCGGCTCGGTGCTCGGCTGGCTGGCCGTCTGGCTCATGGCTGGTGCTCCCGGGGGCAGGCAAGGGCGGCGGACATGAAAAGACCCCTCACGCAGGAGGGGTCGCCGTGCTGGTCCGATCGATCAGGTCAGCACGGCCGGAGAAGGAGGAGTCCGCCGGTCACGCCGGCCATCCTAGCGCGCGCACCGGCCGGGGACGTCGCGCTCCGGGCAACGGGAGGGCCTCCACCGCACCCCGTCCCGGTCGCCGGACCGTCCCCGATCAGGTGGTCCAGCGGCGCTCGCCGCCCACTGTTCACCCGAGGGTGTCATGATCGCCCTTGTTTGCCATGTGCACCGACCGGGCATGGCAGCGCTCCGGCGTTCAGCAGCAGCGCCGCCTGCGCACGGTCGTGGAGCGGCGCGCTCCCGGAGACGCACCGGGCCGACGGGCCGTTCCCGTCCCGGCCGGAGCGCCTCCGGTGGAAGCCGATCCGCTCCAGGGCCCGGAGGCGCCGGAGCAGCAGCCCGCCACCGGCGGCGCAGGAGGACCGTCGCACCGCAGCAGTCGTGACCGCGCACCCCCGGTGCCCGTGAGAAGAGGAGGACCGTGCATGGAACAGCTCGCCCAGCCCGGCCCGGCACCCACGGGTGACGTGGACGTCCCCGGTGCCCTCCCCCTGACCGAACAGGCCCTGCCGCTCCTCGCCGGACGCGTCCGGGTGCCCACCTACGACCGCACGGCGCTCACCCCCGCCGTCGTCCACTTCAGCGTCGGTGGCTTCCACCGCGCCCACCAGCTGGTCTACTTCGACGACCTCGCCGAGCAGGGCGACACCGACTGGGGCGTGGTCGGCGTCGGCCTGCACTCGCCCGCGATGCGCGACGCCCTCCGGCCGCAGGACCACCTCTACACGGTGGTGGAGCGCAGCTGCGAGGGGGAACGTGCCCGGGTCGTCGGCTCCCTGGTCGACTACCACTTCGCGCCGGACTCCCCGGAGACCGTGCTGGCGGTGCTCACCGACGAGCGCACCCGGCTGGTGACCATGACCGTCACCGGCACCGCCTACCGCGTCGACCCCGCCACCGGCGAGTTCGTCCCCGACGAGGCGGTGCGGGCCGACCTCGCCGACCCGCACCGGCCCGCCTCGCTGTTCGGCTACATCGTCGAGGCGCTGGACCGCCGGCGCCGGGCCGGGCGCCCCCCGTTCACCGTGCTCTCCTGCGACAACCTCCAGCGCAACGGCGAGATCGCGCGCGCCGCCGTGGTGGGGTACGCGCAGCTGCGCGACGAGTCGCTCGCCCGGTGGATCGACCGGCACGTGAGCTTCCCGGGCAGCATGGTCGACCGGATCACGCCCCGGACGAGCCTGCAGGACCGCATCGCCCTCGCCTCCCGGACCGGTGTCGACGACCGCTGGCCGGTCATCACCGAGCCGTTCTCCCAGTGGGTCCTGGAGGACTCCTTCTGCAACGGCCGGCCCCCGCTCGAGCAGGTCGGGGTGCAGTTCGCCGACGACGTCGCCGGCCACGAACTGATCAAGACGCGCCTGCTGAACGCGAGCCACTCCGCGCTCGGCCACCTCGGCGTCCTGGCCGGCCACCGGTACGTCCACGAGGTGATGGCCGACCCGGTGCTCCGCCGCTACGCGACCCAGCTGATGGCCGCGGAGATCGGTCCGCTGCTCACCGCCCCGGCCGGGGTCGACCTGGCCGACTACCAGACGCGCCTGCTGCGCCGCTTCGCCGACCCGGCCATCGGCGACCGCCTGGAGCGGCTGTGCCGACGCGGCTCCTCGAAGGTCGCGCTGCACGTGCTGCCCTCCGTGCGGACCGGGCTGGCCCAGGGCCGGCCGACCGAGCTGCTGACCGTCGCGGTCGCCGGGTGGTGCCGGTACGTGCGCGGCACCGACCTGCAGGGCGGCGAGCTGGCCGTCGAGGACGAGCTCGCCGACGAGCTGCGCCGGCTGGCCCGCGCCGGCGGCACCGACCCCCGCCCGCTGCTGGGCCTGCACCCGGTCTTCGGCGACCTGGCCACCGACCCGGTGTTCGTCGCGGCGCTCACCCGCGCGCTGCAGGACCTCGAGGCGGACGGCGTCCGGGTCACGGTGGCCCGGGCACTGGCCCGCGCGGGCACCGACACCGGGGTCGCGGACCCCACCACCGCGAACCGGGTGGCGGCCGTCCACGACGACCTGCTGCCCGCATGACCACGCCCCCCCGGGCCCGGACCCCCAGGAGACCGCCCCAGATGCCAGGGATCACGACCACGCAGGTCCAGCGCCTCACCGCGCTGCTGTGCGACGCGGACGGGAACCTCTTCCCCTCCGAGGAGCCGGCCTTCGCGGCGTCGGCCGACGTCACCAACCGGTTCCTGGCCGCCCACGGGATCCCGGACCGCTTCACCGCAGAGGAGCTCCGCCGGGCCGCGACCGGCCGGAACTTCCGGTCGACCGCCGCCGACCTCGCCGCGGCGCGCGGCGTCGAGGTGAGAGACCTCGACGAGTGGGTCGCCGAGGAGCGGCGCGTGGTGACCGAGCACCTCGGCCGCGAGCTCCGTCCCGACGCCGACGTCACCGCCGGGCTCACCGCGATCGGCGAACGGCTCACGCTCGCCGCGGTCAGCTCCAGCGCACTCACCCGGCTGGCCGCCTGCTTCACCGCCGCCGGGCTGGACGAGCTCATCCCCCCGCCGCTGCGGTTCAGCGCCGAGGACTCACTGCCCACGCCGACCAGCAAGCCCGATCCCGCGGTGTACCTGCACGCCTGCGAGCAGCTGGGCATCTCCCCGGCGCAGGGCCTGGCGGTCGAGGACTCGGTGGCCGGTGCGCTCTCCGCCGTCCGCGCCGGCTGCCCCACCGTGGGCAACCTGCGGTTCGTGGCCCCCGACGAGCGCGCCGAGCGCGCGGCCCAGCTGCGCGACGCCGGCGTCGTCGCGCTGGTCTCCTCCTGGGCGGAGCTGACCGACCTGCTGCAGCCGACGCCCGCCGGGCGCCCGGCGACCGTGGCGGGGGTCGCCCGGTGAAGGTCGTGTTCAACAGCTTCCGCGGGGTGTTCTCCGACAGCCCGCGGACCATCTTCGAGGCACTCCGCGAGCGGGGCGACGACCACGAGGTCGTCTGGCTGGCCGCCCCGGACCGGGTGGGCGACTTCCCGGCCGACGTGACCACCGTCGAGTTCGGCAGCGCCGCGGCCCGGGCAGCGCTGGAGGCCGCCGACGTCGTGGTGTCCAACGACCACATCGGCTTCGACTGGGACAAGCGGCCGGGCACGACCTACCTGCAGACCTGGCACGGCACCCCGCTCAAGCGGATCCACAACGACGTGCTGTGGGCCCCGGAGGGCCGGCTGGCCTACCTGGACACCGAGATCGCCCGGTGGGACGCGCTGCTGTCCCCCAACGCGGTCAGCACGCCACGGTTCCGCAAGGCCTTCGGGTTCACCGGGCCGGTGCTCGAGACCGGCTACCCGCGCAACGACCTGCTGAACTCCCCCGACCGCGAGCGCATCCGGGCCGAGGTCCGCGACTCCCTGGGCATCGCCGAGGGTGTCACCGCCGTCCTCTACACCCCGACCTGGCGCGACGACCAGGTGTTCGGCGGGGACGGCGGACCGCAGCACACCTTCCCGCTCGACCTCGGCGACTTCGCCCACGGTCTCGGCGCCGACCACGTGCTGCTGCTGCGCCTGCACCAGATGGTCTCCGACCGGCTGGAGGTGCCCGCGGGCGCACCGGTCCGCGACGTCTCGCGCTACCCGGACATCCGGTACCTCTACCTGGCCGCCGACGTCCTGGTCACCGACTACTCCTCGACGATGTTCGACTTCGCCGTCACCGGGAAGCCGATCATCAACTTCACCTACGACCTGGACTACTTCCAGGACACCCTGCGCGGCTTCTACTTCGACCTGGCCGAGGCCGCACCGGGCCCGCTGCTGTCCACCAGCGACGAGGTGCTCGCCACGATCGCCGAGCTCGCCCGGCGGCCGTGGGAACCCACCGCCCGGTACACCCGGTTCCGGGAGACCTTCTGCTCCCTCGAGGACGGCCACGCGACCGACCGGGTCCTGGAGCTGTTCTTCCCCCGGACGGACCACCCCGGCCCGTCCGGCGCCACCCCGAACGACGTAACGAGGAGATGAGCATGCGCACTGCTGACCCGATCCTGACCGGGGGCCGCGACCGGCGGTCGCGTCCGGCGGTCGCCGCCGGCTCGTCCGAGACCCGCGCCGCCGCCCCGCAGGTGGTCATCCTGGCCGCGGGCATGGGCACCCGGCTGGGCCGCAAGCTGCCCAAGCCGCTCACCCCGCTGATGGACGGCCGGAGCATCATGCAGCAGCAGCTGGACGGCGTCCGGGCGGTCTTCGGTGCCGCGACCCCGGTGACCGCGGTGGTGGGCTACCGCGCGAAGGCCGTCATGCGCGCGCAGCCGGACCTGCTCTTCGCGTTCAACCCCGACTTCGCCGTCACCAACACCTCGCAGAGCCTGCTCAAGGCGCTGCGGTCCTCCCACGACGGCGGGGTGCTCTGGATGAACGGCGACGTGGTGTTCGACCCGGCCGTGCTCGACCACGCCGCCCCCTTCATCGAGGCCGACGAGAGCTTCGTCTGCGTGGACACCTCGACGGTCGCCGACGAGGAGGTCAAGTACACCCTGGACGACGACGGCTGCATCGCCGAGCTGTCCAAGACCGTCGTCGGGGGGCTCGGCGAGGCGGTGGGCATCAACTACGTCTCCGGGGCCGACAAGGCCGCGCTGGTCGAGCACCTGGCGGCCTGCGAGGCCGGTGACTACTTCGAGCGGGGCATGGAGCTGGCGATCCAGCGGGCCGGGGTGCGCTTCCGCCCCGTCGACATCTCGCGGTTCTCCGCCGTCGAGGTCGACTTCGACGACGACCTGCAGCGAGCCAACACCTGGCTGGGCTCGCGCGCGGCACTCGAGCCGCTGGCCTCCGAGCTCCGCTGAGGCAACGGCGCCCCGCCCGTCACCGGCGGGCGGGGCGCCGCGCCGCTCACCCCAGCTGCGGGGCCACCTCCGCGGCGACCAGGTCCAGGTGGTCCAGGTCGGCGAGGTCGAGGACCTGCAGGTACACCCGCGTGGCGCCGGCCTCGGCGTAGCGGCCGAGGGTGTCCACGGCCTCCGCCGGGGTGCCGGCGACGCCGTGCGCCCGCAGCTCGTCGACGTCCCGGCCGATGGCGGCGGCCCGGCGGGCCAGCTCGGCCTCGTCCCGGCCGACGCACAGCACCAGCGCGGAGCTGTAGACCAGCTCGCCGGGGTCCCGGCCGGCCTCCGTGCAGGCGTCCCGCACCCCGGCGAAGAGCCGGGCGTTGTCCTCGGCCGAGCCGAACGGCACGTTGAACTCGGCGGCGTACCGGGCGGCCAGCCGCGGCGTGCGCTTCCTGCCGTTGCCGCCGACCAGGATCGGGACGCCGCCGGGCTGCACCGGCTTGGGCAGCGCCGGGGAGCCGGTGAGCTGGTAGTGCTCGCCGGCGAAGTCGAAGGTCTCCCCCGCCGGGGTGCTCCACAGCCCGCTGATCACGGCGAGCTGCTCCTCGTACCGGTCGAACCGCTCCCCCAGCTCGGGGAAGGGGATGCCGTAGGCCCTGTGCTCCTCGGCGAACCAGCCCGAGCCGATGCCCAGCTCCACCCGGCCACCGCTCATCTGGTCGACCTGCGCGACCGAGATCGCCAGCGGGCCGGGCAGCCGGAAGGTCGCGGCGGTCATCAGCGTGCCCAGCCGGATCCGGCTGGTCTCCCGGGCCAGCCCGGCCAGCGTCACCCAGGCGTCGGTCGGCCCGGGCAGCCCGTCGCCGCCCATGGTCAGGTAGTGGTCGGAGCGGAAGAACGCGTCGAAGCCGGTCTCCTCGGTGCGCCGGGCCACCGCGAGCAGGTCGTCGTAGGTGGCGCCCATCTGGGGTTCGGTGAAGATCCGTAGCTGCACGCGCCGAACCTAGCCAGCGCCGTCGGCGGCTGCCGACGGGCCACCGGTCGGCGGGCCCTCCGGCGCCGGCTCGGGGTGTGCCCGTCGTCGATCCCGGGCAGGATGATCGTCACGCGATCTACCGGAGGTGCTGCTGTGTTCCGCAGGAAGAGCCCGTCAGAGGTCATCGGGGCCGAGTTGCAGGAAGGGCTCGCGCACATCGGTGCTGCGGTGACCGAGGCCCGCAGGGCGACGACGGAGCAACTGCGACCCCAGGTCTCGACGGCCACCAAGGCGGCCGCCGCGGCCTACGCGACCGACGTCGCCCCCCGGGTGGAGGCCGCGGTGGCCGCGCTCTTCCCCCAGCTGGAGGCCGCCCGTGAGGTGCTCGTGCCCCGGCTGGACGCCGCTCGCGAGGCGCTGGCCCCGCAGGTGGCCGCGGCTCAGAAGGCCTACGAGAAGGACGTCGTCCCCCGCCTGGACGCCGCGACCCGGGCGGCGCGGGCGAACCTGGAGACGGCGGTGGCCGCCGCCGTGCCGCGGATCGAGGCCGCCCGCGAGGCGGCCGGTCCCGCGTGGGAGAACGCCGCCAGGACCGCCCGCACGAATCTCGACGCCGCCCGGGAGGCCGCCGGCCCGCGGCTGACCGCGGCGTCCACCGCGGCCACCGCCTACGCGGTCCCGCGGGTGACGGCGGCCCGCGAGGCGGCCGGCCCGGCGCTGGGGGCCGCCCGGACGGGCCTGCTCTCCGGCGTCGAGTCGGCCCGGGCGCAGCTGGAGGCCCGCAGCGCGGAGCTCGCCGCCACCGCGGCCACCCTGGGCACCGCCGCCGGCGCGCAGACAGAGAAGGCGCGCCGCGACGCGGTGGCCGCTGCCGAGGCCGCCCGCGAGGTGGCCGCCGCGCGGCTCGCTGCGGCCCTGGCCGCCGCGGAGACCGGTCGTCGCGCCGCCCGCAAGCGGGCCGATGAGCTGGGCAAGCGGGCCGACGAGCTGTCCCGGACGGCGGCCAAGCGGCGCGCGGAGCTCGAGAAGGCCGCCGCCCGGGCCCGCAAGGACGCCGCCAAGCGGGGTGCCGCCACCGTCACCTCGGTCAAGCGGGGCGTCGGCATCGAGGAGCAGCCGCCGCGGCGCTGGCCCTGGGTGCTGGCGGTCCTGGCGGTCGTCGCGGGTGTGGTGGTGTTCCTGCGGGGGAAGAAGAGCGAGGACCCGTGGAACCCGGCGCCCACCGGCGACGGGCCCGTGCCCAGCTACCGAGAGGACCCCGTGTCCAGTTCCCCCAGCACCCCGGCCGGCGGCACCGAGACGCCGGCGGCGCAGAGCGGCAAGGCCGTGTCGACCGCCGAGACCGCGCCGTCGGACTCCGCCCCCACCGACGCGAACGTCGGCGCCCTGGAGGCCCAGCCGGCCTCCGGCCCGGGCGAGCCGAGCAACCAGTCCGCCCCCGAGCCGGCGAGCAGCACCCGCAACGACTCGGAGACCCCGGTGGCCACCGCCGGGTCGGCCGAGGCGGAGGACACCGGCGGCCCGGAGGGCACGCCCGGCAACGTCCGCGGCTGACCACCACACCCCGGAGGGGCCCGGCGCGCGTGCGCCGGGCCCCTCCGGCGTCTCCGGGACCGTGCCGGACCGGGAGTACCGTGCTCGTCATGAGCCTGGGCACTGACGAGGCGACCACGCACGAGGAGACTCCGAACACCCCGGGCACCGGGTCCCGGATCGAGCCGGCCGGCCGCAAGCTGCTGCGCCTGGAGGTCCGCAACAGCCAGACCCCCATCGAGCGCAAGCCCGAGTGGATCAAGACCAGGCTGAAGACCGGCCCGGAGTACACCGAGCTGAAGTCGCTGGTCCGCCGCGAGGGGCTGCACACGGTGTGCGAGGAGGCCGGCTGCCCCAACATCTACGAGTGCTGGGAGGACCGGGAGGCCACCTTCCTCATCGGCGGCGACCAGTGCACCCGTCGCTGCGACTTCTGCCAGATCGACACCGGCAAGCCCGCCGACTTCGACCGGGACGAGCCCCGCCGGGTCGCCGAGAGCGTCGCCACCATGGGGCTGCGCTACGCCACGATCACCGGCGTCGCCCGCGACGACCTGCCCGACGGTGGCGCCTGGCTGTACGCCGAGACGGTCCGGCAGATCCACGAGCAGATCCCCGGGTGCGGGGTCGAGCTGCTCATCCCCGACTTCAACGCCGAACCCGACCAGCTCGCCGAGGTGTTCTCCTCCCGGCCCGAGGTGCTCGCGCACAACGTCGAGACCGTGCCGCGCATCTTCAAGCGCATCCGCCCCGGCTTCCGCTTCGAGCGGTCGCTGGCCGTGATCACCGCCGCCCGCGAGGCCGGGCTGGTCACCAAGTCCAACCTGATCCTGGGCATGGGCGAGGAGCCGCACGAGGTCGTGGAGACCATGCAGGCGCTCCGCGACGCCGGCTGCGACCTGCTGACCATCACCCAGTACCTGCGCCCGAGCGTCCGGCACCACCCGGTGGTCCGCTGGGTGAAGCCCGACGAGTTCGTCGAGTTCGCCGCCCAGGCCGAGGAGATGGGCTTCCCCGGTGTGCTGGCCGGGCCGCTGGTGCGCAGCTCCTACCGGGCCGGCCGGCTCTACCAGCAGGCCGCCGAGGCTCGGGGACTCGCGATCCGCAGCTGAGCGCGCCTGCCCGGACGCCACGGCGTCCGGGCAGGTGCGACGGCGTCCGTCGCCGGGGGCCCTATCCTCGACGCATGGCACGCAGCAGGTCTACCGACACCTCCGCCCCCGCCGGCAAGGCCGGCCGGGGCCCGGCCGGCGGCGCGCCCGGACGCGGCAGCACCGGCGCCACCGCCGCGAGCAGCGGCAAGAGCGGCAAGCCGGGCAAGGACGGCAAGCCCAAGGTCAAGCGGCTGACCAAGCTCAAGAACCAGGCGGGGATGATCCGCCAGGCGTACACGCTGACCTACCGGAACGACCCGAAGCTCCCCTGGATCATGCTCATCGCCTTCGTGGCGGTGGCGGCGGTGGTGGAGCTGTTCGGTCTGCTGGTCTTCAGCTCGCCGTTCCTGTTCCTGCCCATCGCGATCCTGCTCGGTCTGCTGGCCGCGCTGATCGTGTTCGGCCGGCGAGCCCAGGGCTCGGCCTACCGGCAGGTGGAGGGCCAGCCCGGCGCGGCCTCCTGGGTGCTGGAGGGGATGCGCGGTGACTGGCGGGTCTCCTCCGGCGTCGCCGGCACCCGGGAGTTCGACGCCCTGCACCGGGTGCTGGGCCGGCCCGGGATCATCCTGGTCGGCGAGGGCACCCCGCAGCGGGTGCGCTCCCTGATCGCCCAGGAGAAGCGCCGGATGGCCAAGGTCGTCGGCGACGCCCCGATCTACGACGTCGTGGTCGGCGACGGCGAGGGCGAGGTGCCGCTGAAGAAGCTCAGCGCGCACGTCATGAAGCTCCCCCGCAACCTCTCCGGCGCCGAGGTCAACGCCCTGGCCAAGCGGATGAGCGCGCTGGGCGGCCAGCGGATGCCGGTCCCCGGCGGCCCGCTGCCCGGCGGCCGGCAGATGTCGATCAGCCAGCGACAGGTCCGCCGCCGGTAGTCCGGCACCTCTGACGACGAACGCCCCCGGCCGCTCGGCCGGGGGCGTTCGTCGTCCTCGCTCACGCCCGGTCGCGGACCACCGCGGTGTCGGTGAGCCGGTCGTGCATCCCGCGGCCGTCGGCGTCGACCACCAGGGCCGGCACCAGCAGCACGAGCAGGGCCGTGCGGACGACGGCCCGCCAGGGCGCCAGTCCCTGACGGGGGTGCGGGTGGGCCAGGCGCAGCCCCACCAGCCGCATGCCCGGCGTCTGCCCGGCGAGCACCAGGGACACCACGGTGACCAGCCCGAACGACAGCAGGCTCCAGTTGCGCGGCAGCTCCGGGGCGGTCACCAACCCGGCGATCAGCGCGGCGGCGAAGGCGTCGATGACGAAGGCGAGAGCGCGCTGGCCGAACGAGGCGAGCGACCCCGGGCCGTCCGCGGGCAGCCCCAGTGCGGCGCCGCGGGTGCGTTGCTGAGAGGGTGGGGCGTCGTCCGCGGCCATCCCGCCAGCGTAGGACCTGCCCGCCGCCGTCCCGGGCGGGACCGCACGGCGGGGTGACCGACCGTGGCGACCGTCTCCCGGCGACACGCCGGGAGCGGTGTTACCGGCAGGAAACACGAGGGACACCGGGGAGCAACTCCCCACTCGTAACTTGCCGGTGAGCTGGCCGTCCACTCCCGGAGGATCGATGTTCAACAGTCCCGAAGAGGTCACCGCCTACATCCGCGACAACGACGTGAAGTTCGTCGACGTCCGGTTCTGCGACCTCCCCGGCGTCATGCAGCACTTCACCATCCCTGCGGAGACGTTCGGGCCGGACACCTTCGCCGACGGCCTGGGCTTCGACGGCTCGTCGATCCGCGGCTTCCAGGCGATCAACGAGTCCGACATGCTCCTGCTGCCGGACGCGAGCAGCGCCTACGTCGACCCGTTCCGCATCCACAAGACGCTGAACATCAACTTCTTCATCCACGACCCGATCACGCGCGAGGCCTACAGCCGCGACCCGCGCAACGTCGCGAAGAAGGCCGAGGCCTACCTGGCCAGCTCCGGCATCGCCGACACCGCGTACTTCGGCCCCGAGGCCGAGTTCTACGTGTTCGACTCGGTGCGGCACAGCACCTCGATCAACGAGGGCTACTACCACATCGACGCGGTCGAGGGCTCCTGGAACACCGGGGCGCTGACCGGCGAGAACGGCGGCCCGAACCTGGGCTACAAGACCCGTCCCAAGGGCGGCTACTTCCCGGTCGAGCCCTACGACCACCAGAGCGACCTGCGCGCCACCATGATGGTGAACCTGGCCAACGCCGGGCTGGAGCTCGAGCGCGGCCACCACGAGGTCGGCACCGGTGGTCAGGCCGAGATCAACTACAAGTTCGACACCCTGCTGCGCTCGGCGGACAGCCTCATGCTGTTCAAGTACGTCATCAAGAACACCGCCTGGGCGCACGGCAAGAGCGCGACCTTCATGCCCAAGCCGCTGTACGGCGACAACGGCTCGGGCATGCACTGTCACCAGAGCCTCTGGAAGGACGGCGAGCCGCTCTTCCACGCCGAGACCGGCTACGCGGGGCTGTCCGACACCGCCCGGCACTACATCGGTGGCCTGCTGGCGCACGCCCCGTCGCTGCTGGCCTTCACCAACCCGACGGTGAACAGCTACCACCGCCTGGTGCCCGGCTACGAGGCGCCGATCAACCTGGTCTACTCCGCGCGCAACCGCTCGGCCTGCTGCCGCATCCCGATCTCCGGCGACAGCCCGAAGGCCAAGCGCATCGAGTTCCGCGTGCCCGACCCGTCGGCCAACCCGTACCTCGCGTTCTCCGCGATGCTGATGGCCGGCCTCGACGGCATCAAGAACAAGATCGAGCCGCCGGCGCCGGTCGACAAGGACCTCTACGAGCTGCCGCCCGAGGAGGCCCTGGGCATCGACAAGGTGCCCGCCTCGCTGGACGCCGTCCTCGACCGGCTCGAGGTCGACCACGACTACCTGCTCGACGGTGGCGTGTTCACCTCCGACCTGATCGAGACCTGGATCGAGTACAAGCGGGAGAACGAGATCGACCCGATCCGCCTCCGCCCGCACCCGCACGAGTTCGCGATGTACTACGACATCTGATCCAGCGCACGCACTGCGGCCCCCGACCTCACCGAGGTCGGGGGCCGCGGTGCGTCCGCCCCCCGCTCGGCGCGCCGGGCGGCGGTGGGTGGGTGAGGATCGAGCCGCGGGCACGGGTCCGCAGCCGACGACGAGGGGGACCCGATGACGCCACGACTGGTGCTCCTGCCGCAGCCGGACAAGTCCCTGGCGGGGTGGCGCGACCGGCTGGCCGAGCAGGTGCCACAGCTGGACGTCGTGCTGGCCCCCACGGAGGCCGGCGAGGACGAGCTGGCCGAGGCGCTGGCCGAGGCGGACGCGGCGTTCGGCCGGCTCACGCCCCGCCTGCTGGCGGCCGCCGACCGGTTGCGGTGGCTGCACTCCCCGCAGGCCAACCCGCCGGCGGGGTTCTTCTTCCCCGAGCTGGTCGGGTCCGACGTCGTCGTCACCAACGTCCGCGGCATCTACGGCGACTCGGTCGGGGTGCACGCGATCGCGCTGGTGCTGGCGCTGGCCCGCCGGCTGGACGTCTACCGGGCCCGGCAGGACGAGCGCTCGTGGCGACCGGACGACGAGGCAGTGCTCCACCTGGGCGGGGCGACCCTGCTGATCGCCGGCCTGGGCAGCATCGGTGCCGAGGTCGGCCGGCTGGCCGCCGCGCTGGGGATGACCGTGCTGGCCACCGACGCGCGCCCCGCGGACCCGCCGCCGGGCGTGGCCGAGGTGCACGGTCCGGACGCGCTCGACGCGCTGCTCCCCCGCGCCGATGTCGTGGTGAACGTCCTGCCCGAGACCCCCGCGACGACCGGGACCTTCGACCTGGCCCGGTTCCGCCGGATGCGGCGTGGCGCCCTGTACGTGACGGTCGGCCGCGGCGCCACCACCGTGACCGCCGACCTGGCCCGGGCCCTCACCGACGGGCTGCTCGGCGCGGCCGGGGTGGACGTGACGGACCCCGAGCCGCTGCCGGCCGACTCAGCCCTCTGGGGCGCCCCCCGGGTCCTGGTCACCCCGCACGTGGCCGACCGCGGCCCGGACCTGGAGGAGCGGCGGTACGCCGTGCTCGCGGAGAACTGCCGCCGCTTCGCAGCCGGCGAGCCGCTGATCAACGTCGTGGACAAGGCCGCCGGGTTCTGAGCTCGTCCCCGCCCCCTGCTCCGGCGGCCCGTCATCAGATGGCACCCGATCCGGTCGGTCGTCGGCTCAACACCGGCCGCCCACAGCCGATGAGAGCGGTGGACCCGGGCTGGGTGATCGCACGGCACCCGGCCCAGGAGGCCGACCGAGCGCGGCGGCCGGGAGGGCACGAGACATGGGGGACGACACATGAGGCGACGCACCAGCACCCCGGAGCGGACCGCCCTCTCGCCGGCGGAGATGCCCCGGGACGTCGAGGCGGTGGAGCGGGTCATCGCCGTGCTGGACGGGGGCGTCCGCGACTCCGTCGACGCCCACGACAAGATCACCGCCACCCTCGTCGACGAACTCGGGCTCTGCTACGGCGCCACCTGGCTCCCCAGCCCGGACGGCGCCTTCCAGCTGGTCGGGGAGCACGGCGAGATGGCCGGTCCTCTCGCCGTCACCCCGGCCGGCGGCGTGGACCGGGTCACCACCGGGGACGGCTACGCCGGCCAGGCGATCCGCACCAGGACCGCGGTGCTGGTCGACGAGACCAGCGACCCGGCCACGTGCCTCCGCTGGGCCGGGGCCCGTGCGGCCGGCGCCACCCACGGCTGCGTGCTGCCGACGGTCGAGAACGGCACCGTCGTGGCGCTGAACGAGTACTACGGCCGCGGTGAACTGCCCTTCACCGGCGCCCGCCAGGGCAAGTGGGACTCCCTGGGCCGTCTGCTGGCGCACGCCCGGCGGGCCGCGCTGGGCAGGAACGAGCTGCAGGAGACGCTCGACGACCGGGTCGCGGTGACCACCGTCGTCACCGAGCTGGGCGCGGCCGGTGACCAGGCATCCGCACTGCGGATCGCCCTGGACACCGTCCGGGAGGCGTTCGGGTGGGCGTACGGCTCCTACTGGGCGCTGGACGAGGCGGCCGGCCTGCTGCGCTTCCAGCAGGAGTCCGGCTCGGCCGGTGAGGAGTTCCGCAAGGTGACCCTGGCCGCCAGCTTCGCCGAGGGCGTGGGGCTGTCCGGCCGCGCCTGGCGGTCCCGCGACCTCTACTTCGTCAGCGACATCGGGGAGATGACCGACTGCGTGCGGGCGCCCGCGGCCCAGCGTGCCGGGGTCAAGTCCGGGGTCTGCTTCCCCCTGATGGTCGGCGGGCGGGTCGTCGGCACGATGGACTTCTTCGTCACCGAGACCATCGAGCTGTCCGAGTCGCGCCGCTCGGCGCTGCGCAACGTGCAGCAGCTGGTCTCCCAGCGGCTGGACGTGCTGCGGCGCACCGAGGAGTCGGCGGCGAACGCCCGCGAACTGCTGGACACCGTCTCCCGGCTGCGCGAGGCCGCCGGCGACGCCGGGCGGGTCGCCGAGAGCGCGGTCAGCCAGGCCTCCACGATGACCGGCGAGGTCGTCTCGCTGGACGAGGCGTCGGCCGCGGTCGGCGAGGTCATCCGGATCATCTCCGGCATCGCGGACCAGACCAACCTGCTCGCGCTGAACGCCACCATCGAGGCCGCCCGCGCCGGTGAGCTCGGCAAGGGCTTCGCCGTCGTCGCCAGCGAGGTCAAGGACCTGGCCCGGGAGACCGCCAACGCAACGCAGAAGGTCTCCGACCAGATCGCCGGCATCCAGGCCAGCAGCAAGGCGGTCGCCGACGGCATCCACGCCACCAGCGAGATCATCGGCCAGCTGGACGTGGTGCAGGCGCGGATCAACGACGTGCTGGAGGAGCAGGCGAAGATGGCGACCGCCTTCGAGACGCACGCCTGACCCCCGGCGCGGGGCAGCCGGGGCAGGTCACGTTCGGGAGGGCGCCGTCCGGGGCATGATCGCCACCATGCGTCTTCCTGAGCCACGGGGCCCGCTGAGCGCCGCGCTGTGCGCGGACCTGACCACCGGGGACTCACTCGGCCCGGCCACCGTCGCCACGGCCGAGGCCCTGGTCGCGGCCACCGCCGAGCCGCTCACCGACGAGGACCTGCAGCTCAGCCTCGCCATCTGCTACGAGCTGCACTACCAGGGCTTCGACGAGGTCGACGACGCGTGGGAGTGGGACCTCGACCTGCTCCGGGTGCGGGCACTGCTGGAGGCGGCGCACCTGCGGGCCCTGCAGGCGCTCGTCCCGGACGTCGACCTCCCCGAGGACACCGTCGACCGGCAGCTGACGGCGGTCATCGAGGCCGACGACGGCCCGTCGCTGTCGCGGTACATGGCCAAGCAGGGCACCGCCGACCAGTGGCGGGAGTACCTGACCGTGCGGTCGGTCTACCACCTCAAGGAGGGCGACCCGCACACCTGGGCCATCCCCCGGATCTCCGGGCGCAGCAAGGCCGCCATGGTGGAGATCCAAGCCGACGAGTACGGCGGCGGGGCCCCCGAGCGCATGCACAGCCGGCTGTTCGCCGGGATGATGCGCGACCTCGGGCTGGACGACGGCTACGGCGCGCTGTGGGACGACGCACCCGCGGTCGCCTTCACCTCGGTCAACACCATGTCGCTGTTCGGCCTGCACCGCCGCTGGCGGGGCGCCTGCCTGGGCCACCTGGCTGCCGTGGAGATGACCTCCTCCGAACCGAGCCGGCGCTACTCCGCCGGGCTGCGGCGGCTCGGGTTCGGCGCGGGGACCAGCGTCTTCTACGACGAGCACGTCGAGGCCGACGCGGTGCACGAGCAGATCGCCGCCGTCGACATGTGCGGCTCGCTGGTCGCCGAGGACCCGGCGCTCGCCGCCGACGTCCTCTTCGGCGCCCAGTGCTCCCTCGCCCTGGACGGGCTCACCGCCGGGTACCTGATGGACGCCTGGGCGGCGGGGCGGTCGGCCCTGCGGACCGCGGAGCCGGTCGCCGCCTAGCAGCGACCGGCTCCCGGGCCTCAGCGCAGGCCGAAGACGGACAGCGTGCCGTCGTCCTCGTCGCTGGTCACGAACAGCTCGCGCGACTCGATGGCGAGCAGCCCCTCGGGGGCGTCGCCGGTGGGCAGCACCTGCAGCAGCGCCGGGGTCGCCGAGCGGCCGATGTCGTAGACGAGCACCGCGTCGCCGCGCTCGGCGCCGATGAACGCGTAGTCGGTGCCGCGCATGCGGGCGACCTCGGCCCCCTCGAACTCCGCGCCCTTGTCGTCGCTGCGCCCGTCGGGGTACCGGCCGGCGTCGGCGAGCGCGCGCTCGGCCGAGCCACCGCTGGACCAGCGCACCGCGCCGTCCTGGCCGAACACCGTCCACCCGCGGCCGCCGGCGGGCTCCTCCGCCAGGTCGCCCTCATCGGCGGTCACCAGCTCGCCGCGCAGCGTCCACTGCACGGCGTCCGGCTCGCGCGGCGCGACGAGCGGGTCGTCGAAGGCCACCGTGCCGTCGTCGGCGGTGTCGGCGTCGCTCCGGGTGACCGTGCCGGCGGAGAAGGAGTGCACGACCCGCCGCCGGGCCAGGTCGACCAGGGCGATCGCGTTGTTCTCCTGCAGCGTCACCGCCGCGACGTCCCGGCCGTCGACGTCGACGAACTCCGGCTCGGGGTCGGCGGGGAACACCATGCCCGGCAGCCCGGTGAGCTCCACCCGCCCGGCGGTCCACGCCGACACCGGGCCGCGCAGGTCCACGACGGAGAGGAACCCGGCCGGCAGCTGCGGCAGGCCGCCCTCGACGCCGTCGACGACCAGGTCCTCGTCGCGCTGGTTCTCGATGGCGATGGCCGCGAAGACACCGCTGGGTCCGACGTCGATCGAGTCGGGCTGGCCGCCCAGCTCGATGGTGCGCACCACCGCGCGCCGCGGGAGGTCGACGACCGCCAGGTGGCCCGAGGGGCGGGCCAGGTCGGTGGTGGTGTCGACGGCGACGAGGGCGTACCGCGCGTTGGACATGACCGTGACCGAGGTCGGTGAGCCGCCCACGTCGATGGTGCCCAGCTGGCGGGGCGCGGTGGGCCGGCTCAGGTCGACCAGGCCGACCTGGCCCAGTTCCGAGTCGGTGTAGACGACGGTCCGGCCGTCCGGCGTGGCCGAGATGATCTCGGCGACCTCACCGGCGACCGGGAAGGTGGCCAGCGCTCGGAAGGTCGGCGGGGTGGCCGCCGACGCCGTGCCGGCGGTCAGGACGGCGGCCAGCACACCGGCGGCGAGGACGGGGACGGAGCGGAGCGGACGACGGAGCACAGGCCACCTTCTGCGGTCGGGGCGGGATCGCGCCCACCCTGACCTCGGCCGGCCAGCAGCCGGTGGCCGACCGGTGAACGAGGGGTGACCCGGCTCCGTCCAGCCGGGTCAGCCCCGCTGCTCCCGGGCCTCGGCGACGATCCGCGCGGCCGGCCGGGGCCGGGCCGGGGAGCTCGCGGCGTGGAAGCCGGACCGCTTGTGGGTGCCGTCGCAGAACGGCTTGATCCCCGACTTCCCGCACCGGCACAGCGCCACGGTCTTCCGTCCGGGGTCGATCTCGTTGCCGTCGGTGTCGACCAGCCGGAAGTCGCCCCGCACGACCAGCGGACCGTCGCGGTAGGGCGTGATGGTCGCGGTCGGCTCGTCGGCGGGGGCCAGGTCGCGCACGGTCGCGTCGGAGACGTCGGCGGCGTCGGTGGGCTCGGCAGCGGCCGGAGGCTGGGCCGGGGTCTCGGGAGGCACCGGGAGCTGGTTCCCGGGCGCCGCCCCGCTCAACCCCGCTCCCCCGGGCGGGCGGCGGCCACCGCGTCGGCCGTCGTCCCGGCGCCGTCGGCGCGCAGGCCGGCCACCACCCCGTCGACGTCGGCGGCCGACCGGTTCTGCGAGAGCTTCCACTTCGCCTCGACCCGGCCGATCCGGACCTCGACGCCGACGATCGCGCGCAGCTGGCCGGCGACGAAGCGCTCCGGGGCGTCGCCGACCGCCCACGGCTCGGCGCGGCCGCCCTCGTGGGCGTCGGTCAGCGCCGCCACGTGCGCGGCGAGCCAGGCCGGGTCCTCGTGCACGACCAGCTCGCCGTGCACGTGCGCGACGACGTAGTCCCAGGTGGGCACCACGCGGCCGTGCTCGGCCTTGGTGGCGTACCAGGACGGCGAGACGTAGGCGTCCGGCCCGCGGACGATGACCAGCACCGGGCCCACGGTGTCCCGCCACTGGGTGTTGTTCCGCGCGAGGTGACCGCGCAGGGTGCCGTCGGCCGGGTCGTGCACCATCGGCAGCGTCGTGGCGGTCAGCCCGGTGGAGGTGACGCTGACCAGGTCGACGGCGCCCGGGGCGGCGAGCAGCTGGGCGACGGCGTCGTCGGGCGCGGCGAAGGCGGCGGGCACGTACACGGGGGTCAGGACTCCTCGGTGCGGCCGTAGAAGACCGATTCGACGACGGTGCGCGCGTGCCGGGTGACCCGCCGGTAGTCGTCGAGGAACTGGCCGGGGTCGGTGTCGGGACCGTAGCCGCAGGCGCGCGCCACCCCGCCCAGCTCCAGGCCCTGCCGGGGCAGCTGGTCGCCGGGGCGCCCGCGCACCAGGAAGACGGCGTTGCGGGCGCGGCTGGCCAGCTCCCACGCCGTCTGCAGGGCGGTCCGCTGGTCGTCGGTGAGCAACCCGGCGGCGGCGAGGGCGTCCAGCGCGGTCACCGTGGAGGTCACCCGCAGCGGCGGGTGGGCTGCGGCGTGCTCCAGCTGGAGCAGCTGCACCGTCCACTCGACGTCGGCCAGGCCGCCGCGCCCGAGCTTGGTGTGCGTGGCCGGGTCCGCGCCACGGGGCAGTCGCTCGCTGTCCACCCGCGCCTTGATCCGGCGGATCTCCGCGATCTGGTCGCTGCTGAGCCCGGCGGCCGGGTAGCGCAGCGGGTCGACGAGGCGGACGAACTCCCGCCCCAGCTCCTCGTCGCCGGCCACCGGGTCGGCGCGCAGCAGCGCCTGCACCTCCCAGGTGGACACCCAGCGCTGGTAGTACTCGGCGAAGGCCTCCAGGCTGCGCGACAGCGCACCCTGCCGGCCCTCGGGACGCAGGTCGGCGTCCACCTCGAACGCGGGGTCCGGGGCCGGCTCGCCCAGCAGCCGGCGCAGGGTGTGCGCGACGTTGTTCGCCGCGGCGGCCGCCTTCGCCTGGTCGGCGCCGGGCCGCACCCGGTGCACGAAGAGGACGTCGGCGTCCGAGCCGTAGCCCATCTCCGCACCACCCAGCCGGCCCATGCCGATCACTGCCAGGTCGACCGGCACGTCGGCGGCGGTGGTGCCGGTCTCGGCGGCCCAGCTGCGCACCGCGGCGTCCAGCCCGGCGCGCAGGGTGGCGACGGCGACGGCGTGCAGCGCCTGCCCGACCCGGACGACGTCCAGCCGGCCGAGCAGGTCCGCGCAGGCGATGCGCAGCAGCTCCTGCCGGCGCAGCGCGCGCAGCACCTGCATGCCGGCGGCGGCGCCGCCGGCCCGGGACACCGCCTGCCGCCAGGCGGAGGTCAGCGCGTCGGAGCTGCGCGGCTCCAGCTGGGCGTCGTCGGCCAGGGTCCGCATCGCCTCGGGGGTGCGGGTCAGCAGCCCCGCGATGTACTGGCTGGAGCCCAGCAGCACGGCCAGCCGCTCGGCGGTGCGCCCCTCGTCGCGCAGCAGCCGGAGGAACCACTGGTCGTTCCCGAGCGCCTCGCTGACCCGGCGGTAGGCCAGCAGGCCGGCATCGGGGTCAGCGCAGGAGGCGAAGGTCTGCAGCAGCACCGGGAGCAGGTAACGCTGCATGGAGGCCGAGCGGCTCAGCCCGCCGGTCAGCACGCCCATGTGCCGCAGGGCGCCGTCGGGGTCGGCGAAGCCCAGGGCCCGCAGCCACTCCCCCGCGGCCTTGGGCCCCAGCTGCAGCTGCGCGCCGGGCACCTTCGCCACCGAGGACAGCAGCGGCCGGTAGAAGAGCTTCTCGTGCAGCCGGCGCACCACCCGGGTGTGCAGGGCGAGCTCGGCGCGCAGCACCGCCACCGAGTCGCCGCGGTCGTCGGGCTTGTAGCCCAGCGAGCGGGCCAGCCAGCGCAGCTGGTCGTCGGCGACCGGGATGAGGTGGGTTCGGCGCAGCCGGAGCAGCTGCAGGCGGTGCTCGACGGTGCGCAGGAAGCGGTAGGCCGACACCAGGGTCGAGGCGTCCTCCCGGCCGATGTAGCCACCGGCCCCGAGCACGGTGAGCGCCGGGATGGTGCCGCCCACGCGCAGGGTGACGTCGGCGCGGCCGTGCACCAGCTGCAGCAGCTGGACGCTGAACTCCACGTCGCGCAGCCCGCCGCGGCCCAGCTTCAGCTCCCGGTCCGCCTGGGCAGCGGGGATGTGCTGCTCGACCCGGCGGCGCATCGCCTGGATCTCCCCGACGAACCCGGGCCGGTCACCGGCCTGCCACACCAGCGGTTCCAGCGCGTCGACGTACTCACGCCCCAGGGCCGGGTCACCGGCGACGGGGCGCATCTTCAGCAGCGCCTGGAACTCCCAGGTGCTGGCCCACTTCTCGTAGTAGGCCCGGTGCCCGGCCAGGGTGCGGACCAGCACGCCGGCCTTGCCCTCGGGGCGCAGCGCCGCGTCGACCTCCCAGGCCGCTTCCCCGCAGATCCGCATCAGGGCACCGGCGACCCGGGTGGCGGTGGCCAGGGCGGCCGCCTCGTCGGCGCCGTCGGGGGCGTCGGCCAGCGCCTCGGCGACGAAGACGACGTCGACGTCGCTGACGTAGTTGAGCTCGCGCCCGCCGGCCTTGCCGAGCCCGATGACCGCCAGCCGGCAGGGCGCCGACCCGGGCGGCTGCTCGGCCACGGCCAGGGCCAGCCCGGCGGTGAGCACCGCCGCGGCGATGTCGGCGAGCTCGCCGGCCACCTCGTCGGCGGGCAGACCGTCGGCGATGTCCCGGCCGGCGAGGGAGAGGACGGCGCGGAGGTAGGCGTTGTGCAGGTCGCGGACGCGGGCCGGGTCGGCGTCCGGCGCCGCGGTGCCCAGGCCCACCCCCCACGGCGGGTCGTCGGGGTCGGCCCCGACGGCGAACAACAGCTGCTGCTCCAGCTCCTGCGGGCTGGGCCGGGCGCCCCAGCGGTCCTCGGTGTCGAGCACCACCCAGTCGGCGGGCTGGGCGGCGAGGTGGTCACCGAGCCCGGCAGAGGCGCCGAGCACCCCGAGCAGCCGGGTCCGCACCATCGCCGAGCCCCGCAGCCGAGCGAGCAGCGCGGCGGCGGCCTCGCCGTCGGAGTCCATCTCGTCGAGCGCCTCGATCAGCCGGCCCAGCGAGCGCAGCGCCAGGTCGGGGTCGCCCGCGCGGGCCAGGGCGGAGACCACCGGGGCGGCCTCCGGGTCGGCGGGCTCGTTGCGGTCCAGGTCCCACAGGCCCAGCGACGGGTCCGACAGCTGCCGGGCGGCGCGCTCGCCGTCCTCGAACCCCAGCCGGACCAGGCGGACGACGGCGCGCCGTGGGATCTCGTCGTCCTGCTGCGCGGTGGTCACCGTCAGCCCCCGGCCGGCGCGGGACGGGTGCGGGCGTGCTCGGTGACCAGCGCGGCGAACCGGCCGGCGAACGGCGCCCACACCTCCGCGACGTCGGGCAGCACCGCCGCGGCCCGGGCGCAGACGGTGTCCACGTCGGTGCCGCTGCTGGCCACCCCGACCGGGTCGGAGCCGGCCCACTGGCGCAGCACCGCCTCGTCGGGCTCGACGTGGAACTGCAGCCCGTACACGTGCCGGCCGACCCGGTACGCCTGGTGCGGGTAGGCGGGGTTGCTGGCCAGCAGCGTCGCGCCGGCCGGCAGGCGGTCGATCTCGTCGTGGTGCCACTGCAGCACGTCCGGCGACAGCGGCAGCGGGGCGAACAGCGGATCGGCGTCGGCGGCGTCCCGCTTGGCCACCAGCGTGGCGCCGACCTCCGGGCCGCCGGCGCCCACCCGGGTGCTGCCGCCGCCGACCTGGGCCAGCAGCTGCGCACCCAGGCAGATGGCCAGCGTCGGCACGTCGGCGGCCAGCGCCTGGGCCAGCAGGCGCCGGACCCCGACGAGCTCCGGGGAGACCTCCTCGGCGTCCAGCGAGGACTGCGGCCCGCCGAGCACCAGCAGCCCGTCGACGCCGGTCAGGTCGCCGGGCAGCGGCTCCCCGCGGGACAGCCGCCGCTCGTCGAGCTCCAGGCCGGCGTCCCGCAGCCACTCCCCCAGCCGGGTCGGCGGGTCGGTGTCGGACGGGACGACGACGAGCAGGCGGGCCACGTGGGTGAGCTTATGGAACGGCCCCCTCGCAGGGACCCGCGGCGTGCGGAGCACGTCGTGGGGGGCGAGGGGGTCCTTCCTCAGAGCCCGGGGAGGTAGCGCTGCAGCTCGAAGGGCGTGACGTTCTGCCGGTAGGCGTTGAACTCCTCCCACTTGTTGCGCAGGAAGAACTGGAACACGTGCTCGCCCAGGGTCTCGGCGACCAGCTCACTGCCCTCCATGGCGGTCAGCGCCTCACCGAGGGAGACCGGGAGGTCCTGGTAGCCGGCGGCGCGGCGCTCGGTGTCGGTCAGCGACCAGACGTCGTCCTCGGCCTCCGGCGGCAGCTCGTAGCCCTTCTCGATGCCACGCAGCCCGGCGGCGAGCAGCACGGCGAAGGTCAGGTACGGGTTGCAGGCGGAGTCCGGGGAGCGGACCTCGACCCGTGCCGAGTTGCCCTTGTTCGGCTTGTAGGAGGGCAGCCGGACCAGCGCGGAACGGTTGGCCCGGCCCCAGGTGGCCGCGGTCGGCGCCTCGGTGCCGGCGAGCAGCCGCCGGTAGGAGTTGACCGTCTGGTTGGTGACCGCGGTCATCTCCCGGGCGTGGGTCAGCAGCCCGGCGATGAACTGCTTGGCCGTCGTCGACAGCCGCATCGGGTCCGACGCGTCGTGGAAGGCGTTGCGGTCGCCCTCGAACAGCGACAGGTGGGTGTGCATCGCCGAGCCGGCCAGCTCGGTGAACGGCTTGGGCATGAAGGTGGCGTGCACCCCCTGGGCCAGCGCGACCTCCCGCACCACGTGCCGCAGCGTCATGATGTTGTCGGCCATGGACAGCGCGTCGGCGTAGCGCAGGTCGATCTCCTGCTGGCCGGGCGCGACCTCGTGGTGGCTGAACTCCACCGAGATGCCCATCGCCTCGAGCGCGAAGACCGCCTCGCGCCGGAAGTCGTGCGCGACGTTGTGCGTGGAGAGGTCGAAGTAGCCGCCGGTGTCCGCCGGCTGCGGCGGCGTGCCGTCGCTGGGCAGGTCCTTGAGCAGGAAGAACTCGACCTCGGGATGGGTGTAGAAGGTGAACCCCATGTCCGCGGCCTTGGCGAGGGTGCGGCGCAGCACGTGCCGCGGGTCGGCCCACGCCGGCGCCCCGTCGGGCAGCGTGATGTCGCAGAACATCCGGGCCGTGTCGCTGGCCTGGCCCTTGGCCGCCGGCATCACCTGGAAGGTGCCCGGGTCGGGCTTGGCCAGCATGTCGGACTCGTAGACCCGGGCGAAGCCCTCGATCGCCGAGCCGTCGAAGCCGATGCCCTCCGCGAACGCCGCCTCGATCTCGGCCGGGGCGACGGCGACGGCTTTGAGGTATCCGGAGACGTCGGTGAACCACAGCCGCACGAAGCGGATGTCGCGCTCCTCCAGGGTGCGCAGGACGAACTCCTGCTGGCGGTCCATGCTCGCCATGCTGGCCTCCGGTCGTGACGGTCGTGTTACGCGGGCCCCAGCGTGCCCCCTGAGAGGGGTGGGCACGAGTGGGATGCGGGGTCGGGGTCCAGATCGGCGGTCCGCGGTCCGGTCGGCACCGGGGGCGGGCGCACCGCCGCGCACGGGCAGGACGAAGATCTCCCCCGGCACCGCCCGCCGGGGGTGCCACTCACCGTCAGCGCCGCGCGGCCCGCCGCCGGCGTCGCGAAGGGAGCGGCTGCGCCATGACCGAGTCGGTGCTCTACGGCGGCACGTCCACCGCCCGGGTGCGCGTGCACCACCTGCAGCAGGCCAAGGAGCGGGGCGAGAAGTGGGCCATGCTCACCGCCTACGACACGGTCAGCGCCGCGGTCTTCGAGGAGGCCGGGATCCCGGTGCTGCTCGTGGGCGACTCCGCCGGCAACGTCGTGCTCGGTCACACCAGCACGGTGCCGGTGACGGTCGAGGACCTCCTGCTGCTGACCAAGGCGGTCACCCGGTCCACGACGCGGTCGCTGATCGTCGCCGACCTGCCCTTCGGCAGCTACGAGTCCGGGCCGCAGCAGGCCTACGAGAGCGCCGTGCGGATGATGAAGGAGGGCGGCGCGCAGGCGGTGAAGCTGGAGGGCGGGGTCCGGGTGGCCCCGCAGATCCGCCTGCTGACCGAGGCCGGCATCCCGGTGATGGCGCACATCGGCTTCACCCCGCAGAGCGAGCACGCCCTGGGCGGCTTCCGGGTGCAGGGCCGCGGCGCCGGCGCCGAGCAGCTGCTGGCCGACGCGCGGGCGGTGCAGGAGGCCGGCGCGTTCGCCGTCGTCCTGGAGATGGTGCCGGCGGCCGTCGCCGGCCAGGTGACCGCCGAGCTCGCCATCCCCACCATCGGCATCGGCGCGGGCCCCGACTGCGACGCCCAGGTGCTGGTGTGGCCGGACATGGCCGGGCTCACCGGCGGCCGGGTGCCGAGGTTCGTGAAGAAGTACGCCGACCTGCGCGCCGAGCTGCTGCGGGCGGCCCGGGAGTACGCCGACGAGGTCCGCGAGGGCGTCTTCCCGGGACCGGAGCACAGCTTCGACTGAGCACCCCCGGCCGTCAGGCCACGAAACGGCTCAGCGCAGGCCGGAACGGCACCCGGCCGCGGTGCGGCCGGAGGATCGCCGTGTCAGACGTCGGTGATGCGGACGCCGGCGTGCGCCTTGTAGCGGCGGTTGACCGACACCAGGTTGATCGTCAGCGCCTCGACCTGCTGGGCGTTGCGCAGCCGCCCGGCGTAGACCCCGCGCATCCCCGGCAGCCGCCCGGCCAGGGCCTGCACCACGTCGGTGGCCTCCCGGGTGTCGCCGACGACCAGCACGTCGCCGTCGAGGGTGGGTCGGGAGAGGTCCTCCAGCAGGACGGCGGACAAGTGGTGGAAGGCGCCGACGACGAAGCTGTCCGGCAGCAGCACCGCGGCCTGCTGGCACACGCTGCCCTCGGGGACGTCGAGCACGTAGGCCCCGAGCTCGTCCCAGCCCATCGGCACCACGCAGTCGACGACGACCTTGCCGGCCAGCGGGGTCGCGAGCTCGGCCAGGGTGTCGGCGTGCCCGGCGTAGGGGACGGCGACGACGACCAGGTCGGCCGCTCCGGCGACGTCGGTGTTCGACCCGCCGCGGACCGAGACCTCCACGCCGCCCGCGGCCGCGCCGGCCCGGGTGGCGACCTCGGTGGCGACCTGCTCGGCACGTCCGGCGTCCCGGGAGCCGAGCAGCACGCGCTGCCCGGCAGCGGCCAGCCGCACGGCCAGCCCACGGCCCTGCGGCCCGGTGCCCCCGAGCACGCCGACCACGAGGTCCTCCAGCGCACGTCCGTCCGTCACGAGCCCTCCCGCCGCTCCGGCCGCGCACCGGCGCGCGCCCGCTGCCGACGATCATGCCCCTCCCGGCCGTTCCCGGCCGACCGGACACCGGCGGAGGGCCGCTCAGCGGCGGCGCCCCTCCTCCCACTCGCGGTCGGCGGCGTCGGCCGCCTCGTTGCGCTCGGCGACCTTCGCGAGCGCCTGCTCGGCCTCCTCGCGGGTCTCGAACGGACCGAGCCGGTGCCGCTCGGCACAGCCGTCGCGGGTCTCCACCGCGTGGTGCTTCAGGCAGTAGAACCAGGGACCTGCGGCCACGTCGGCCTCCTCTCTCCTCGGACCGCTCCAGCCTCGCACCCGGGTGCGGTGTGCGCCGTCCGTGCGACGTCCCCACGGACCTCGCGGTACCGGAACGGGCAGCTCAGCAGGCCTTCTGCCGGAGCCGCCGGTGGTGCATCCTGCTGCCATGACGGGGCAGCGGGGGCCGGGTACGGAGCGTCACCGACGATCGTGGGGCGCCCCCGACCGGCCGGCCGGACGGGCCCCGGACAACCGGGTCGCCGCCTGGTGCCTGGCCTCGCTGCTGGCCGTGGGCGCCGGCCTGGGCTCGCTGAACCTCGTCATCGACGGCGTGCTGCGCCCCGGCCCGCCCCGGTGGCTGTACGCCGGCGCGATGACCGCGCTGCTGGTCATGGGCATCGCCCTCGCGGTGCGGCGGCGGGTGGGCCCGGCCACCACGGCCGCGCTGGTGGTCGTGGGCGACGTCGTCTACGTGGTGGTGGCCCGCTCGGTCACCGACCCGCTGCTGTACTCCCCGCCGCTGATGCTGCTGTTCTGCTGCGCGGCGGCGGCCTGGTTCCTCGGCCCCCGGATGCTGGCCGTGCACATGACCCTGGTGGTGGTGGCCTGCGTCGCCGCCCTGGCCGGCAGCCACCCCGACCCGGCCGGGCTGCTGGTGCAGGTCACGGTGAACGCGGTGGTGCTGGACCTGGTCACCTTCGGCGTCTTCCTGCTGCGCCGCCGGGTGGAACGGCTGCTGACCCACACCCGGGCGCTCTCCTCGACCGACCCGCTGACCGGCCTGGCCAACCGCCGGTGCCTGGTGGAGCAGGCCCCGCGGATCTGGCGCCAGGCCCACCGGGAGGGGCAGCGGGTGGCCGCCCTGGTGCTCGACCTGGACCACTTCAAGCGGCTGAACGACGCCTTCGGTCACGCGGTCGGTGACGACGTGCTGCGCTGCGTGGCCGCGGCACTGGCCGCCACCGTGCGCCCGACCGACGTGCTGGCCCGCACCGGCGGCGAGGAGCTGGTGGTCATCGGCCTGGCCGTGGACCCGGCCGAGGCGCGCCACCTGGCGGAGCGGCTGCGCACCGCGGTGGCCGTCAGCTCCGCCGGGCGGGACCGGGAGGTGACCGTCTCCATCGGGGTCGCGCTCGCCCGTCCCGGTGTCGCCGAGGACCCGACGGAGGCGCTGTGGCGGCTGGTCGACCGCGCCGACGCGGCGATGTACCGGGCGAAGGAGGGCGGCCGGGACCAGGTGGTGCTGGCCGGCACCCACCTCGTCCCGGTCCCCCGCGACCCCCGGCGGCCCTCCGCCGAGGCCTCCGACCCGGCGGCCGGTGGCATGGCGTGACGGCATCCGTGCGGTGGACCGCCGCCGGTTCTGCTTTCCTGCCCCCATGACCGTGATCACGCCCGGGCACCCGGGCCCCGACCCGACCCGCACCGTGCCGCTGTCGCTGCGCGAGCAGGCCGACGTCCGCGACCGCTGGCTCACCCAGCGGCTGCTGGACCTGCTGCCGGGGCTGATGGACCGCGCGGGCATCGACCTGTGGGTGGTCGTGGGCCGGGAGTACAACGAGGACCCGGTGCTGCCGACGCTGCTGCCGGCGACCTGGCTGTCGGCCCGGCGGCGCACGATCCTGCTGTTCCACCGCAGCGACGACGGGGTCACCGCCGCCGCCGTCTCGCGCTACCCGGTCGGCCAGTTCCAGCCGGCCTGGTCCCACGGCGAGCGCCCCGGGCTCAGCACCGAGGAGTCGCAGTGGGCGTCGGTGCGCCGGTTCGTCGACCAGGCGGCGCCCCGGACCATCGGCATCGACGTGTCGGCGACGTTCGCGCACGCCGACGGCCTGTCCGCCACCGAGCACCGGCTGCTGCTGGCCGCGCTCGGCCCGCACGCAGACCGGGTCGTCCCTGCGGAGCAGCTGGTCGTCGGCTGGCTGGAGACCCGGCTGCCGGAGGAGATCGCGGCGCTGCACGCGATGAACCGGCTGGTCCACGAGGTGATCGGGCAGGCCTTCTCCCCCGCGGTCATCGAGGTCGGGCGCACGACGGCGCTGGACGTCGCGTGGTGGATCCGGCAGCGGTTCGCCGACCTGGGCGTGGACCCGTGGTTCCAGCCGACCGTGGGGCTGCAGCGCGCCGGCACCCCGCTGGTCGGCGAGCACGGCACGGTGCTGCCCGGCGTCCCCTACGACGCCGTCGTCGAGCCCGGCGACCTGCTGCACTGCGACGTCGGGCTGTCGAGCCTGGGGCTGACCACCGACACGCAGCGCAACGCCTACGTGCTCCGGCCCGGGGAGACCCGGCCGCCGGCCGGCCTGACCGAGGCGCTCCGGGTGGGCAACCGGATGCAGGACCTGACGACGGCGGCGCTGCAGCCGGGCTGCACCGGCGACCAGGTGCTCGCCGCCGCCCGCGCCGCGGCGGCTGCGGCCGGGATCGACGGCGACGTCTACTCCCACCCGGTCGGCGTCCACGGGCACGGCGCCGGCCCGGCGATCGGCATGTGGGACCAGCAGGACGGCGTCCCCGGTGCCGGCGCGGCGGTGGTGCACCCGGACACCGTCTGGGCGCTGGAGCTGTGCGTCCGGGTGCCGGTGCCGGAGTGGGGCGGTCAGCTGGTCCGGATGGGGCTGGAGCAGGGCATCGCGCTCACCACCGGCGGGGTCGAGTACCTCGACGGCCGGCAGACCGAGCTCATCGCGGTCGCGTCGTCCTGAGCTGCTCCTCGCCCAGCTGGGCGCGCAGGCCGCGGACCTCCTCGGCCAGGGCGCGCACCTCGGCCCGCAGCGCGTCGTCGTCCCGCTGGTCCTGCTCCTGCGCCGCGTCGGCCACCCGGCCGACGAACCAGGAGGCGACCGCGGCGGTGACCACCCCCAGCAGGGCGATGCCGCCGACCATGAGCAGCACGGCGACCAGCCGCCCCTCGGCGGTCACCGGGTAGGTGTCGCCGTAGCCGACGGTGGTGATGGTGGTCAGCGCCCACCAGACCGCGTCGCCGTAGCTGGTGATCACCGCGTCCGGGGCGTCCCGCTCGGCGTCGTAGACCGCCAGCGAGGCCATGAAGGAGATCAGCACCGCGATCAGCGTGACGTACCAGGCCACCCGGCCGTGCAGCGAGACGGTGAGCTTGCGGTCGAGCACCCGCGCGACCCGGACCAGGCTGATGATCCGCAGCGGTCGCAGCAGCGGCAGCAGCACCGCCAGCCCGTCGACCCAGTTCCGCCGGACGAACCGCCAGCGGCGCTCGGCCAGCACCAGCCGGACCAGGTAGTCGCCGAGGAAGACCGGCCAGGCCGCGAGGGTGACGACGGTCAGCGTCGTCTGCACCCACTCCGGGACCCCCGGCCGCAGCACGCGCCACGCGTAGGCGGTGACGAACAGCAGCGCGACGACGACGAGCGGCCACTGGCTGGCGCGCTCGTAGCGGGCCCTGATCTCCTCCCGGTGCACCCGCTCAGTGTCGCCGGGTCACTTCTCCCGCGCCTCGGCGGTCTTCCGGTCGTTGGACTTCTGCAGCGCGTCGGCGAGCTCGTCCTTGTCCATCGTCGAGCGACCCGGGATGTCGGCGTCCTTGGCCAGGTCGTAGAGGTGGGACTTGGAGGCGTTCGCGTCGACCCCGCCCTTGCTGTCCAGATCGGTGCCGGCGTTCCCCTGGGCCGACTGCTCGTCACTCGGGCCCTTCCGGTCGCCCTCCTTGGGCTCCCAGTGGTCGCCGACCTTCTCGTGGGTGTGCTTCACCGCGCCCCAGGCGACGCGGTTGGCCCGCTGCTCGTCCCCGTACTCCTCCGCGGCGGAGTCGTGCGCCTTGGCGAAGGTGCGCTGCGCCTTCTCGTCCGAGCGCTGCAGCGTGCTGGGGATCTCGCTCTGCTTCGCGTCGCCGCTCTTCGTCGTCTTCGGCACCGTTCCTCCTCCGGCTCGTCGGTGGACCGACGCAGGAGCGGCTACCCGGTGGGGAGCCCGGCCAGTCACCGGGCTCCCCACCGGGTGCGGTTCAGCGACGGGCCGGCAGGGTGAAGCGCCAGCCCTGGGCCCGCAGCTCGGTGATCAGCCGGTCCACGGCCTCGACCGTGCCGCTGCGGTCGCCGCCCCCGTCGTGGAGCAGCGCCACGTCACGCGGGCTCATCCGCTCGTACGCCCGCTGCACCAGCACGTCCGCGCCGGGCTCCTCCCAGTCCCCGACGTCGAAGCCCCAGCCCAGCGGCTGCAGCCCGAGCCCGGCGGCGACCTGGGCGCTCTGCCCCCAGCTGCCGTAGGGCGCCCGGAAGTACCGCAGCTCCGCCCCCGGTGCCGCCTGGCGGATGACCGCGGTGGTCGCCGCCAGGTCGGCCCGGATCTGCTCCGGGGTCCAGGTGCTCAGGTCGGCGTGGGTCATCGTGTGGTTGCACAGCACGTGCCCGTCCGCGGCGATCTGCGCGACGAGCTCCGGGTGCTGCCGGACGTGGTCGCCCCAGAGGCAGAACACGGCGGTCACGTGGTGGCGCCGCAGCACCTCCAGCAGCGCCGGGGTGTCCTCCGGGTCGGGGCCGTCGTCGAAGGTCAACGCCAGCGTCCGGCCGCCCTGCTGGGTGGTGGTGACGATCTCGTCGGTCACCTTCCCGCCGGCCCACGGCGGTGCACCGGCCGAGGCCGGTGCCGCGCCGCCGACGACGAGCGCCCCGAGCAGTGCCGGCGCGACCAGCCGAAGGACCCGGGACCGGGTCAGGCCCCGGGTCACCGCCAGCCCAGCCAGCGGGCCTTGGCCAGGGTGAGGGCCAGCGCCCAGTAGGCGGGCTTGCGCGTGTAGTCCTCGAACATCACGTTGGCCGCGCCGGTGCCCTCGAAGAAGTGCGGCACCCACGAGTACTTGTCGTTGAAGCCCCAGATGGTGAAGCTGTTGCACTCCTCGACGCGCAGGCAGGCCTGCAGTGCCATGCGGTACCAGTCGGCCTGCTGGTCCAGCTGCTGCCAGGTGGGCCGGCCGTTCTCACCGAGCGGCATGCGGACGTCGAGCTCGGTGATCGCGGTCTCCAGGCCGAGGTCGTCGAAGCGCTGGAGGTTCTCCTGCAGGGTCGCCGGGAACGGGTACTCGAAGCTCAGGTGCGCCTGGGTGGCGAAGCCGTGCAGCGGCACGCCCTCGGCCAGCAGGTCCTGGGCGAGCGAGTAGTAGGCGTCGCTCTTGGCCCCGATGTCGTCGACGGCGTAGTCGTTGAGGAACAGCTTCGCCTGCGGGTCGGCCTCGTGCGCCCAGCGGAAGGCATCGGCGATGATGCCCGGGCCCAGCTCGCTGATCCAGATGTTCTCCGGCCGGAAGGTGGGGTTCGCGCCGTCGGTGAAGATCTCGTTGGCGACGTCCCACTGCTGGATCTTGCCGGCGTACCGGCCGACCACGGTCTGGATGTGGTCCTTCAGGATCGCGCGCAGCTCGTCGGGGGTGAAGTCGCCCTCCTGCAGCCACGCCGGGTTCTGGCTGTGCCACAGCAGGGTGTGGCCGCGCACGGCCTGCCCGTTGCGCTGGGCGAACTCGACGATCGCGTCGGCGGCGGCGAAGTCGTACCGGTCCTGCTCCGGGTGGATGAACTCCCACTTCATCTGGTTCTCCGGCGACAGGGAGCTGAACTCCTGCGCGAGCGCCTTGCGGTAGGGCTTGTCGAAGGTGAACGGGTCGGGGTAGTCCTGCTCCAGGTGGTGCCCACCGCCGGCGACGGCGGTGCCGATCTCCAGGTCGTGCGGCGCCACGGTGCGCAGGCCGAGCCGGTCGAGGACCTTGTGGACGCGCTGCTCCACGGCGTGGTCGGGTGCCCGACCACGTTCCCCGGCCGGGGCGGCAGCGGCCGGGGCGAGGGTGGCGCCGAGGAGGACGGGCAGCATGCCCACCCCCACGGCACACCGGACGAACGTTCGGGACAGGGACCGCTGGGGGCGCATGGCGCAACCTCTCGTCGGCGACGTTGCCAGTACCGGGAGTTTCCGGAAGTGCTGCGCGCCACATTAGGGACGGCTGTGGAGCGTGACAACCGGCGGTCGGCGTGTCCCGGTCTCACCCGGTCGGGGCTGGTGGACCGACCGCCGAGCCGTAGGGTGAGTCCTCCGACGAGGAGGAGGGCTCCGTGTCCGAGACCCAGACGCGCACGGTCACCATCGCGGCCATCGCGGCCGAGGCGGGGGTGTCCGTGCCGACGGTCTCGCGTGTGCTCAACGGCCGCTCCGACGTCGCCCCGAACACCCGCCAGCGGGTGGAGGCGCTGCTGCGCTCGCACGGCTACCAGCGGCGCGGCGGGCGTGCGCCGGAGAGCCCGAAGCTGGTCGACCTGGTGTTCAGCGACCTGGACAGCCCCTGGGCGGTGGAGATCATCCGCGGGGTCGAGGGGGCCGTGCACGCCGAGGGTGCGGGCACGGTGATCAGCGCGATCCACCGCCGGGCCAGCGACGCACGGGTGTGGCTGGACAACCTCCGCGCCCGGGCGAGCGACGGCGCGGTGCTGGTGACCAGCGCCCTGGACCCGGCGCTGGAGTCCGAGCTCCGCGAGCTGCACGTGCCCGCCGTGGTGATCGACCCCGCCGGCGTGCCCGCGCTCGACGTGCCGACCATCGGCGCGACCAACTGGGGCGGCGGGGTCAGCGCCACCGAGCACCTGCTCGGCCTGGGACACCGGCGGATCGGCTACGTCGGCGGCACGCCGTCGCTGTCGTGCAGCCGGGCCCGGCTCGGCGGGTACCGCGCGGGGCTGGCGGCGGCCGGGCTGCGCGTCGATCCGGACCTGGTGCTCGAGGGCGACTTCGGCTACGAGTCCGGGTTCGCCGCGGCGACTCGGCTGCTAGCCCTCCCCGAGCCGCCGACCGCGGTGTTCGCCGCCAACGACCAGATGGCGATGGGCGTCTACGAGGCGGTCCGGCGCAGGGGCCTGCGGGTGCCCGAGGACGTCAGCATCGTCGGCTTCGACGACCTGCCGGCGGCCCAGTGGTCCTCCCCGCCGCTGACCACGGTGCACCAGCCGCTGGCCGAGATGGGCATGGTCGCCGCCCGCACCCTGCTGCGGCTGGTCCGCGGAGAGCCGGTGGAGAGCCCCCGGCTGGAGCTGGCCACCGAGCTGGTGGTCCGGGACAGCACCGCACCCGCACCGGCCTGACGCACCACAGCGCCCCCCGAGGCATCCTCGGGGGGCGCTGTTCGTGGGCGTGCTCAGTCGGCGGTGTCGGAGCTCTGCCGGTGCCCGCCCTGGGCGTCGTCGGGGTCGGCGTGCACCGTGCGCTCCTCGGACTCGGCCAGGATCACCGCAGCCTGCAGCTCCGGGTCGGCGCTCGGCCCGACCGAGCGCTCCTCGGGCAGCAGCTCGGATCGCGACTCCACGTTCTCGTCGGTGACGTTGGCCAGCGCCTCGGGCGTCGGGTCCTTCATGCTCGGCACGGTGCTCTCCCCGTCAGAACCGGTGCTGCTCGGTGCCCATGCCCAGGGCCGCGGCGACCTCCTGGACGTTGGCGAACTCGGCGTGGGCGGGCAGCCGGTGCAGGGCGGAGAGGACGCCGTCCGGAGCGTTGGACTCCTGTGCCTTGGCCACGAGCGTGTCGCGGTCGGCCGGCCAGACCTCCTTGCCCAGGGCCTCGGCGATCTGCGCGCGCCGCTCGACGTCGGCCGGGTCGGTGCCCGGGGAGGTGGCGGGCTGGTGGGGGTCGGTCATCGGTGCTCCTTCGTAGGGGGTGAGAGGGTCAGCTGGGGGTGGAGTCGTCGGTGTACCGCAGGACCGCGGCCACCGGGATGTCGCCGGGCATCGCCGTCCGGGGGACGACGACGACCCGCGCACTGCTGCCGATCGCGGCGCGCACCAGCGCTCGGTCGGCGGGCACGGACTCGGCGCCGTCCACGCCGAGGGTGCTCATGTCGTCGGCGCCGACGCCGAGCTGCAGCGGGTCGGCGCCCACCAGGAGCTCCCCCTCGTCGGCGATGTCGTCGGCCAGGACCAGCTCCTCGACCTGCGCCTTGCGCAGGGCCTCGACGACCAGCGCCGTGCCGGTCACCGCGAGGCCGTGGGCGCTGGCGGCCTGGACGCGCTCGACGGCGCCGGCCTGCTCGTGCGCCTCGTTCTCGGCCACCAGCTGGACGGCGCGCTGCTGGATCGGCTCGCGATCGGCACCGGCGGCCCGGCCCCCCTCGGTCATGCTCACCAGGACGTCGGAGACCTCCTTGGTCGCCTTGTCCGCGATGAGCTGGGTGGCGCGGACGTCGCCGGCGAGCAGGACGAACTGCGCCTTGTGCTGCTTGACCAGGGTGTCGACCTCGTCGGCCACCCGGCCGGCGTTCTCCTCCCACTGGTTCTCGGCGGTGTGCATGTAGGTGTTGTGCGCCCAGCCGCCGACCTTCACCTTGCGCATGTGGAAGGTGTCACCCTCGACCTCCTCCTCCTCGGACGGGTACCCGGCCAGGGTGGCCACGGAGACGTCCGCCCCGACCCGGTCGGCGACGACGACCACGTGCGGCACCCGGCCCGCCAGCTGGCGGAGCACCGGCAGCAGCGGCGGGTGCGCCGACCAGGAGGCCAGCGGCTCGCGGGGCGCGTCGGCGAGCACCTCGTCCAGGACGATCCGGCCGTCGCCGGCCGCGATCAGCGCCCGGCCGCGCAGGGTGGCCAGCTGACCACCCTCGTTGGCCTGCAGGAGGCGGCTGCGGACGGCCTCGACGACCGGCTCGGGCGCTCCTTGCGCCGCCAGCTCCTCGCAGGCGGCGCGGACCCGGAGCTCCACCTCGGCATCGGCGTTCTCGGTCGTGTGGGTGACGTCCACGCAGACGGTGGCGTACGGGCCCGGGGCGGCGAACACCGGCTCCAGGAAGGACACGTCCATCAGGTGAGCAGCTCCTTCGGTCGTTCGTCTCGCGGCCCGGCGGGGACCGCGACGTGCGTCGTCGCGGCCTACCCACACCCCCGGTGCTCACACCCGGTGTGTCAGTCCGGGCCACCCGGGTAGGCGGACCCGGACACGTTGCCGCGACGCACCCGAGGAGCCGGCATGGCCGAACACGACACCCTGCCCCTGCCCGACTACGACCACCTGCCCGTGGGCAGCCTGACCTCCCGCATCCGGACGCTGGACGCCCAGCAGCTGGAGACGCTGCGCGACTACGAGCAGTCCCACGCGAACCGCGTGCAGGTGGTGCAGGCGATGGACCACCGGCTCGAGGAGCTGAGGTCCGGCGCCCAGCCGTCCGGGGGCGACCCGGAGGGCGCGCAGCCAGAGCACGCGCCCGCCCCGGCCGGCGGTTCACCGGTCTCCGAGGCGACGACCGGACCGGTGATCAACCCGCCGTCCCAGGGCGACCCGACCAACCCGGCGCAGCCCCGCTCGACGGGCTGAGCCGGCCGGCCGGTCAGTCCGGCTCCGCCGCGTTGTAGCGCTGCAGGGCCGAGGCGAAGGCGGCCAGCTCTGCATCGCTCCACCCGGCCACCCGGCGGGCCAACTCGGCCCGCTGGGCGGCCGCCGCCTCGCTGAGCACCCGCTGCCCGGCCGCGGTCACCCGCAGCACCTGCCCCCGTCCACCCGCCGGGTCGGGGGCACGGGCCACCAGGCCCCGGCGCTCGAGGTCGCCGACCTGCCGGCTGACGGTGGACTTGTCCAGGCGGTAGAGCGCGGCCAGGTCGACACCGCGGCAGCCGTCGGCAGCGTCGATCGAGCTGAGCATCGAGTGCGCCACGAACGACAGCTCCTGGTCGAGTCGCTGCGGCAGGCCGCGCACCCGCCGCGCGAAGAGCGTCAGCTCGCGCTGCACCGATGCGGACAGCTGGTCCCGGGACATCACGACTCCGACAAGTTGTATCGTGCAACCCGTTCGTCGAGTTGCAAACTACAACCTAGAGGACGTCGCATGAGCACGGCCGCCGCTCCCCCCGGCCCACCCCCCGCCCGCACCGTCGTCCGGCACGTCCTCACCCATCTGGTGGTGCCGGTCTTCCTCGCCACCGGGATGGCGCTGGCGTACCTGGGCGGCTTCCACCAACCGGAACCGCACGGGCTGCGGCTGGACGTCGTGGGCACCGAGCCCGCCGTGGCCGTGCTCGCCCAGGACCTGCAGGACTCCTTCGGCGACGCCGCCACGGTCCGCACCGTGCCCACGGTCGACGACGCCCGCACCGAGCTCGCCCGCCTCGACGCCGCCGGCGCCTACGTACCCGACCCGGAACGGCCGACCCTGCTCGTGGCCACCGCCGCGTCCGACACCACCGCCGTCACCGTGGAGCGGATGCTCTCCCCGGTCGCCCTGGCCCAGGGGCTCCCGCTGCAGGTCGAGGACGTCGTGCCCACCGCGCCCAGCGACCCGACCGGGCAAGGCGCCTTCTTCTACCTGGTGGCCCTGTCGGTGGGCGGGTACAGCGCCGCCATCGCGATCGCCGCGGCCGGCGGCCGGCTGCTGATGCGGGTGCGGGTGCTGCTCGGCATCGCCGCCGCCGGGGTCATCGCCGTCCTGGCCACCGTCGTCGCCGGGCCGCTGTACGGCGCGCTGCCGAGCTCGGCCTGGCCGATCGGCGCCCTCGCCTGGCTGTACGTCAGCGCGGTCGTGCTGATCGGGATCGGGCTGCACACGTTCCTGGGCCGCTGGACGACGGCGACGCTGGTCGCACTGTTCGTCATGCTGAACTTCACCTCCGCCGGCGGGGTCTTCGCGCCGGCGCTCCAGCCGGGCTTCTTCGGAGCGCTGCACGAGTTCTGGATCGGCTCCGGGCTGGTCGAGGCCGCCCGCCGCCTGCTCTACTTCCCCGACCTCGGCGTCGGACGCCAGGTGCTGACCCTGGCGCTGTGGGCGCTGGCCGGGGTGGCGCTCACCGTGATCGCCGCGGCCGCCGAGCGGCGGCGCGCGCGGCGCACGGCCCCAGCTCCCCTGCCGCCCCGCCACCGGTCGGACAGCGAGGAGGAGGAGATCGAGGAGGCGGTCGCCGCCTGAGCTCAGGCCACCGCGCGCGGGTCGCCGAGCAGCCGCTCGATGATCCGCCGGTCCCCCGGCCAGGCGTCCAGCAGGACGTCGCGGGGGACCCGGCGGGCGGCGTAGCGCAACGCCAGGGCAACGACGACGACGTCGTCCAGCGGGCCGATGACCGGGAGGAACTCCGGGATCAGGTCGATCGGCGACAGCACCCACAGCCCGGCGACCACGAGCGCCGCCTTGGCGCGGCGGGGCACCGCCGGGTGCCGGCGGAGCCTGCGGACCGCGGTGACGCAGGCCGGCAGGAAGCGGGCCAGCTCGCGTGCGGTGCCCGGCGGCAGCCGCCGGGCCAGCAGCACCAGCACCGCCCAGCTCACCAGCACGACGACGCCGGCGACCAGCGCCGTCCACCACCCGCCCACGGCAGCCATCGTGGTCGACGCCCCGGCCTCGCGACAGCCCCGGCGCCGGCTCGCACATGACGCTCTCGTGGCGATCGCCGTCCCCGACGTTCGGATGCCACCGCGGGGGCATCCCACCGGGTGACCTGGACCCGAGATCGGGAGGCTGATCGGCACCATGCGCCATCTCCTCGCGGGGGCCTGCGCGGCCCTCCTGCTGGCCGGCTGCGGCTCGTCCGCCGAGGACACCCGGGCTGAGCCGGCACCCGGCACTCCGGACACGACCGGCACCGCGGGTGCGCCCGGCACACCGAGCGCGCCCGGCACACCGAGCACGCCCGCGACGACCGGCGCCGGGGCCCCGCCCTCCGGGGAGGACCCGGCCGACCGCTCCCTGGAGCCGATCGGCGCGCCGGACACGGTCGACTCCGCGGCGGAGGGAGCCGGTGCCCCGGTGACCCTGGTCGACGTGCGGCTCGGCGCGCACGAGGCCTTCGACCGGATCGTCGTCGAGCTGACCGGCGACGGGCTGGCCGGCTGGGAGGTCGGGTACACCGACCAGCCGCGCTCGCAGGGCTCCGGACAGGAGCTCGAGGTGCCGGGTTCGGCCACGCTGGGGATCACCCTCACCAACATCGCGCTGCCCGGTGACGCCCCGGCCGGGGTCCAACCGTGGAGCGGACCGGAACGCCTGCGGCTGCCCGGCAGCGGGATCCTGGACGCACTGGTCCGGGACACCGTGCTGGGCGGGCGGGCCACCTTCTTCGCCGGGCTCGACGAACGGCGGCCCTTCGCGGTCGGGCTGCTCTCGGAGCCGCAGCGGATCGTCGTCGACGTCGTCGCCCAGCAGGACACGGGCGCCCTCCCGCTGAGCCAGCGGTGCCAGAGCCCCGCCGGGTTCGCGATCAGCTACCCCGAGGAGTGGGCGGTCAACTCCGGGGACGCCGCGCCGCCGTGCACCCGGTTCGCCCCGGACCCCTTCACGGTGCCGCCGGGGACCGACGCCCGGGTGGGCGCGGTGACGGCGTCGGTCGAGCCGGTGGCCATGGACCGGGTCGCCGCGCCCGACCCGGACCGGGACCTGCAGCGCAGCGAGACCACCGTCGACGGGCGTCCGGCGGTGCGGGTGGAACGGGAGAGCCTGGGCCGCGGCCTGTGGCCGGCGGGCGTCCGGTCGACGAGCTACGTCGTCGGCCTGCCCGCCGGCGACGAGGGACCGCGCACGCTGGTGGTCGACACGGTCGGCCTGCCGCAGTTCGACTACGCCCGCAACGTCGACGTGCTGGACCGGATGGCCGAGACGGTGGAGGTCACGACGGGCGGCTGACGGCGGGGCGGCTGGGCACCGTGTGACGTGCGGGGTCGGTCGTCCACGACACGACGGCCGACGCGCACGGGGGCGGTGGACGGTCCTCCTACCGTCCGTCCATGCGCGAGAACCGCCCTTCCCCGGCCGCCTCCTCGACCGCCCGCCTGCACCAGCTCCGGCTGATCGCCGCCGCCCGGGTCAGCGCCTGCGGCTCGACCACCCGCCAGCAGGTCACCGACATCGTCCGGGTCACCGTGGACGACGAGGTCGACACCCGCACCTTCCGGGCGATCGTCGCCGACGTCGCCGGCGACTCCCTGGACTGACCGACCCGACCGGCGCGGTGCGGGAGGGCGGCGCCCCCTCCCGCCAGCTCCAAGCTATAGCGCACCTGGGGGCTTGCGGCAAGACCCGGGTGGCCGCGCAGAATCGCCGACCATGCCTCTGACCTGCGCAGACGACAGCGTGTTCGACCTCCCCGACCGGCCCGTCGCCAAGGCCGACCCCGCACTGGTCGCCGCCGACGCCGAGCACCTCGCGGCGGTCGGCGCGACCCTCGCCGAGTCGATCGCCGAGCTGTCCGCCCGACTCGATGCCGCGCGGCGGGCACCCGGCGGGACCGGGCAGGCGGCGCTGGACCGCGACCTGGAGGTCCACCGGCTGGCCGCTCGGTTGCGCACCCTGCGCCGGTTCGGCCTGGACCTGTGCCTCGGCCGCATCGTGCACGCCGGAGACGCCGAGCCGGTGTACGTCGGGCGCCTGGGCCTCACCGACCGCGCCGGTCGCCGGCTGCTGGTCGACTGGCGCTCCCCCGCGGCCGAGCCGTTCTTCGCCGCCACCCACGCCCGGCCGATGGGCCTGGCCAGCCGCCGCCGGTACCGCTGGACCCGTGGCCGGATCAGCGACTACTGGGACGAGGTGTTCACCCCGGAGGGGTGGGTGGGGCACGCGGCACTGGACGACCAGTCCGCGTTCATCGCCAGCCTGGGCGCCGACCGGTCGGCCCGGATGCGTGACGTGCTGAGCACCATCCAGGCCGATCAGGACGCGATCATCCGGGCAGGGTCGGCCGGCGCGCTGGTCGTCGACGGTGGCCCGGGCACCGGCAAGACCGTCGTCGCCCTGCACCGTTCGGCCTACCTCCTCCACGCCGACCCGCGGCTGGGCCCCGGCAAGGGCGGCGTGCTGTTCGTCGGCCCACACCAGCCGTACCTGGCCTACGTCGCCGACGTCCTCCCCAGCCTCGGGGAGGAGGGCGTCCGGACCTGCACCCTGCGGGACCTGGTGCCCGAGGGCGCCGCGGCGGCGGTGGAGGCCGACCCGGCGGTAGCCCGGCTGAAGTCCTCCGCCGATCTGGTCGCGGCGGTCGAGGCCGCCGTCCGGTTCCACGAGGAGCCACCCCGCCGGGGGACGACGGTGGAGACCGACGGAGGGGAGCTCCGGGTCAGCGCGGAGGACTGGGCCGAGGCCTTCGCCGCGGTCGAGCCCGGCACCCCGCACAACGAGGGGCGCGAGGAGGTCCGGGCGGCGCTGCTGGCGATCCTGGCCGACCGGGGAGAGGACGCCGACGAGCTCGTGGACGAACTGGAGCTCCGGGCCGCGGTCGACCGGGCCTGGCCGCTGCTGGAGGCGACCGACGTCGTCGCGGACCTGTGGTCGGTGCCGGCCTACCTGCGCACGTGCGCTCCCTGGCTCGGCCCCGACGACGTCCGGGCACTGCAGCGGACCGACGCCCACGCCTGGACGGTGTCCGACCTCCCGCTGCTGGACGCCGCGCGGCAGCGGCTGGGCGACCCGGAGGCCGCGCGACGCAGGCGGCGACAGGACGCGGTCGTCGCGGCCGAGCGGGCGCGGATGACCGACGTGGTCGACCGGCTGATCGAGGCCGACGACGACGGGCTAGGACTGGTGCAGAGCCTGCGCCACGGGGACCTGCGGGACGCCCTGGTCGACGAGGGCGCACTGCCCGCCGCGGACCCGGACGTGCTGGCCGGCCCCTTCGCGCACGTGGTCGTGGACGAGGCCCAGGAGCTGACCGACGCCGAGTGGCAGATGCTGCTGGCCCGCTGCCCGTCCCGCAGCTTCACCGTGGTCGGGGACCGCGCGCAGGCCCGGCACGGGTTCACCGAGTCGTGGCAGGACCGGCTCGAGCGGGTCGGGCTCGACCGGGTCAGCCTCGCCTCGCTGACGATCAACTACCGGACGCCGGAGGAGGTGATGGCCGCGGCCGAGCCGGTCATCCGGGCCGTGCTCCCGGACGCCAACGTGCCCACGTCGATCCGCCGCAGCGGCGTGCCCGTCGCCTACGCCTCGGTCGCCGACCTGGACGCGGTGCTGGACACCTGGCTGGCCGAGCACTCCGACGGGATCGCCTGCGTCGTCGGCGCCCCCGCGTTCCCGGCGACGTCGCGCGTCCGGTCACTGAGCCCGGTCCTGGCCAAGGGGCTGGAGTTCGACCTCGTCGTGCTCGTCGACCCCGAGTCGTTCGGCACCGGCGTCGAGGGGGCGGTCGACCGCTACGTGGCGATGACCCGGGCGACCCAGCAGCTCGTGGTCCTGACGCGCTCCTGACCCCGGCCGGGCTGGGCGGGGGGCGACGGACGAGTCGGCCTGTACGCCGGGGACTGTCGAGCGGGATCGCGTCCTTCGTCATCGCCAGACAGCAGCCACTTTAGCTCGGCCCATTACGCTGAGTGTCTGCATCCGTGCTCGTCGTCAGTCGACCTGTTGTGCCCCCGGTGTGCCCCGGACGACCCGGGGTTGTTAACGCGGGACCGGACGATGGACATACGTACCCCGCCTCCGATCCTGCGGGGAACGGGGGCAGGGAGGACTCGTGTCAGCCGCGACGGCGGCGTCACCACGGGCGGCGCCGCCCTCTGTCGGTGACGTCGGTTACAATCTACTCGACTGACCTGGTCGTGCCGCTGTCGAGCGGGGCCGCTGGGTCGGGATCGTGCGCGAGGCCTTCGGGTCATCACGCGGGAGACCGGCCGCCAGCCCCAGCAGCTCGTCGGCGTGACACGAGCCAGCTCGGTCACCAGATCGGACCCACGCCACTCGATGGAAGGGCCACTGGGACGAGTCCACAGGACGGCGCCCCACGTCTGGGTGTCCATGCTCACGCCGTCCTGGAAGGACCTTTCCGATGTCGCAGTACCCGTCCACGCCCTACGTCCTCGCCGGCGAGAAGGTCGAGTTCCCAGACCTCGCCGCCGGCACGGCGATCAAGAACTCTGCGAAGCGCTTCACCTCGGACTGGGGACTGCCCCCCGAGGCCGCGTTCGCCCTCTCCGCGGCGATGGTCGACCCCGCCGCCGACCGGCTCACGATCGATCCGAAGAACCCGACCGAGCACCTGCGGCCGATCCAGACCCCGGCGGGCAAGTTCCTGCTGACCCATCACACGCGCCTGTGGACGCCGCTGGTGTCGGGCGACGGCGGCAACGGCCGCAGCCGCTACGCCATCCAGACCGCGAACGGCAACGGGGCCCGTCCCCGGCCGTGGCCGATCGGGCGGCACCACAAGCCGGCCATCATCGACTACCACCCCGCCTCGCTGGAAGCGATGACGGACGCGGTGAAGCTGAGCGCCAACGAGATCCGCTCCCAGGACCTCATCACTCAGATCGCCCGCAACCCGAGGGGCGTGTGGAACCCCCCGGTGGTGGTCCTGGCGCGCGCCTTCTTCACCCTCCCCAACGGCGAGGTGAAGGAGCGCTGGTTCCTGCACACGATCGAAGGCAGCACCCGCGTCGAGGGCTGCCACGAGCTGAGCGACATCGACCCGGCCGCGCCTCTGCAGCGCAGCGACGAGCCCCTCGTTCACCTCCGCGACGCCCACGCCCAGTTCGTGGAGCGCTTCACGACGACGCCGTCCTCGCAGCGGGCCCTCGCGACCGCTCGCGCCGCCACGATGCCGGCACTCGTCGTCGTTGCGGTCACCGAGGAGGACGGCCTCACGCCGATCTCCGACGGCTTCCCGGTCGTCGTCAACGACTACGTCGAAAGCGTCCACGTCCAGCCCCGCCAGTTCAGCGACGTCGCCGCGAGCAACGTCATCGGCGAGCGCTTCCTCATGACGCTGACGCAGAAGGGCAAGCTGACCAACCCCGAGGCGGAGGCCCTCCTCGGCCGGGATCCGCACGTCGCCGGCAAGCCGTCCGTCCGGGCCGCCCAGCTGGTGCACGCGGTATGCGCCCCCGGAAACGACGAGATCGTCCGGAACTTCGCGATCACCGACAACGGCAAGAACCTCACCAAGGTCAAGCGGGCCCGACTCGTCGGGCCCCTCGTCGTCCGCCAGTTCAACGAGTCGGCCCCCTCGGCCGAGCGTGCCCTCATGTACGCCTTCACCCCCGACCTCCTGATCAACCAGACGTGGTCGATCACCGGGGTGGGCAGTGAGACGCTCCGCAAGCGCTGCGCCAAGGATGTGGCGGAGGGCAAGTTCGAGACACCCTCGATCGCCGAGCTCATGGCCCGCGGGGGCCCCGCCCTCTGCGCCTCGGGCCTCCTGCTCAGCAACCAGGCGTCCACCGTCGAGGGCATCAACATCCTCCGTGGTGCGGTCGACAAGGTCGTCGAGTCGCTGAGCAAGACTCTCGGCGGCGTCAACGTCCTCGCCGACGCGATCGCGTGGGCCGACGGTGAGCGCAAGGATCGGCCCCGGCAGTTCGACGTCGAAGGCAAGCCCAGGACCGACAAGCACGGCGACCAGCTCCACTACGCGGCTGCCTGGCAGAGCGGCAACATGGGCGTCCGCGCCCTGGCCTTCAACAAGGGGGTCATCCCCAAGGACAAGGCGAAGACGAAGGAGAGCAACGAGCTGCCCCCGCCTTCTCCCGAGGAGCAGTACCAGACCAAGGAGAAGAACCTCCTTGAGCTGGTGATCCGTACGAGGACCACGCTGTGGGATCTCTACGCCATGGAGGACGAGAAGAAGCGGCGGCTCATCAGGCTCTTGGGGCTCACGAAGGCGGAGGCCTACGCGAAGCTCCCCGGTGAGCTCACGCAGCTCTACGCGAAGTTCGGCAAGGACGATGACCCCTTCGGCGCGTTCGGCGAGGACGACCTGCCCGATGGCGAGCCCGACGCCTCCTGGGTGGACAGCGAGGAGGCGAACTCCGACGACGACCTGGGTGAGGACGAGGTCGACCTGGAGGACGACGACGTCGAGGACGACGAGTGATGCCTCGGCTCACCCAGTCCCTGTACCGCGATCTGTGTGTCCTGGCCGGCGACGACCTGGACCACCCCGAGGCCCGGGTGCAGAAGATCGGCTCGGTAGTCGGCTGGCCGGTGGGCGTCTACCTGCTCGGCCACCGCGACCCCGTGCGCAACTCCTTCATGGTCGACTACGTCGGCAGCACGGCTCGCACGCGGTCCGACATCGCGGCGCGGATGCAGGAGCACCTCCGCGACGAGGGTAAGCGCGCGCGGTTCACCTGCCAGGTCGTGCTCCCGCTGAAGAAGGACACCGACCTCGCGGTCGTCCGCCGGCTGGAGGGCGCCGCGGCTCGCGCGCTGGGGGTCCCGCGCTGGTGCAAGAGGGTCCCGGGCGGCCGCGGCTGACAGGGGGTGGCACCCACCGCGAGGGGTGCCACCCTCCCCCACCCCCGCCCCCTGTCCTTCCGCCGCGAGGGGCGTGGACGACGCCGCCGAGAATGCTGTTCCACCGATATCTTCGAGAGCTAGCGACAGCTGAAGACCTGGCGACGACCCATCGCATCTTGGTCCCGTGCATGCCGCTGGTACCTACACTCAACGAGTGCCGGACTGCTTACCGCCGATTGCCCGCCTCAATCTCACGCGGGAGGCGCGGGAGCGCCTCGAGCAACCGCGCGAGCTACCGGGCGCCCCGTTTATCCCAGCAACTCGGGAACAGTGGCAGAACTGCCTCCAGGACGCCTCAGTGTCCACGATCATTGAGGACGTACACCGAGAACTTGATAATGCATCACAGCTGCGCCACTCCCACGACCCGGCCGCCATAAAGAAGACCGCCGACACACTGGTTGAGAACTTCGAACGTCGGTCGAGTGATTTGGTTTCTCTGTCTCGACTCCGCCCGAGCTGGCAGCTTTCATTGCCAGCGCTGCAAATTTCCCTGAGCGATGCGTATCGCCACGCCCTTACCAACCTCGCCGGGACACCTAGCGCAGACCATTTGCCACTCTTTCCCTCAAGCACAGAATGGCAGAAGAGGCTCGACGACACTTGGTCCGACGTCTCAGATGACCCGTGGCAGGACATGTTCGGTATACCTGAGGCCAGCGTCCGTCTACCCGACGGCACCTACTCCCACTCGCTGTTGCTCGCCGCCTTCCACGGGCGCTATGACGAACTGCAGAGGCGCATCGGTGAACTTTTGGGATGGATCGACTCAGCTGAACTAGAAATCACTAAGGGCAGCCATCTTGCCGCGTACCTACTAAATTCACCCCGACCTTTCATCACCACGCAGACAGCCAAAATCATCCTTGCCGCGATTCGCAGCGCTCTGGAGGATAGCGCTATCCAAACGGCTGCGGCCCTTAAGGACTTGGCTAGTCGCATAGACAAGAGCTACAGCAACAGTCGTCTCGCCATTCACACTCAGCGCGCGATCATTGCCGCCGACATCACGGCTGAACGTGCATTTTTACGTCTTGATCTATATCGTCGGGCCGTTGAAGGGCAACTTCGCCCCTGGGCCTGGACCTTTCTCCGGCTCTGCGGGCGAGGCGAGGGCGAAAGGCCTCCCGAGCTGGCTCAGCTGCGGGAGCGCCTCGCGGCCGAAGGCTCGACCTTCAGTGTCCTTGCGGCCGCCTGTATGAACACCTCTGTTCGTAACGCTGCGGCTCACGAGGATTACCATTGGGACTCAGGCCGGCGATGTCTCGTAGCGGGCGACAACGCGGTCACCGAGAATGAGTTGATCAACTCAACTGAGATGGTCTACGCGCTCATGTGTGGCGCGGAACTTGCTTGGGCGAAGGCTCGGGCAAGCTCCCCTATCCTGCGAATGTTTCAGGACATCGGACTCGTCGAGACCGCTGAACCAGTACGACTAAGGGACGCTGCTGCCCTCTTCGGCACAAATGGTCTAACACTCAGAACGTTTCGGCATAATGACGACATCCTGGAGGTCGGCCTAGCTTCTGTCACTAGAAATGAGTTCAATCCAACCATTCAGGCAACGATGTGGGCGTCTACCCTGCTGCCCCACGTAAATCGATTCATCTGTCGCATAGAGTCACAATCCGAATCCATTATGGATATCGAGCGTCGGCCGTTGCAGTTGTGCTTACCGCTTTGGCACCAGAGTCGCGCGGATGAAAGCGCCATGCCCTTGTGTGTCTTCCTGCCTGCACACACTGCGATCCGAAATGCTTTGCACGACTCGGCCGAAGTGGCAGCCGCACTGCAGTGGTTAGCACTTAATGACGCCGCCTTGGCACTGGATGCCGCGGCCGACACATCGAGACGCTTACTGTTGCCTCGTCGCCAAGTTCAGAGGCAACTCGCCAATCGCCTTGAACGCTCGGCTCTGGCACTCGACCTGTCACTAACGCTAGTCGAACAGTTCACTGCGGAACGGGACGCGGCCGAGCGATGCGTCAAGCTCTTGAATGCGGCCGCTCGTTGGACCTCTTTCGAACTTGAAACCGGAGCCCGCGTCTTAGCAAGGCAACTCTACGATGAAATCTACGAGTTGTACGACGAGACCGCAGCTCCAGAGGTTTTTCCAACGCTTTAATAGGCGGTAGAACTAGGACGCACAGAGTGGGAGGATCTGCCCTGCGCGATGCCGAGAGCAGTCAAGGCCTCGACCGTTGACTCGAAGGTCTCCCCGGACAAGGAGTACCGAAAGGCCGATTTCCGTCTCTCGGCCCCAAGTTGCCATGCCCGGATGGGGTCCGCCGTTAGCGAACAGGAGTCCCACCGCAGCCACCCACCTCCGTCCGCAGCCTACGGCGCATGCCTGTCGCCGAGCTGCGCTCGACATGCTGACTGCCCCTGGACGACTGAGACAGGCGGGGGCGGGTTTTGCCTCGCTCCGCGCAGTGTCTCGCCCATACATGTCTCGTGACGCCCGACGACACCATCCGCGCTCTCACCGAGGACGTCCGCGCCTTCAGCGCCGCTCGTGACTGGCAGCAGTTCCATCAGCCGCGCAACCTGATTCTTGCGCTAACTCCCCCAGCTGGTCGTGGACGCCCTGGCGGCCCACCTGGCGGCCTTCCCTGCCGGTGCGGACGGCTTCGTGTTCACCACGGAGGCGGGCAAGCCGATCCGCCGGACGGCGTTCTCGGCCCAGGTGTGGCGGCCGGCAGCACGGGCCGCGGCGCTTCTACCGGCGGAGACCTTCCACGGGCTTCGACACCACTACGCGTCCCTGCTGATCCGACACGGGGAGTCGGTGAAGACGGTCCAGGCCCGGCTGGGGCATGCCTCGGCCTCCGAGACGCTGGACACCTACTCGCACCTTTGGCCGGACTCCGAGGAGCGCACCCGCGAGGCTGTCGACGAGGCGTGGCGTGGCGCTGCTGTGCCCCCGGTGTGCCCCCAGAATCAGACCGCTCGGTAACGCTGCGGAGTGCATGCAGGCCGGCGCCCCGCCGGAGCGGGGGCGACGGACGAGTCGACCTGTACGCCGGGTTCTGTCCCCGGGGGCCTCGCGGCACCCCGTTGGGCGGCCATCCATCTGGGCCTGCCGTTGCCGGCAGGCTCGAGCGGTCCACCCGCAGGCTCGGGCGGGCAGCCCTCGAACGCCTGCGCAGGACGGCGGCGAGCCGCCGTCCCTTTTCGACCTTGCTCCGGGTGGGGTTTACCGAGCCACACCGGTCACCCGGTGTGCGGTGGTCTCTTACACCGCCGTTTCACCCTTACCAGTGCGAGCACTGGCGGTCTGTTCTCTGTGGCACTGTCCCGCGGGTCACCCCGGGTCGCTGTTAACGACCACCCTGCCCTGTGGAGCCCGGACGTTCCTCGGCGGCGGGGTCTCCCCCACCGACGCGACCGCCCAGCCGACTCGTCCGTCGTGCCGGGCAGCTTACCCGCCGGTCAGCCCCAGTAGAGCCGGAAGCCCACCCGGCGGTCCCCGTCCTCGGTGAGCGTCGACATGTCGACCTGCCGGCGGGCCTGCTCCTCGACCGGGTCGTCGGAGAGCGCCTCCAGGTAGCGGCGGTGCTCGACCAGCGAGGCGACGGCGGGCTCGACGCCGGCGGTGACGTCGACGACGTGCGGTGGTGGGTACCCGACCGCGTGCACCGCCACGTACTGCACGCCCGACCACGGCGTCTCGGTGAGATCAGGGAAGATCCACTCGTTGCCGGCGTCGGCGACCGCGTCGAGCACCGACCGGGTCAGCGCCCGGTGATCGGCGGAGTTCAGCGCGCCGGGGGTCACCTCCGGTGGGGTCCAGGTGTCCCCGCCGTGCATGGTCACCACCAGGTCCGGCCGGTGCCGGCGGATCGCCGCGGCGAGGTCCCGCCGCAGCTGCAGGTCGGCCACCAGCACGCCGTCGGCGTGGTCGAGGAACTCCACCTGGGAGACCCCGACGACCGCCGCGGACCGCCGCTCCTCCTCCTCGCGCAGCGGCCCGGCCTCCGCGGGCGCGAGACCGGCGATGCCCGCCTCGCCGCGGGTGGCCAGCAGGTAGCGGACCTCCTTGCCGGCGGCGGTCCACACCGCCACGGCCGTGGCCGGGCCGTACTCGATGTCGTCGGGGTGGGCGGCGACGACGAGGGCACGCTGCCAGTCGTCGGGGAAGGGGGCGGCCATGCGGTGAGTCTGCCCGCGCTCAGTGCTGGGCGGCGGGTTCGGGACGCCCGGCCGGCCGGGGCCCGGCGCTCGGCGCGGCCGCCCGGACCAGCAGCAGCACCAGCACGCCGCCGATCAGCCCGGCCGCACCGCAGGCGAGGAAGACGTCCCGCAGGCCGGAGGCGTACGCCGTCCCCAGCAGGTCGGCCAGCTCCGCCCGGGCCCCCGCCGGCGCGCCGCCGACCAGTTCGCCGGCCTGCCCGGCGCTGAGCGCCGACGCGGTGCCGGCCGGGTCGGGGACGCCGGCCTCCCGCAGCTGCGCGGTCGCGCGGGCGGCGAAGACGCTGCCGAGCAGCGCGACGCCGAGCGCGAACCCCAGCTGACGCGAGGTGTTGACCGCGCCGGAGGCCATCCCGCTGCGCTCCCGCGGGACCGCGGCCAGCGCGGCCGAGGCCAGTGTCGGGTTGGCCATGCCGACGCCGGCACCGAGCACGGCCAGCCCGGCGACCAGCACCCGCCACGTCGAGTCGCCGTCGACCAGCGCCATCAGCAGCGATCCGGCCCCGATGAGCAGCAGGCCACCGCCGAGGACCCAGCGCGGGGGCTTCGTCTGCAGGTACCGGCCGGCCCCCGCCGCCACCCCGAAGCTGAGCGCCGAGAGCGGGATGAACACGCACCCGGCCTGCAGCGGCGACAACCCGCCGATCGACTGCAGCCACAGCGAGGTGAACACGAGCGCGGCGAAGGCCGCACCGTTGAGCACCATCGCGCCGATCATGATGCCGGTGAACGACCGGGACCGGAACAGCCGGACGTCGAGCATCGGGGCCGGGCGGCGCAGCTCCAGCAGCACCCAGGCGGCCACCACCACCAGGCCGGCGACGATCGGCCCCCACGAGGCCGGCTCGCCCCAGCCGTCGGCCGCCGCCCGGACCAGGCCGAAGACGACGCCGGCGGCCCCGAGGGTGAACAGCGCGATGCCGGGGACGTCCGGGCGGGGCGCGCCCGGCTGGCGGGCCTCCTGCACGGCGGTGAGGGTCAGCCACACGGCGAGCACGCAGACCGGCAGGTTGACGTAGAAGATCCACCGCCACGACAGCTCGGTCAGCGCACCGCCGAGGATCGGGCCGAGCGCCGCGGAGGCGCCGACCACCGCGCCCCAGATGCCGAACGCGGTGCCCCGGTCGCGCCCCTCGTAGCTGGTGTTGATCAGGGCGATGGTGGTGGCGAACATGATCGCGCCGCCGATGCCCTGCACGCCGCGGGCGACGAGCAGCAGACCGGCGTCCGGCGCCAGCCCGCAGGCCAGCGAGGCGACCGCGAAGACCACCAGCCCGATCAGGTAGAGCCGCCGGCGGCCGAAGACGTCCGCGAGGGAGCCGGCACCCAGCACCAGCGCGGCCAGCGCCAGGGCGTAGACGTCGACGACCCACTGCAGCTGGCTGAACGAGGTGTCCAGGTCGGTCGCCATCGCGGGGAGCGCGACGTTCACGATGGTGACGTCGACCAGGAGCATGAAGGTGCCGGTGCAGATCGCCACCAGCGGGAGCCACTTGCGCATGGCACAACTGTGCGGGCAGGCCACCCGATCCCGTGCGCCGATCCCGTTCGGGCGACGGAATCCTCCACTCGTCGCCGCGTCGGTGCAGGATGCTCACTGTGTTCGACGCCACGGATCGCCAGATCATCCACGCCGTGCAGGTCGACGGGCGGGCTCCGTTCAGCCGGCTCGCCGCCGTCCTCGGCGTCTCGGAGCAGACCGTCGCCCGGCGCTGGCGGCGGCTGCGCGCGGAGGGCGTCGTGCGGGTGCTCGGGTTGCGCACCCCCGACGGCGTCGAGCCGCACTGGCACGTCCGGGTGCGGGTGCAGCCGGCGGCCGCCGGGGCCGTCGCCGACGCGCTCGCCCGTCGTCCCGACGTGTCCTGGGTGAACATCACCTCCGGCGGTGCGGAGATCGCCTTCGCCACCCGCCCGACCACCGACTCGCAGCGCGACGCCCTGCTGCTGGACCGCCTGCCGCGCACCGTGCAGGTGATCGACCTCAGCGCGTTCTCCGTGCTGCACGACTACGTCTCCGGCCCCTTCGAGTGGACCGACCTCGCCGACCCGCTCACCACCGACCAGATCGCCGCCCTCACCCCCGAGCCAGCCGCGGCCGGCGGGCGCCCGGTGCGGGTCGAGCCGGAGGACCAGCCGCTGCTGGCCGCCCTCGCGGTCGACGGCCGGCTGCCGTGGGCCGAGCTGGCCGCGGTGACCGGCTGGTCGGAGAGCCGGGTGGCCCGCCGGGTGGAGGCGCTGCGCGCGGCCGGCGTCCTCTACTTCGACCTGGAGGTGGCCAACGCCCTGCTCGGCCACCCGGTGAACGCGCTGCTGTGGCTGCAGGTCGCGCCGGGTGACCTGGCCCGGGTCGGCGAGGCGCTGGCCCGCGCACCGGAGACCGCCTACACCGCGGTGCTCACCGGACCGGCCAACCTGCTGGTGGCCGTGGTCGCCCGGGACAACGCCCACCTCTACCGGTTCATCACCACGCAGGTCGGGTCCCTGCCGGTGCAGTCGATGGAGACCTCACCGGTGCTGCGCCGGGTGAAGCAGGCGGGCAGCCGGATGGACGGCGCACGGCTGACCGAGCCCGACCTGGTGCCCACCCGGGGCCGCTGAGGTCAGCCGCCCCGCGCCACCCGCAGCGCCGCCTGCAGCATCGGCACCTGGAACGGGATCCGGGCCGCCGCCACCGCCAGCTTCGCCGGCTGGTGGCGGAACGCGCGCAGCGTCTGGGCGTGGGCCGGCAGCACACCGACGAGCAGCGCGACCGCCGCCCAGCCCCCGGCCCGCCGCGTCGCGGGGACCGCCAGCAGCGCCGCGGTGGCCAGCTCGGCCACCCCGCTGCCCAGCACCCACGGCCGGGCCGGGCCCAGCTCCGGCGGGATCATCCAGTCGTAGACCTGCGGCCGGACCAGGTGGAGGACCCCCGTGCCGGTCATCCCGGCCGCCATCGCCAGCGCGCGTGTCTGCTCCCGCATGGGGCGACAGTAGGCTCGCCGCTCGTGTCCGCCGTCGACCTGCTCATCGCCGCCGGGGTCGCACTCCTCGCCGGTGGCGTCAACTCCATCGCCGGCGGCGGGTCGCTGATCCTCTTCCCCGTCCTGGTCGCGCTCGGCCTCGGGACGGTCGCGGCCAACGTCACCAACTCCATCGCCCAGTGGCCCGGCTACATCGGCGGAGTGCTGGGCTTCCGCCGTGAGTACGTCGGCCAGCGCCGCCGGCTGATCGCGTTCGCCGTGGTCGCGGTGCTCGGCGGCACGGTCGGCTCGATCCTGCTGCTGACGCTGCCCTCGGAGGCCTTCGACACGATCGTGCCGGTGCTCGTGCTGCTGGCCAGCCTGCTGCTGCTGGCCCAGCCGCTGATCACCCGCCGGGTACGCCGCGCCGCCGACGAGACCCGCACCGGCGACCCGGTGTGGCTCTACGTGGCGCTGTTCCTGGCGACCGTCTACGGCGGCTACTTCGGCGGGGCGCTCGGCGTGATCCTGGTCGGCGTGCTGGGCCTGGGGCTGGGCCGGCTCAAGCTGGCCAACGCGATGAAGAGCGCGATCGCCATGGTCACCGCCACGGTGACCGTCGTCGTCTTCGGGCTGTTCGGCCCGGTCTCCTGGGCCTACGTCGCCGTCTGCGCCCCGGCCAGCCTGCTCGGCGGGTTCCTGGGCGCCAAGATCGCCACCCGGATCCCGACCACCCCGCTGCGGGTGCTCATCGTGGTCTTCGGTGTGACCGTGTCGATCTACCTGTTCCTGCGGGGATCGTGACGTGCTGGAACGGCGTCACTGCAGAGGCGCGCGCTGAGCTCGCGAAGCGTGGGGGGCAGTAGGTCCTTCACTCGCCGCCGCGGCCGGGCTCGCCGATGGCGATCATCGCCTCGACCGCGCGGCGGGCACGGGCGGCGACGTCGGGGTCGACGTCGACCGCACCCTCGCCGGTGCGCAGGGTGGCCAGCAGCTTGGCCGGGGTGATCATCTTCATGTAGCGGCAGGCGGCCCGGTCGTTCATCGGGATGAACTGGGTGCCGCTGTTCACCGCCCGCAGCTGGTGCAGGATGCCGAGCTCGGTGGCGACCAGCACCTGCGGCGCCCGGGTGGCCACCGCTGCGTCGACCATCCCACCGGTGGACAGCACCCGCGTCCGGTCGGCCGGGAGGTCGCCGTGGCTGACCAGGTCGAGCACGGAGGTGGTGCACCCGCACTCGGGGTGCACCAGCACCTCGGCGTCGGGGTGGGCGGCGATCTGCGCGCGGACGTCGCTGGGGCTGATGCCGGCGTGCACGTGGCACTCCCCCGCCCAGATCCGGATGTTCTCCCGGCCGGTGACCCGCTTGACGTGCGCGCCGAGGAACTGGTCGGGGCAGAACAGCACCTCGGTCTCGGCCGGGATCGACCGGACGACGTCGGCGGCGTTGGAGCTGGTGCAGCAGATGTCGGTCTCGGCCTTCACCGCCGCGGTCGTGTTCACGTAGCTGACGACGACGGCGCCCGGGTGCTCGGCCTTCCACTCGCGCAGCTGCGCGGCGGTGATCGAGTCGGCCAGGGAGCAGCCGGCCGCGTGGTCGGGCAGCAGCACGGTCTTCTCCGGCGAGAGGATCTTCGCCGTCTCGGCCATGAAGTGCACGCCGCAGAACACGATCTCGCGGGCATCGGTCTCCGCCGCGACCCGGGACAGGTACAGGGAGTCGCCGGTGAAGTGGGCGACGTCCTGGATCTCGGGCACCTGGTAGTTGTGCGCCAGGACGACGGCGCCGCGCTCGTCGGCGAGCCGGCGGACCTCCGCGGCCCACGACTCGTACTCGGCGGGGCCCATGGTGCGCTCGCCGGAGGCGAGGGCGGGCGCGGTGCTGGCGGTCATGCGGAGTGCTCCCCGATCGGTGCTGTTCACCTGGCGGTCACAGTCTCCACGCCCGCACAACGACGCCGGTGCGCCGGTGGGGCGCGCGGTTCAGCCGAGGTGGCTGGTGTCGTTGACCAGCCGCACCGAGGTGCGGCCGTCCGAGCCCCAGGTGACCGTCGACAGCGAGGCCGCCTCCAGGAACACCCGGTGCACGATCTCGTCGCCCACGCCCAGCCCGGCGGCCAGCAGCAGCTTGATCGGGGTGACGTGGCTGACCAGCAGCACGGTCTTCCCGGCGTGCCGCTCCAGGATGCGGGCGCGGGCGCGGGCGACCCGGGCGGAGACGTCGGCGACCGACTCCCCACCGGGCGGACGGACGTCGGTGGCCCCGGACCAGCGCCGGAAGGCCAGCGGGCTCTTCTGCTGCGCCTCGTCGGCGGTCAACCCCTCCCAGGCGCCGAAGTCCAGCTCGCGCAGGTCGGTGTCGACCTCCACCGGGACGCCGAGCACCGCGGCGGCGGCCTCGGCGGTCTGCCGGGTGCGCTGCAGCGGTGAGGTGACGATGACGTCGATGCCCCGGCCGGCCAGGTGCCGGGCCGCCGCCTCGGCGTCTGCCCGCCCGAGCTGGGACAACGGCAGGTCGCTGCTGCCGCTGTAACGACGCTCCGGGGTGTGCTCGGTGCGCCCGTGCCGCAGCAGGTGGGTCACTGTCGTGACGACGGGTGCGGGCTCGGCCGGCTGCACCTCGTCCTCGACGACCACCGGCTCGGCCGCCAGGTCGCGGCGCACCGGCTTGCCGTCCATCGCGCTGTTGGCGAGGGCGTCCGCGGCGCCGTTCTGCGCGCGCGGCACCCACGTGTAGCGGACCGCGCCCAGCTGGCGGGCGATGTCCCGGGCCTGGACGGCGAGCTTCTGCATGTCCGGGTGCTTGATCTTCCAGCGGCCGGACATCTGCTCGACGACCAGCTTGGAGTCCATCCGGACCTCCACGCTCGCCGTCGGGTCGAGGTCGAGGGCCGCCTGCAGCCCGGCCACCAGGCCGCCGTACTCGGCCACGTTGTTGGTGGCCCGGCCGACCGACTCGGCCCGCTCGGCGAGCACCCGCCCGGTCTCCGCGTCGCGGACGAGCGCGCCGTAGCCGGCCGGCCCCGGGTTGCCCCGCGACCCGCCGTCGGCCTCGACGACGAGCCGCCTGCTCACAGGCCGGACTCGGCGGTGCGGACCAGCACGCGGCCGCAGTTCTCGCAGCGGATCACGGTGTGCGGGTCGGCCTTGCGGTACGAGGCGAGCTCGGCGCCGTAGAACTCGATCCGGCAGCCCTGGCAGCGACGCGCCTTGAGCTCGGCGGCGCCCGTGCTGCCGGTCTGCCCGGCGACCCGGTCGTAGAGCTTGAGCAGGTCGGCGGGGACGGTGGCGGCGATCTCGGCGCGCTTCGCGGTGTGCTGCTGCTCGCCCTCGGTGATCTCGGCCAGGGCGGCGTCCCGGCGTTCCTCGGCCTGTTGCTGCTCGGCCCGGGCCTGGGCCAGCGCGGCCTCGGCCGCGGCCAGGGCGCCGTCGGCGGCCTCACGGCGCTCCATCAGCTCGAGCACCTGGTCCTCCAGGTCGCCCTGGCGGCGCTGCAGCGACTCCAGCTCGTGCTGCAGCCCGGTGATCTCCTTGGGCGTGGCGGCACCGGAGTCGATCCGCTGCTGGTCCCGGTCGGCGCGCTGCCGGACGGTGTCGACGTCGCCCTCCAGCCGCTTCTGCTCCCGGTCGAGGTCACGGACCTCGGTCTCGGCGCGGACGGCGTCGTCGGACGCCGTCCGCTGCGCCTCCAGCGCCGCCTCGACGGCGGCGAGCTCGGGAAGGGTCCGCCGGCGGTGGGCCAGTTGCGCGAGGGCGACGTCCTCCGCGGCGAGGGCCAGCAGCTTCTGCTGGTCGAAGTGGTCAGCCTGCACGGCGCCAACCTACCCGCGCCACCCCTCCGGCCGGGACGGCGCGGGGGCGGTCACCGATCGGACGGGGCGCTGGGGACCCGCCAGGTCCACGGGTCGGTCCGCTGCTCGGAGACCGCGACCCGCACCCGGCCGCCCAGGTCGCGGTCCAGCAGCTCGCCGGCCACCGGCAGCCAGGGCCACTCCGAGGCGTAGTGCGCGACGTCGACCAGCGCGGGGCCGGGGACCTCCTGCGCCTCGGACACCGCGTGGTGCTTGAGGTCGCTGGTGAGGAAGACGTCGGCCCCGGCGGCGGTCGCCGCACCCAGCAGCGACCCACCGCTGCCGCCGCACACGGCGACGGTGCGGACCTCGCGGTCGGGGTCACCGGCGACCCGGACACCGCCCGGGGTGGCCGGCAGCGCGCGGGAGACGCGCTCGGCGAACGCGCGGAGGGTCGTCGGCTCGGGGAGGTCCCCGACCCGCCCGAGCCCGGCGCGGGACGGCGTCGCCGAGTTCTCGAACAAGGCGTAGCCCGGGTCCTCGTAGGGGTGCCACTCCTGCAGTGCCCGCAGCACGGCGGCGCGGCGGTGCCGGGGCACGACCATCTCCAGGCGCGCCTCGGCGACCCGCTCCAGCCGGCCCTCCGAGCCGATCGCCGGGTGGGCGTCGCCGCCCGGGATGAACGAGCCGGTCCCGGTCGTCTGCCAGACGCAGCGGGTGTAGTCGCCCATCACCCCGGCCCCGGCCTCGGACAGGGCGTCGGCGAGCCGGTCCGCACCGGCCACCGGCACGAAGGCGACCAGGGTGTCCGTCTGCGGCGCGCCCACCGGCTCCAGCGGGGCGGTGCCGGCCAGGCCGAGCGCGGCGGCCAGCGCGTCGTTGACGCCGTGGTCGGCGGCGCGGTCGGCGTTGGTGTGCGCGACGAACAGCCCGATGCCGGCGCGGATGAGCCGGTGCACCAGCCGGCCCTTGGGGTCGTCGGCCGGGACGCCGTGCACCGGCGTCAGCAGCAGGGGGTGGTGGGTCACGACGAGGTCGGCGCCGGTGGCGATCGCCTCGTCGACCACGGCCGCGGTCGGGTCGACGGCGAACAGCACCGACCGCACGGCCTCCTCGGGGTCGCCGCACACCAGGCCGACGGCGTCCCAGCCCTCGGCCAGCACCGGGTCGTACCGGGCCTCGAGGGCAGCGACCACCTCGGCCAGCGGCGCCCCGGGCAGCGGCAGCGCCCGGACCGTCGTCGTCCCGTCCTCACCCATCGGCAGCGCCACGAGTTCGGACTGTAGGTCAGCTCCCGCGGGGCGGCCTGTTGTGCGCGATGTATCGAGGGTGCGGCGGCCCCCGGAGGCGGTGGTGGTCATCGGCGGAGCAGGACGGGGCCGGCCCCGATCGGGGTGCGGAACAGGACGTAGGGGTACCGGCGCAGGTCGGTACCGCCGCTGTACCGGGACTGCCGGTGCAGCTGGTTGGCGGTGACGTAGAGGTGCCCGTCGGTGGCCACCGACATGGTGTCGGGCCACAGCAGCCGCGGGTCGTGCACGACGGTCTCCATCGCCCCGTCGGGACGGCGGCGCAGGATCGCGTTCTGCTCACCGGCGGTGGCGTACAGGTTGCCGGCGTCGTCGGTCTCCAGGCCGTCGCCGGCGCAGCCCTTGTCGCCCTCGTCGACGACGGTCGCGGCCACCGCGGCGTCGTCCTGCGCCCGGTCGACCAGCGCGTCGGTCGACACGCTGTACCAGTGCCGAGCGGCCAGCGGGCAGTACCAGAGCCGGGCGCCGTCGGCGGAGATGGCGATCCCGTCGGCGCCCATCGCCACCGGCTGGGGCTCGGCGTCGGGCTCGGGCTGCTCCAGGAACGGCCGGCCCTCGACCATGAGGAGCAGCTCGGGCGGGGTGACGGCCTTGGTCGAGGGGTGGTCGCGCAGCCGCCGCCAGGACTCCCCCGTCGCCAGGTCGACCACGATGATCGCGTTCTCACCCGAGTCGGCCGAGTCGGTGATGTAGGCGACGCCGGCCTCGCCGCGGCGCAGGTCGAAGCGGACGTCGTTGAGGTAGGTGGCCTCCAGCGCGACCTCGCGCGGGAAGACGATCGTCTGCACGACGGTGTCGGTGGCGAGGTCGACGCAGACGAGCTTCGGTCCGCCCACCTGGGTGGGCTGGAACAGCGGCGAGCCGGTGTCCAGCACCCAGAGCCGGTCCGCCGGGTCGACCACGATGCTCTGCACGCTGACGAAGGCCTCGCGGTCGTCGTCCCCGGCCGGGGAGTTCCACGCCTGGTCGGGGAAGGGCACGACCTGCCCGTCGCGGATCTCCGCGACGGTGGCCGGCACCTCGTCGCCCCACTTGGGGAAGTTCACGAACACCCGGCCGGTGTGCGACACGGAGACGCCGGTCGGCATGGGCCCGTCGGTGAACTCGTGCACCACCTCGAGCTCGCCCAGCGTGCGGTCGGTCTGCAGGTCCGCGGTGTTCGACGTCATGGACCTGTTGTGCCCCACCCACCGCCCGCTGCAACGTCAGGTGAGCAGCCGCACCATCGCCACCCGACGGCCGTGGCGGTCGAGGCCCAGCTGCTGCTCGCGTCGGCGCAGCCCGGCCAGCCCCGGGGTGAGCACGTCCAGGAGGCGCCAGCCGTGCCGGGCGTAGAACGGTGCGTTCCAGGGGACGTCGGCGTACGTGAGCAGCGTGACCCGGTCGGCGCCGGCCGCCCGGGCCTGCTCGACGGCCGCCGCCAGCAGCGCGGACCCGTGACCGCGGCGACCGTGCGCGGGGTGCACGGACAGCTGCTCCAGGTGGACGGCGCCGTCGAGCCGCTCCAGGACGGCGAACCCGACGACCGGGCGGCCCACCACCAGCACCCGCCAGGCCGCCGCGCGCTCCGCCGGGGTGGCCGGCGCGGGCAGGCCGGTGACGCCGAGCGGGACGAACAGCTCGTCAGCGGCCGCCTCGACGGCCGGCAGCTCCGGCAGGTCGGCCGGCTCGGCGATCCGCACCTCGTGGCGACCGGTCGACATGTCGGCACCCTGACATGTCGGGCCATCGACTTCCCGAGCGAGCGATGTGCGCCCGCTGCCCAGGATCACCCCGACCTGGGTGCCTGCCGCACAGTGCTGCGGGCCGGAGTGGTCCGGGCGGCCCCGAGCAGGTGAACGGTGTGCGGGCTCCCTGGTCAGGACGAGCCGCACCTGTCACCGTCCACGGCATGAGCACCGCGGTGCAGGAGACGGACACCACCACGCCCCGCCCGGCGCGCGGCCGGACGGTCGCCCTGCTCGCCGCTGGCACCGGACTGGCGCTCGCGCCCTGGCTGGCCGGCGTCCTGGTGCCGTACTACGTCAACGACCTGGACGCACTGCCGCTGGCCGAGCTGACCAGCGGTGCGCACGACCCGAAGGACCTCTGGCCGCGGGGAACGCTCGGCGGGCTCGTCCAGGCCGGCGGTTTGTTCTCCCTCCTGCTCACGCCGATGGGGCTGCTGCTCGTGCTGCTGGCCGGCGCGCTGCCCCGGCTCGGCTCCCGGGCACGCCGGGGCACCCCGGGAGTGACCGTCGGGCTGGTGCTCGTGACCCTGGCCTGCCTCGCCGGCCTGGCGGCCGTCTGGTCCCCGCTGGGCATGGCACTGATGACGTGGCGGCTGGACTGAACGGGCTCAGGTGAGCAGCGGCGCGGCGTCCTCGTCGGCGGTGAAGGCGGCCCACAGCGCCGCGTAGGGGCCGCCGGCGGCCAGCAGCTCGGCGTGCGGGCCGACCTCGACGATCCGCCCGCCGTCCAGCACCGCCACCCGGTCCGCGCGCGCCGCCGTCGTCAGCCGGTGCGCGACGACCAGCGTCGTCCGCCGGCGGGCGACGGCGTCGGCCGCCCGGGTGACCGCCGCCTCGGTGGCCAGGTCCAGCGACGCGGTCGCCTCGTCGAAGAGCAGCACGTCGGGGTCGACCAGCTCCGCGCGGGCCAGTGCGAGCAGCTGGCGCTGCCCGGCCGACAGCGACCGCCCGCGCTCCCCCACCCGGGTCCGGTAGCCCTGGGGCAGCGTGGCGACCATGTCGTGCGCGCCGACCGCGCGGGCGGCCGCCTCGACCTCCGCGTCACTGGCGTCGGGCCGCCCGTAGGCGATCGCGTCGCGCACGGTGCCGGCGAACAGGTAGGCCTCCTGGGGGACGACGCCCAGCCGCGCGCGGTACTGCAGCAGGTCCAGCGACCGCAGGTCCGCGCCGTCGACGCACACCGCGCCGGACGTCGGGTCGTAGAACCGGGCGACCAGCTTCACCACCGTCGACTTGCCCGCGCCGGTCTCCCCGACCAGCGCCACGGTCTCCCCCGGGGCCACGGTCAGCGAGACGTCGCGGAGCGCAGGGGCGGGCGCCCCGCGGTAGGCGAACGTGACGTCGACCAGCCGCACCTCACCGCGCAGCCGGCCGACCGGGCGCGGGTCGGCCGCCGCCGGGGTGGACGTCGGGGTGCGCAGCAGGTCGCGCAGCCGGCGCAGCCCCACCGAGGCCTGCTGGTAGCTGTCGAAGACCTGCGACAGCGACTGCACCGGGGAGAAGAAGGTGTTCACGTACAGCACGAAGGCGATCAGCACGCCGGGGGTGATGGAGCCCGCGGTCAGCCGGGCGGCGCCGACCGCGAGCACCGCGGCCGCGGCCACCTCGGAGAGGAACTCGACGAACGGGAAGTAGGTGGCGATGTAGCGCTGCGCCCGCAGCCGGACGTCGCGGTACTCCCGCGCCCGCTCCCGGAACACCGCCGTCGACCGCGCCTCGCGGGCGAACACCTGGGTGACCCGCAGGCCCGCGACGTCCTCCTGCAGCCGGGCGTTGACCGCGCTGACCCGCTCGCGGGCCTCCGTGTACGCCGGCACCGACCGCGAGCGGAACCAGACCGTGGCGACCACCAGCACCGGCAGCGACGCCACCAGCACCAGCGCGAGCTCGACGTCGAACCAGAACAGCGCGACGAGCACCCCGACCAGGGTGAGGGCGCTGATCACCGCGGTGGTGAGGCCGTTCTGCAGGAACGCCGACAGCGCGTCGACGTCGGTGGTCATCCGGGTCATGATCCGGCCGCCGAGCTCGCGCTCGTAGTAGTCCAGCCCCAGCCGCTGCAGCTGGGCGAAGGTCTTGACCCGCAGCGTGTAGAGCAGTCGCTCGCCGGTGCGGCCGGTCAGCCAGGCGGCGCCCCGGGCGGCGACGACGTCGGCCAGCACGACGGCCAGCGCGATCCCGGCGATGGCGAGCAGCAGCGGCAGCGACCCGGCGGTGATCCCGTCGTCGACGCCCTCGCGCACCAGCGCGGGAACGGCGAGCTGGGCGGCGGTGTCCATCGCGACCAGCCCCAGCGCGGCGGCGAGCACCCAGCGGAACGGGCGCAGCAGGCCGCGGAGGGTGAAGTCCGGCTCGGGCGCCCTGGCGCGGTCCGCGGGGACGTCGGGCTCGTCACTGGTCGGCGGCAGTCGCCGGACCAGCTCCCGCAGCGCGGGGGTCGGCGCCGCCGCGGCCATCGCCGAGCCCCGCCCGCCGATCGAGCCGGCGGCGGCGCGCGGCGGACCGTCGTGCTCGACGGCCGGGGGCGCCTCGGGCCAGGCCGCCGGGGTGGTGCCCGCCGGGTGCGCGGGTGCGAGCTCCGGCAGGTCCTCGACCGCGCCGGACAGCAGCGCGCGGAACCGCGCGGAGCGCTCCTCCAGCTCCGCCACCGTGCCGACGTCGACCACCCGGCCCGCGTCGAGCACCGCCACCCGGTCGGCCAGCGCCAGCGTGGAGCGGCGGTGCGCCACCAGCAACGTGGTCCGCCCCTGCACCGCCGTGCGCAGCGCCGCGTGGATCCGCGCCTCCACCGCCGCGTCGACCGCGGACGTGGCGTCGTCGAGCACCAGCACCCGGGGGTCGGGCAGCAGCGCCCGGGCCAGCGCGACCCGCTGCCGCTGCCCGCCGGAGAGGGTGAGCCCCTGCTCGCCGACGACGGTGTCGTAGCCCTGCGGCAGCGCCTCGATGAACCCGTCGGCCTGGGCGGCGCGGGCGGCGGCGCGGACGTCGTCGTCGGTGGCGTCCGGCCGGCCGAACGCGATGTTGGCCCGCACGGTGTCGGAGAAGAGGAAGCTGTCCTCGAACACCACGCCCAGCGCCGCCCGCAGCGCGGCGGTGTCCAGCTCCCGGACGTCCACCCCGCCGACGCGCACCGCGCCCGCGGAGACGTCGTAGAAGCGCGGCAGCAGGGTCACCACGCTGGACTTCCCCGAGCCCGAGCTGCCGACCAGGGCCAGGGTCTCCCCGGGCTCGATGCGCAGCGACACCCCGGCGAGCACCGGCCGGCCGGGGTCGTGGCCGAAGGTGACGTCGTCCAGCTCGACGGTCAGCGGCCCGTCGGGCAGCGGGGCGGAGCCGCTGACCAGCGTCGGGGAGGTGTCGATGACCTCCAGCACCCGCTCCACCCCGGCGCGCGCCTGCTGGCCGATGGTGAGCACCGCGGCCAGCTGCCGCACCGGGGAGACCAGCACCGCCAGGTAGGTGACGAAGGCCAGGAAGGTGCCCAGGCTGATCGAGCCGCGCAGCGCCAGCCACCCGCCCAGCGCCAGCACCCCGACCTGCCCGAGGGCCGGTACCGCCTGCAGCAGCGGGTTGTAGTGCGCGGTGAAGCGCACCACCCGCATCCGCGCGCCGAAGAGGGTGCGGGCCCCGCCGTCGACCCGGTCCAGCTCGCGGTCCTCCTGGCCGAAGCCCTTGACCACACGGACGCCGGACACCGCGGCCTCCACGTCGCCGGCCAGCACGCCGGCCTGCTGCTGCGCGGCCCAGTTGGCCGGGAACAGGTCCCGCCGCGAGCGCAGCGCCAGCCACCACAGCGCCGGCCCGACGGCGAGCGCCACCAGCGTCAGCAGCGGCGACAGCCAGGCCATCACCCCCAGCGAGACGACGAACAGCAGCGCGTTGCCGGTCAGGTTGGGCAGGAAGGCCAGCAGCCCCTGGACCAGGGTGATGTCGCTGATCGAGCGGCTCACCGCCTGCCCGGTCTGCAGCCGGTCCTGCCCCGGGCCGTCGAGCCGCGCCAGGGCGGAGTGCACGTCGTTGCGCAGGTCCATCTGCACGTCCAGCGAGAGCCGACCGGCGAGGTAGCGGCGGACGAACCCGGCGCCGAACCGGAACGCGCCGGCCAGCACGAGCGCGACGACGAACGGGGTGACGTCGACGCCGCCCGGGCCGTCGGCACCGGCGACCACCCGGTCGACGACCTCCCGGGTGAGCAGCGGCACCAGCGCGGCGATCACCGAGCCGGCCAGCGCGGCGGCGAAGGCGCCGAACAGGTCGCGGCGGTGGCGCAGGCAGTAGCCGGTCAGGCGGCGCAGCCAGCCACCGGAGGCCGCCCGGTCGTGCGCCGTGCCGCTCGGGGTGCCGGGTCTCGTCACGAGGGGGATCCGCGGCGTGGCACGGCGTCCAGTGTGCGACGCCCTGCCGCGGCACGCCGCCTCCGGGTGGCAGGGTTGGGCCGTGGTGGACAGGGGGTTGCGCGCGCCGGCGTGGCTCGAGGAGCTGGTGCGCACCAACCACCCCTCGGTCCCGTGGCGCGACGTCGTCCGGTTCGGGGTCGTGGTCCCCACCCCGCTCGCCGTCGCGCTGGCCGTGGGCGGGACGTCCGGGAGCGCGCTGGGCGCCGGCGTCTTCGGCACCATGGGCGCGCTCGCGGCCACCCTCGCCCCGCAGCAGGGGCCGCTGCGCATCCGGTTGCGCCGCGTCGCCGCCGCGTCGCTGCTCGGTGGGCTCGGCCTGGTGGTCGGGCAGGCCCTCACCGGCGGCGGCTGGGCGCCGGTGCTGCTGCTCGCCGTGGTGTCCGCGCTCGCGGCGCTGATCAGCGCGGTCAGCGCACCCCTGTCCCTCGGCGCCCTGCAACTGCTGGTCTACACCGCGATCTCCTCCGGCTTGACGACCCCGCTGCCGCCGGCCGCGGAGGTCGGCTGGTTCCTCGCCGGCGCCGCGCTGGGCACCCTCGCCGTCCTGCTGCAGGCCCGCACCGAGCCGGTCGACCCCGACCGGGCCGCGGTCGGCGCGGTCTTCACCCGGGTGGCCGAGCTGCTGGAGTCGGTCGGCACCGACCGGTCCGAGGCGGCCCGCCGGGCCCTGACCCTGGCGCTCAACACCGGCTACGACCGGGTGATCCACGCCCGCAGCCGCTCGGCGGGGCGCAGCGCCGAGCTCGGTGAGCTCGCCGGCGTGCTGAACTCGGCCGCGCCCCTGGTGGAGGCGGCGGTGGCCAGCGCCCGCACCGGCGTGACCGCCGACTCCCGGGACATCGGCGCCGCCCACGCACTGGCCACCGCGGTCAGCGAGCGCCGGCCACTGGCCGGGGAGCGGCCGCCCCCGGTGGAGGACGGGCCGCCCCAGCGGCGCGCCGTCCGGCACGGCATCCGGCTGGTGTGGAACGTGGTCGGCGACCCGGAGGAGCGGGCCTCGGCCGCGGTCCCCCGCCCGCAGGTCGACCGCCGGGCCCGGCTCCGCGACCTGGTCGACCGCACGGTCGGCGACGCCGACTCCCGCGCGTTCGTCGTCCGGCTCACGCTCTGCATGACCGTCGCCGAGATCGCCCGCCAGACGCTGCCGATCGAGCGCCCCTACTGGGTGCTGCTCACCGTGGCGATCGTGCTCAAGCCCGACTACGGCTCGGTGTTCACCCGGGCCGTGCACCGCGGTGCCGGCACGCTGCTGGGCGTCCTGATCGGCTCCGTGCTGCTCACCTTCCTCTCCCGGGACGCCTGGATCCTGCTCCCCCTGGCCCTGTCGGCGGCCGCGCTGCCCTGGGCGCGCAGCGGGAGCTTCGGCCTGTTCTCGGTGTTCCAGACCCCGCTGATCATCCTGCTGCTGGACCTGGCCACCCCGATGGGCGCCGGCCTGGTCGGCGCCCGGCTGGTCGACACCCTGATCGGGTGCGGGATCGTGCTGGTGTTCGGCTACCTGCTGTGGCCGCAGACCTGGCGGGCACCGCTGGACGACGCGCTGCGCGCCGCGATCCTGGCGCTGGAGCGGTTCGTCGACGCTGCGTTCACCGGCAGCCCGGAAGCGACCCGTCGTGCCCGGCGGGCCAGCTACCGGGCGCTGGCCGAGCTGCAGACCCAGCTGCAGCGGCGGCTGGCCGAACCACCGCCGGTCAGCACCCGGGCAGCCGCCTGGTGGCCGGTGATCGTGCAGCTGGAACGCACCTCCGACGCCGTCACCGAGGCGGTGATCGAGCTGCGCGCCGGGGAACCCGTCCCCGATCCCGCCCAGGTCGCGGTGCTGCGCAAGGCCGTCCGGGAGCTGGAGCAGGACCTGCGCGAGCACCGCCTGCCCGACGACGCCGAGGTGCACGCCGAGGGCGTGCTCGCGCTGGTGGCGCGGGAGGTCGACGCCGCCCGCCGGCTGGTCCGGGAGACGACCCCCGGCCGGTGGGCCGGGGTGCGCGGCACCGACGACTGAGCGCCGGCCGGCCCGTGCGGTTCAGCGCGGGGCGGGGATCGCCGCCCGGGCCAGCAGCCCCTCGGCCGCGGCGGCCGGCAGCGGGCGGTGCAGCAGGAAGCCCTGCGCGTGGTCGCAGGCCTCGGCCCGCAGCCGGTCCAGCTGCTCGGGCTCCTCGACGCCCTCGGCGACGACGGTCAGGCCGAAGGTGTGCGCCGCCCGGATCATCAGCGCGACCAGCTCGCCGGAGCCGGGGTCGGTCGAGGCGACGAAGCTGCGGTCGATCTTCAGGGTGTCCACCGGCATGTGCCGCAGCTGCCCGATCGAGGTGTAGCCGGTGCCGAAGTCGTCGATGGCGATCGCCGCGCCCATCTCCCGCAGCGCCACCAGGTGGTCGATCGCCACCGGGTCGTCGACCAGCACGGTCTCGGTCACCTCGAGCACCAGCAGGTGGGCCGGCAGACCCGAGGCGGCCAGGGCGTCGGCGACGTCGGTGACGACCTGCCGGTCGGCGAGGTGCCGGCCGGAGATGTTCACCGCCACCGTCGGCTCCGGGTGCCCCGGGAGGAGCGGCACGCTGCGGCGCCACTCGGCCAGCTGCCGGGTGGCCTCGTGCAGCACCCAGCGGTCCAGGTCGCAGATCAGCCGGGAACCCTCGGCGGCCGGGACGAACACGTCCGGAGCCACCATGCCGACCCCGGGCCGGTCCCAGCGGACCAGCGCCTCGAAGCCGGCGAGCTGCCCGGTCCGGGCGTCGACCACCGGCTGGTAGTGCAGCAGCATCTCCCCCGCGGCCAGCCCCGAGGCCACCGCCGCCTCCAGCTCGGCCCGCTCGGCGAGCTGCGCGCGCAGCGTCTCGTCGAAGACCTCGGCCCGGCCGCGGCCGTGCCGCTTGGCCCGGTAGGTCGCCGCGTCGGCTTCGGCGAAGAGCACGTCGGCGTCGGTGGTGGCGTCCCGGCTGACCGCGACGCCGATGCTGGCCCCGACCCGCAGCTCGTGGTCGGCGGTGACGATCGGCTGGCTGACCACCGCGATCAGCCGCTCGGCGAGCTCGAGCAGGTCGCGTTCGGTCTCCACCGGCTCGACCAGGACGACGAACTCGTCCCCGCCCAGCCGGCAGACGACGTCCCCCGAGCGCACGGCTGCCTCCAGCCGGCCCGCGACGGTGCGCAGGACCTCGTCGCCGCTGGCGTGGCCGTGGGTGTCGTTGACGGCCTTGAAGCCGTCGAGGTCGACGAAGAGCAGCCCGGTCATCGCACCGGAGCGGCGGGCACGGAACAGCGCCGACTCGGTCAGCTGCATCGCCTGGGCGCGGTTGGGCAGCTCGGTGAGCGGGTCGTGGGCGGCGCGGTGGGCCAGCGCGGACTGCAGCTCCTCGCGCTGGCGCACCGAGCTCACGATCTGGCGGACCGAGGCGTGCACGACCTCGCCCAGCGGCCCCGGGAGCGGCTCGGCGAGCAGCGCGTTGTCCAGGTCGCCCCGGGCCACGGCGCGGGCCTGCTCCTGCACCCGGCGCAGGCTGGCCACCGCGGAGGCCAGCGCGGCCGAGACGGTGCGGACCTCGCGCGGTCCGGCCACCTGCACCTGCACCAGCGACCCCTCGCTGACCTGCCCGGCCTGCCCGGCGAGGTCGCGCAGCGCCCGGGCCACCGCCCGGCCGACGAGCGCCACGGTGAGCAGGGAGGCCAGCAGCACGACCACGCCGGCGGCCAGCGTGCGGTTGCGCCGGTCGACCGCCTGGTCCCGGTCGGCTGCCGCCGAGGCGCGGGCGGCGTCCGCGGCGGTGTGCACCAGCCCGCTGAGCAGGCCGTCGCGGTCGCTGCTCTGGAACAGCAGCGAGACCATCCGGGCCACGTCGGGCGCCGCCGGCCGGCCGCCGTCGCCGGTGGGGCCGAGCAGCTGGTCCAGCGTCATCGACACGTCCGCGCCGCGCACCTCCCGCCAGGCGGCCTGCAGGGACGGCTGGGACAGGGCCTCCATCTGCTCCTGGGCGTCGTTGTAGGCCAGCCACCCGGTCTCCCAGGCCAGCTGCGAGCCGATCAGCGTGCCGCTGTCACCGAACACGGCCCCCAGGTAGAGCGGGGTCTGCCGGCTCGCGGTGGTGGCCAGCTGGGCCACCATCTGCACGTCCTGGATGGCCCGCTGGGTGCGGGCCGGCAGCCCCTCGGCGCTGGCCTCGGAGGCCACCGCGCGCTGGGTCTGCACCAGGTCGTTGGAGATGGCCAGGTAGCCGAGGTAGATGCCCTCGACGGTCACGGTGAAGGTGTCCGCCCGTTCGCGCAGCGTGGCCAGCTGGGCGCGCACCCGCACCGCCGCGTCGGCGCCGTAGGTGCCGCGCGCGGACTGGGTGAGGGCCTGATCGGTGGTCTCCCGGGCGGTCTGCAGCGTCTCCAGCGCCGTCGAGCGCTGCTGGGCCAGGAGGAAGACGGGCAGCCCCAGGGCAGAGGCGGTGCCGGGCCGGTCGATGACGGCCAGCGCCAGCGTCGGCAGGATCTCCTGCTCCACGCTGCTGCGTGCGGTGTCCAGGTGCGCGAGCGCCCCGACCGCCTCCTCGGCGCGGGCAGCGCTGGCCGCCTCGGCGATGCTCGCCCGGGTGAACGCCGTGGTGAGGGCGGCCGCACCGAGCAACGGCACCACGGTCAGCGCGGTCAGGTAGACCCACAGCGGGACACCGCGGCCGAGGCCCGGGCGGGGGCGGCGTCGCGTCGTCGTCCGTCTGTGCAGCACGACACTGCCATCGGCTGTGCCGTGCGTCGCATTGAGCCGGGCCACCCCGGGAGGGTGACGAACCGGTTCCAGAAGGCCGGTGGGCGCGGCAGGGATCGAACCTGCGACCGCTCGCTTGTAAGGCGAGAGCTCTCCCGCTGAGCTACGCGCCCGTGTGGCCAGCCTAGGTGCCCGGCCCGGCCACCGGGATCAGGCGGCGAGCCGGGCCACCGCGTCCTTCCAGCCCGACTGCGCCCGCGGGTCACCGGGCTGGTTGACCTCGGTGAAGGCGACCACGCCCTCGGCGTCGACCAGGAAGGTGCCACGCAGCGCCATCCCGGCCCGCTCGTTGAACACCCCGTAGGCCTGCGCGGTCGCCCCGTGCGGCCAGAAGTCCGACAGCAGCGGGAACTGCAGGCCCTCCTTCTCGCGGAAGGCCTTGAGGCTGAACACCGGGTCGGTGGAGATCGCCACGACCTGGACGCCGGCCGCGCTGTAGGTGGCGAGGTCGTCGCGCAGCTGGCAGAGCTCGCCGGTGCACGTGCCGGAGAACGCGAAGGGGTAGAAGACCACCAGCACCGGGGAGCCGCGCAGCCCGCTCAGCGAGACCGGCTGCTTGTCCTGGTCCGGCAGGCTGAACTCGGGCGCGACGTCACCGACGGAGAGGCTCACGCCCCCGATCCTGCCGCAGCGCCTGACGTGCTGGAACGGCCCCCTCGCAGGGCCCCGCCGTCGGCCCCGTCCAGAGGCTCGTCCCGAGCGTGCGAGGGATGAGGAGGACGGGGTCCTTCCTCAGCGGCGGGGCTGGCGGGCGGCCTTGGGCGTGACCAGGCGGATGCCCGACCAGTCCTTGGCCGCGGAGATGCTCGAGGTCTGCTGCAGCCCGGCCGTCGGGGCGGCCTCGGTGACGTCACCGGGCTCCACGTGGCCGGGACGCCCGGACTTGGGCACCAGCAGCCACACCACGCCGTCGTCGGCCAGCGCGGCGATCGAGTCGACGAGGGCGTCGATCAGGTCGCCGTCCTCCTCCCGCCACCACAGCAGGACGACGTCGGCCACCTCGTCGGAGTCCTCGTCGACCATCTCGCTGCCGGAGAGCTCCTCGACGGAGTCGCGCAGTTGGTCGTCGACGTCCTCGTCCCAGCCGAGCTCTTGCACGACCATGCCCGGCTTGATCCCCAGCCGGGCAGCCATGCTGGTGCTGCCCGAGTCGACGCTCATCCCTGCTCGTCCTCCATGTGTCCCAGTAGATCGGTTCCGGCGCTCCGGCGCACGGTCACACGCCCCGCGCGGTGCCGGTGGACCGACAGTCTGCTGGTTCGGGGGCCCCGAGCGATAGCCGACCGGCTCATCGGGTGCCCGCCGCCCCGTCCCGGGCCGCTCCGGGAGCCCCCGGATCCCGTCCTGCAGGACGCGTCGGGCGGGGCGCGTGACGCGCGCTACCCCGACAGGGGACGATGTGGGGCATGAGCGCACCGCAGCAGTCGGACGGAGACCCCGCCCGCACCACCGGCACCCCCCGCGCGGTCATCACCGACGGGCGGGCCAGCCAACTCCCCGACACCGACCCGGACGAGACCCAGGAGTGGCTGGAGTCCCTCGACGCGGTCGTCGACCACGCCGGCCGCAACCGCGCGCGCTACCTGATGCTCCGCATGCTCGAGCGCAGCCGCGAGCAGCAGGTCGGCGTCCCCGCGCTCCGCAGCACCGACTACATCAACACGATCCCGCCGGAGCAGGAGCCGTGGTTCCCCGGCGACCTGGAGGCCGAGCGGAAGATCCGCCACGCCATCCGCTGGAACGCCGCGATCATGGTGCACCGCGCGCAGCGGCCGGGGATCGGCGTCGGCGGTCACATCTCGTCCTACGCGTCGTCGGCGATGCTCTACGAGGTCGGCTTCAACCACTTCTTCCGCGGCAAGGACCACCCCGGCGGCGGCGACCAGATCTACTTCCAGGGGCACGCCTCCCCCGGCATCTACGCCCGCGCCTTCCTCGAGGGCCGGCTGAGCGAGCACCAGCTCGACGGCTTCCGTCAGGAGGTCAGCCACCCCGGCGGCGGGCTGTCGTCCTACCCGCACCCCCGGCTGATGCCGGACTTCTGGGAGTTCCCCACCGTCTCCATGGGCCTGGGCCCGATGAACGCGATCTACCAGGCACGGTTCAACCGCTACCTGCACAACCGCGGCATCGCCGACACCGCCGACCAGCACGTGTGGGCCTTCCTCGGCGACGGCGAGACCGACGAGCCGGAGTCGCTGGGCCCGATCGGGCTGGCCGCGCGTGAGGAGCTGGACAACCTCACCTTCGTCATCAACTGCAACCTGCAGCGCCTCGACGGCCCGGTCCGCGGCAACGGCAAGGTCATCCAGGAGCTGGAGTCGTTCTTCCGCGGCGCCGGCTGGAACGTCATCAAGGTGATCTGGGGCCACGGCTGGGACAAGCTGCTGGCCGCCGACCGCGAGGGTGCGCTGGTCAACCTGATGAACAGCACGCCGGACGGCGACTACCAGACCTACAAGGCCGAGGACGGCGCCTTCGTCCGCGAGCACTTCTTCGGCCGCGACCCGCGCACCCGCAAGCTGGTCGAGGGCATGACCGACGACGAGGTCTGGCAGCTCGCCCGCGGTGGGCACGACTACCGCAAGGTCTACGCCGCCTACAAGGCCGCGATGGACCACAAGGGCCAGCCGACGGTCATCCTCGCCAAGACCATCAAGGGCTGGACGCTGGGCAGCCACTTCGAGGGCCGCAACTCCACGCACCAGATGAAGAAGCTGACCGCCGAGGACCTGGTGGGCTTCCGCGACCGGCTGGAGATCCCGATCCCGGACGAGCAGCTGGACAAGACGCTGCCGCCCTACTACAAGCCCGACCCGGACTCCCCCGAGATGCAGTACATGCTCGAGCGGCGCCGCCAGCTCGGTGGCTCGGTGCCGCGCCGCCGCTCGGAGCACAAGCCGCTGAAGACCCCGGAGGACAAGGCCTTCGACGTCCTCAAGCGCGGCTCGGGCAAGCAGGAGGTGGCCACCACCATGGCCTTCGTCCGGCTGCTCAAGGAGCTGATCAAGGACAAGGAGCTCGGTCCGCGGTTCGTGCCGGTCATCCCCGACGAGGCCCGCACCTTCGGGATGGACTCGCTCTTCCCGACGCAGAAGATCTACAACCCGCACGGGCAGAACTACACCTCGGTCGACCGCGAGCTGATGCTGGCCTACAAGGAGTCCGAGCAGGGGCAGATCCTGCACGAGGGGATCAACGAGGCCGGCTCCACGGCGTCGTTCATCGCCGCGGGCACCTCCTACGCCACGCACGGCGAGGCGATGATCCCGATCTACATCTTCTACTCGATGTTCGGGTTCCAGCGCACCGCCGACTCCATCTGGGCGGCCGCCGACCAGATGACCCGCGGCTTCCTGCTGGGCGCCACGGCCGGGCGGACGACCCTCAACGGTGAGGGCCTCCAGCACGAGGACGGGCACTCGCTGCTGCTGGCGGCGACCAACCCCGCCGTCGTCACCTACGACCCCGCGTTCTCCTACGAGGTCGGGCACATCACCAAGGACGCCCTGGCCCGGATGTACGGCAACGACCCGGGCGCGCCGCTGGGTGGGCACCGTGACCCGAACGTCATGTACTACCTGACGATCTACAACGAGCCCTACCAGCAGCCGGCCGAGCCCGAGGACCTGGACGTCACCGGCCTGCTGGCCGGCATGTACCGCTACGCCGAGGGTCCGCAGCTGGAGGACGGCACCAAGGCCCAGGTACTCGCCTCCGGGGTGGCCGTGCCGTGGGCGCTGCGGGCGCAGGAGCTGCTGGCCAACGACTGGGGGGTGTCCGCCGACGTGTGGTCGGTGACCTCCTGGACCGAGCTGCGGCGGGAGGCCGTCGAGGCCGACGAGTGGAACCTGCTGCACCCGGCCGAGGAGCCCCGGGTGCCGTTCGTGACCCGGCAGCTGACCGACGCCCCCGGCCCGATCGTGGCGGTGTCGGACTGGATGAAGGCGGTCCCCGACCTCATCGCGCCGTTCGTGCCCGGTGGCCTGGCGTCGCTGGGCACCGACGGGTTCGGCCTGTCCGACACCCGCCCGGCGCTGCGCCGGCACTTCCAGGTCGACGCCGAGTCGATCGTCGTCCGCACCCTGGCGTCGCTGGCCCAGCGCGGCGAGATCGAGCGCGACGTCGTCCGGCAGGCGGTCGAGAAGTACCAGGTCGGCGACGAGGAGAAGGCCCCGGCCGAGGAGCGGACGGACGAGCACCCGGCCACCTGACGCCGTCAGGCGCCGTGAACGGCCCGTCTCCCCGCACGGGAGGCGGGCCGTTCCGCGTTCCCGGTCGGCCGGCGCCCGGGTGGAGCCGCGCGACCTGACGTTGAGCCGTGCCGCGGCGCGGCTCAACGTCAGGTGGACCGGCGTGACCCAGGTCAGCCAGCGAGGGCGGTGAGCGCCATCTGGGCGTAGAGGGCCGCCCCGGCGGGCAGCGCGTCCTCGTCGAAGACCACCAGGTTCGAGTGGTTGCCCGGGGCGGTCGCCGGGTCGAGGTCGGGCGGGCAGGCGCCGAGGAAGGCCATCGCGCCGGGCACCCGCTCCAGCACGTAGGAGAAGTCCTCCGCGCCCATCAGCGGCACCGGCATCACCCGACTGGCGTCCGCGCCGAGCACCGCGGCGGCGGTCCCGGTGACCGCGGCCGCGACGCCGGCGTCGTTGACGGTGACCGGGTAGCCCTCGATCCGCTCGAACACCGCGGTCAGCCCGTGGGCGGCGGCGACGTGCTCGCCGACCCGCTGCACCGCCGCCAGCACCTGCGCGCGCCGCTCCGCCGACAGGGTGCGGATGGTGCCGTGCAGCAGCGCCGAGTCGGGGATGACGTTGTCGGTGGTGCCGGCCTCCAGGTGGCCGACGGTGACCACGGCCGGGTCGAACACGTCGACGGTGCGGGTCACCATCGACTGCAGCGCGAGCACGATCTCGGCGGCCACCGGCACCGGGTCGGCGCCCAGGTGCGGGGTGGAGGCGTGCCCCCCGCGGCCGTGGACGGTGATCGTCCACTGGTCGGCCGAGGCCATCATCGGGCCGGACCGGACGTTGATCGTCCCGGTCGGGAACATCGTGGAGATGTGCAGCGCGAACGCCCCGCTGACCGGCGCCTCGGGGACGGCGTCCAGCAGCCCCTCCTCGAGCATGAACCGGGCCCCGTGGAAGCCCTCCTCCCCCGGCTGCAGCATGAACACGACCTGCCCGGCGAGGGCGTCGCGGCGCTCGGCGAGCAGTCGGGCCGCGCCGAGCAGCATCGCCACGTGGGTGTCGTGGCCGCAGGCGTGCATCACCCCGGGAACCTCGGAGGCGAAGGGCAGCCCGGTGTCCTCCTGCACCGGCAGCGCGTCCATGTCGGCGCGCAGCAGGTAGGTGGGCCCGGGCCGGGCGCCGCGGAGCACGCCGACCACCGAGCTGGTGGTGGTGCCGGTGGTCAGCTCCACCGGCAGGCCGGCGAAGGCCTCGACGACGGCGGCCTGGGTCTCGGGCAGGTGCAGGCCGATCTCCGGACGGCGGTGCAACCGGCGACGCAGGTCGAGGGTCCGGTCGGCGTCGGCGCGGGCGGCGGCGAACAGGTCAGCGGCGGGTGCGTCGGCAGGCATGCGAGCCAGTCTGTAGCAAGGCTCACCACCCGGGGTAGCTCAGTCCGCCCAGGCGGGCCGGGCGGCGTCCAGCCGCCAGACCAGGACGACGCCGGGACCCGGTACCGACCCCTCCCCGACGGCGGCCGTCACCTCGTCGTCCCGCACGACGACCCGCAGCCCGGCGGGCACGTCCGGTCCGGCCGTACCGAGCCACAACCGGGCGTCGGCGCGGCCGAGGTCGACCCAGCCGGTGGGGCGCAGCAGCACGTCGTGCGCCGGCGTCGCCCCGGGCGCGGCGGCGCGCAGGTAGGTCTGCACCACGTGCGCGCCGTCGGCCCCGGCCACCTCGTCGTGCTCCAGGCCGCGGCCGGCGCGCAGCACCGCGACGTCGCCCGGGCCGGCCACCGCCTCCCGGCCCCAGGCGTGCCGCACCGAGCCGCGCAGCACCACCGCGACCACGTCGACGTCCCGGTGGGCGTGCCGGCCGTAGCCCGCTCCCCCGGGCAGCCGGTCGTCGGCCAGCCGCAGCAGCGGGCCCAGCGAACCGTCGGCCGGGTCCAGCAGCACCCGCGAGTCGAGCCCGCTCACGCTGCCACCAGGTCCGGATGAGGTGTGTGCACGGGCTCCAGGGTCCCCGACCGACGCCGCCGTGACACCCTTGCCGCCGTGGAGGACACCACCCCGGCGCGTCCCACGCGCGTGCGCCCGTCCGAGGCGACGCTGCGCCGGCTGGAGCGCGCCTCCGGCTCGCTGGCCACGCAGGCGGTCGCCCGGATGGACGAGGAGCTCGCCTGGTTCCGGGCGATGCCGGCCGACCAGCGGTCCTGGGTGACCCTGGTCGCCCAGGCGGGCATCGCCTCCCTGGTCGAGTGGTGCCGCAACCCCGGCCGGCCGCCCCGGCTGACCGGCGAGGTCTTCGGCGCCGCTCCGCGGGAGCTGGCCCGCGCCGTCCCGCTCAAGCAGACCGTCGACCTGATCAAGGTCACCGTCGAGGTGGTCGAGGCCCGGGTGGGCCAGGTCGCCGAGCCCGGCGAGGCCGAACCGCTCCGGCTGGCGGTGCTGCAGTTCAGCCGCGAGGTCGCCTTCGCGACCGCGCACGTCTACGCCAGCTTCGCCGAGAACCGCGGCGCATGGGACGCCCGGCTGGAGGCCCTGGTCGTCGACGCCCTGGTCCGCGGCGACCGCTCCGAGGAGCTGCCCGGCCGGGCGGCCGCGCTGGGCTGGGCCACCACCGGCCCGGTGCTGGTGCTGGTGGGCGCCGCGCCCCCGGCCGAGCGGGACTCCCGCGCCGGCGTCCGGCGCGCGGCCCGCTCGCTGCGCAGCGAGGTGCTCGTCGGGGTGCACGCGGACAAGCTGGTGGTGGTCCTGGGTGGCGTCGACCGGCTGACCGAGGTGGCGGAGCGGGTGTGCCGGGAGTTCGGCCCGGGGCCGGTGGTCGTCGGCCCGCAGGTCGACTCGCTCGCCCGCGCCGGGGAGTCCGCGGCCGCAGCGCTCGCCGGGCTGCGCGCCGCGGCGGCCTGGCCGGACGCACCCCGCCCGGTGGACGCCGAGGCGCTGCTGCCCGAGCGTGCCCTCGACGGCGATCCGGTGGCCCGGACGGCGCTGGCCGAGCGGGTGGCCGGCCCGCTGGAGGCCGCCGGCGGGGAGGTGCTGGAGACCGTCCGGGCGGTGCTCGCCCACGGCGGCAACCTGGAGGGGACGGCGCGGGCGCTGTTCGTGCACCCCAACACCGTCCGGTACCGGCTCAAGCGGGCCACCGAGCTGACCGGCTGCTCCATCACCGACCCGCGCGGGGCGTGGACCCTGCAGCTGGCGCTGGCCCTGACCCGCCTCGAGGGCGCCCGCTCGCTCTGGCACTGAGCCGACCGGCCATTGTGGCCTCGCCCACCACAGCCGGTTGCTGGAAGCGGTTTGAGGACCCTCTTTTGGAGGGTTCCTCCAAAGACCGACCGCGGTAATTCGTGGGTCTTCCGGCTCCGCCGGGGCCCGGCACCTGCCAGGGTTGTCACGTGCTGGCCGTTCTCGCCCCCGGACAGGGTGCCCAGAAGCCCGGGATGCTCACCGACTGGCTCGACCTCCCCGGCGCGGAGCCGTTCTTCCGCTGGGCCGGGGCGATCGCCGACGCCGACCTGCTGGAGCTCGGCACGACCGGGGACGCCGAGGCGATCAAGGACACCGCGGTCACCCAGCCGCTCGTCGTGGCGATGAGCCTGTTCATCGCCCGCGAGCTCGGCGGGATGCCGGGTCCGGTGGTGCACGCACCCGCCACCGGCCGCGACGTCGTCATCACCGGGCACTCCGTGGGCGAGCTGACCGCGGCCGCGCTGGCCGGGGTGCTCTCCGTCGAGGCGGCGATCGCGCTGACCGCGGTGCGCGGCCGGGCGATGGCCCGGGCCTGCGCGCAGACCCCGACCGGGATGTCCGCGGTGCTGGGGGGCGACCCCGAGCAGGTGCTCGCCGCGATCGAGCGGCACGGGCTGACCCCGGCGAACATGAACGGCGGTGGCCAGGTGGTCGCCGCCGGGTCGCTGGACGGGCTCGCCGCGCTCAAGGCCGACCCGCCGGAGAAGGCGCGGATCATGCCGCTGTCGGTGGCCGGCGCCTTCCACACCTCCTACATGGCCAGCGCCCGCGAGGAGCTCGAGGGCCTGGTCGGCGGCCTGCGCCCGGCCGACCCGAGCCGGCTGCTGCTGTCCAACGCCGACGGCGCCGCGGTCAACACCGGCGCCGAGGTGCTCTCCCGGCTGGTCACCCAGGTCACCAGCCCGGTGCGCTTCGACGCGTGCCTGGCCACCCTGCGCGACCTCGGCGTCACCGCCGTCCTGGAGCTGCCGCCGGCGGGTGCACTCGCCGGCCTGGCCAAGCGCGAGTGGAAGGGCGCCGACATCGAGGTGCTGGCGCTCTCCAAGCCCGCCGACCTCGACCGTGCACGGGAGCTCATCGCCGCCGAGCGCGGGCGCGCCGAGGCCGAGCACTCCCCCGACTGGCGGGTCGTCGTCGCCCCCGCCCGCGGCACGGTCAACCCCGCCGACGTCGCCGAGGGCACCCACCTGCCGGCCGGCACCCCGCTCGGCTGCATCCGCAGCCGCCGCGAGGAGGTCCACGTCTCCGCCGGCTACGACGGCGTCCTCGCCGAGTGGCTGGTGGCCGACGGCGACCTCGTCGACGCCGGTGACCCGATCGCCCGTCTCTACCCGGAGGTCCAGCCGTGAGCACCATCAAGCTGCGTGAGGGGGCGCCCGGCGCACAGATCCTCGGCCTGGGCGGCTACCGGCCGCGGCGTCGGGTCACCAACGCCGAGCTCGAGACGGTCATGGACACCAACGACGAGTGGATCCAGACCCGGGTCGGGATCGCCGAGCGCCGCTGGGCCTCCGAGGACGAGACGCTCGTCGAGATGGCCGTGGCCGCCGGCGGCAAGGCGCTGGCGGCCAGCGGACTGGCCCCCGACCAGGTCGACCTGGTCATCGTGGCCAGCGCCAGCCTGCAGGCCCCCATCCCCGGCATCGGCCCGCAGGTCGCCCACCGGCTGGGCATCCCCCGGCCGGGCGCGTTCGACCTGAACGCCGGCTGCGCCGGGTTCTGCTACGCGCTGGGCATGGCCTCCGACGCCATCCGCGCCGGCGACGCCCGGCACGTCCTCGTCGTCGGCGTCGAGCGGCTCACCGACGTCACCGATCTCACCGACCGCTCGACCGCGGTGATCTTCGCCGACGGCGCGGGCGCCGCAGTGGTCGGGCCGTCCGAGGAGCCCGGCATCGGACCGGTCGCCTGGGGCAGCGACGGCGACCAGTACACCGCCATCGAGATCGCCGCCGGCCGCTCGACCATGACGATGGCCGGCCAGGCCGTGTACCGCTGGGCCACCACCAGGCTCACCGCCACCCTGGAGGAGGCGATGGAGTCCGCCGGCGTCACCGCCGCCGACATCGACGTCTTCGCCCCGCACCAGGCCAACCTGCGGATCATCGAGTCGATGTCCAAGAAGCTCGGCTTCGGCGAGGACACCGTCATCGCCCGCGACATCGTGCAGTCCGGCAACACCTCCGCCGCCTCGATCCCACTGGCGCTCACCGCGCTGGTGGAGTCCGGCGAGGCCGAGAGCGGTGACCTGGCCCTGGTGCTCGGTTACGGCGCCGGGCTGACCTTCGCCGGCCAGGTGCTCCGCCTGCCCTGATACACCAGTGACCTCGCCGGGACGCCCGTCCCGGTCGACGGCGGAGCCACCCGGCCCCGCCATCCCCCAGTCAGAGAGAGGACCCCGCGTGCCCAGCACCGCAGAGATCCAGGCCGGCCTCGCCGAGATCCTGGAGGAGGTGGCCGGCGTCGCCCCGGCCGACGCCACCCCCGAGAAGTCCTTCACCGAGGACCTCGACGTCGACTCGCTGTCGATGGTGGAGATCGCCACCGCCGTCGAGGACAAGTTCGGCGTGGCCATCCCCGACGACGAGCTCGGCAACATCAAGACCGTCGGTGACGCCATGTCCTACATCGAGAAGAACCAGTAGCAGGACCACCCTTCCCCCCACGCCTCGCAGGCTCGGCGCGGGCCCCTGAAGGGTGGCCGTTCCATCCGCTCTGCCCCCGGCCGTCCGGCCAGCCAGTCCCAGGAGGAACTCATGAGCACGCCCACCGCCGACGTCGTCGTCACCGGGCTCGGCGCCACCACGCCCCTCGGTGGTGACGTCGCCTCCACCTGGGAGGCACTGCTGGCCGGCCGGTCCGGGGTGAGCCGGCTGACCGACGACTGGGCGGCGGACTTCCCCGCCCAGCTCGTCGCGCAGCTCGCCGTCGAGCCGTCCGAGCAGCTGGACCGGGTCCGCTCCCGCCGCCTCGACCGCAGCCAGCAGGTCGCCGTGATCGCCGCCGAGGAGGCCTGGCGCGACGCCGGCGGTGCCGACTCCGGCGTCGACCCCCTGCGGATCGCCGTCGTCTTCGGCACCGGCATCGGCGGTGCGGTCACCCTGCTCGACCAGGACGACGTCCTGGAGGCCAAGGGCCCCAAGCGCGTCTCCCCCTTCACCATCCCGATGCTCATGCCCAACGGCCCGGCCGCCGCCGTGGGGCTGGCCGTCGGTGCCAAGGCCGGCGTCCACGCCCCGGTGAGCGCCTGCGCCTCGGGCGCCGAGGCGATCCGCTGGGGCCTGGACCTGCTCCGGTTCGACCGCGCCGACATGGTCGTCGTCGGCGGCACGGAGGCCTGCGTCCACCCGCTGCCGATGGCCGGCTTCGCCGCCATGCGCGCGATGAGCACCCGCAACGACGAGCCCGAGCGTGCCTCCCGGCCCTTCGACAAGGGCCGGGACGGCTTCGTCCTCGGCGAGGGGGCCGGCGCCCTGGTGCTCGAGCGCGCCGACGCCGCCAAGGCCCGCGGTGCGCAGGTCTACGCCCGCCTGGCCGGGGCGGGAGCCACCGCCGACGGCTACGACCTGGTCGCCCCGCACCCCGAGGGCGAGGGCGCCGGCCGGGCGATCGCCGCGGCGATCCGGGACGCCGGGCTCACCCCCGCCGACATCGGCCACGTCAACGCGCACGCCACCTCCACCCCGATCGGCGACACCGCCGAGGCCGCCGCGATCCACTCCGCCATCGGCGACCACCCGCTGGTCACCGCCACCAAGAGCCAGACCGGGCACCTGCTCGGGGCAGCTGGGGCGCTGGAGTCGGTCTTCACCATCCTGGCGCTGCGCGACCAGCTGGTGCCGGCCACGGCGAACCTCGACGACCCCGACGACGACGCCGCCGTCCAGTCGCTGGACATCGTCCGCCGCGAGGCACGCAAGGCCTCGTTCTCCGCCGCCCTCAACGACTCCTTCGGGTTCGGCGGCCACAACATGGCCCTGGTCTTCACCACGGCCTGACGAAGGCCCCCGAACCCTCACTCGCTCTGAGGAGCTGCTCATGACCACCGCCACCCCCGCGCCGCCGGTCGCCACGGTCGACCCCCGGGACCCCGAGGACCGGCTGGCCCGGTTCTTCGACCCGGGGTCGCTGCAGCTGCTGGCCGCCCGCGACACCTCCGGGGCGCTGGCCGGGCGAGGCACCGTCGCCGGCTCCCCCACGATCGCCTTCTGCACCGACGCCACGATCATGGGCGGGGCGATGGGCGTCGACGGCTGCCGGCACATCGTCGACGCCATCGACACCGCGCTGCGCGAGCGGGTGCCGGTCGTCGGCATCTGGCACTCCGGCGGCGCCCGGCTTGCCGAGGGCGTCACCGCCCTGCACGCGGTCGGCGAGGTGTTCGCCGCGATGGTGCGGGCCTCGGGGCGGGTGCCGCAGATCTCCGTGGTCCTCGGGGCGGCCGCCGGCGGCGCCGCCTACGGTCCGGCGCTCACCGACCTGGTGATCATGGGCCCGGCCGGCCGGGTGTTCGTCACCGGCCCGGACGTCGTCCGGTCGGTGACCGGTGAGGTCGTCGACCAGGAGCAGCTGGGCGGGCCGGACACCCACGGCCGGCGCTCCGGCGTCGTGCACGTGGTGACCGACACCGAGCCCGCGGCGCTGGAGACCGCCCGCACCGCGGTCGAGCTGCTGGCCGCCCAGGGCAGCTTCGCCCCCGCGCAGGACGAGCCGGCCGTCGACCTGATGGCGCTGCTGCCCGAGCAGCGCAACCGGGCCTACGACGTGAAGCCGCTGGTCGCCGCACTGCTGGACGGCCCCGGCCTGGAGCTGCACCCCCGCTTCGCGCCGAACATCGTGACCACCCTGGGCCGGCTGGCCGGGCGCACCGTCGGGGTCATCGCCAACAACCCGCTGCGCCTGGGCGGCTGCCTGGACTCCGCCTCGGCGGAGAAGGCGGCCCGGTTCGTGCGGATGTGCGACGCCTTCGGGGTGCCGCTGGTCGTGCTGGTCGACGTCCCCGGCTACCTGCCCGGCGTCGGCCAGGAGTGGGACGGCGTGGTGCGCCGCGGCGCGAAGCTGCTGCACGCCTTCGCCGAGGCCGTGGTGCCGCGCGTGACGCTGGTGACCCGCAAGTCCTACGGTGGCGCCTACATCGCGATGAACGCCCGCTCGCTGGGGGCCAACGCGGTGTTCGCCTGGCCGGGGGCGGAGGTGGCCGTCATGGGCGCCAAGGCCGCCGTCGGCATCCTGCACCGCAAGAAGCTCGCCGCCGCCCCGCCCGGGGAGCGGGAGGCGCTGCACGCGCAGCTGGCCGAGGAGCACGAGCGGATCGCCGGCGGGGTGAACCGGGCCCGCGAGATCGGTGTCGTGGACGACGTCGTCGACCCGTCGGAGACCAAGCGCCGGCTGGTGGCCGCGCTGGCGGAGACCCCGGCCGGCCGGGGCGCGCACGGCAACATCCCGCTCTGACCCCCCTCCCGGGCCACCCGGGATCAGGTCAGCTGATCGTGGGGGGGGGGGGGGGGGGGGCGGGGGGGGGGGGGGGGGCGCGGCCGGGGGGGGGGGGGGGGCCCCCCCCCGGCCCCCCCCGCGGGGGGGGGGGGGGGGGGGGGGGGGTGTTGCGGCTCCTCCTCCCGGGGGGGGTGGCGGTGCTGGGCCGGGGGGGGGGGGTCGTGGTGCGCGCCGGGGGGGCGCCCCCCCCCCCCCCCCCCCCCCCCCCGGAGGTGAGCCTGGCCGCCTGGGACACCATCGAGGCAC